>NZ_LFGT01000022.1:74423-98828 GCF_002078115.1 Halomonas sp. BC2 | reverse complement strand
ATCAATGCTGAGCGGGCGTCTTTCGCGTTAACCGACAATAGCTGTATCAGGACGAGCATTAAGCTTAATTTAATGAGTCAGCGATCTTAAAATGCCCATCTGATGCAAGCTGGCGATTTCAGCGTATACCTCTTCGCAGAAAGATTCGGCCACATTACTTAACGGCTTGTGTTTAGATTTGAGCAAGGCAATTTCCCATTCAATGGTTGGCTCCATAGGCTTTGATACAACGGCGGTTCCCTGCAGCAGCAGCTCTGCAATGGGATCAATCACAGCCACCCCAAGCCCGCGATCGACCAATGCACACACACCTCGCATATGGCGCATTTCAGCAGCAATATGCCGCTTTATATCCACTGTCTGCATAATGTAATCCACGCGGGCACGCAGGGGGCTATCGGCCATCAGCTCAACGAACGTCTGGTTTTGTAAGCTGGTAAGCGCCACCACATCTTGCCTAGCGAGGGGGTGTGTACGATGCATGATGCATCTGGCAGAACAGCGTGCAAGCGTACTCACTTTTGCCCCATAAGTGTCTGCTTCAAGCGTTATTCCCAGCGCGACATCACAGGTATTATTGTCGATCATTTTGAGCAATTCTTGTAATCCTGCATCGATGACTCGCACGCCGACATTAGGATGATGTTGTTTAAACCGTTTAATCACATCGAGTAAAAAGGTATCGCAAAAAATGGGTTGTGCCGCCACGACGACACTGCCCAACTGGTTATTAGCAATAGCGTCCGCATCTTTTTGAGTATCTCGAATACTCGCCATCAGCCGTAAAACGGACGCGTGGTATAAAAATGCTTCAGACGTTGGCGAAAGCTGATTACGGGCGCGCTTGAACAGTGCAAACCCCAGCTCGCCCTCTAGCCCGATGAGTAGACGACTGACCATCGATTGGCTGATGCCTAACGTTTCGGCCGCCGCTTTTGTGGTGCCATGCTTCATGAATGCATCGAATGCTTCAATTTCCTTTATTTTCATAGCATTAACTCTCGCCAAAATAGTTTTTCGATCCATTAACTGTAAATAGACCAATGTTCATAAACGATAAGCTTGCAACTTTGCCTCACCACTAGAACATAATCGAATACAAAGGTTAATTGTTGCAATAAACTTCATACTTGTCTATGTTGAAAGTGGTGGCTGACGTTACTCCTCGTCGCGCACTTCTCTAATAACAGGCATCCAGAAATAGCTATGCAACCACCCTTGCGGAGATCAGTATGAAACTCACCTTAAGCTTAGCGGCAGCAGCGCTGCTCGCGGCCTCCACTGCCTATGCTCAGAACTACCCTTCAGAACCCGTGACACTGGTAGTCCCTTATGGCCCAGGCGGAGCCTCCGACCTGGCTGGCAGGGCACTAGCGGAGTCTGCTCGTGAATATCTCGGTCAGCCTGTGACTGTCGTCAATCAGGCCGGCGCAGGCGGCATGACCGGTGCGCGTGATGTTGTGCAGTCTGACGCCGATGGATACACCCTGCTGCTAGCCCGCGTCGGCATGGCGCTGTCACCGGCGGTCAACGAAAACAGCAGCGTCGACTGGGACGAGTACACATTCCTCAGCCCGCTCGAAGCCACACCGATGATTCTTGCCGTGGCGGAAGACTCTCCTTATGAAAGCGTCGACGAGTTGCTGAACGGCATCAAAAACGACCCTGGCGCGATGAGCTACGCCGCTTCTGGTGCCACCGCCATCGATGGTTTTACCGTACAGTCGCTGCTGGCTGACGCGGAAATGGATCCGCTAACGGCGGCAACACTGATTCCCTATCGTGGGGGCGGTGAGCTCGCGACAGCATTACTAGGCGGGCATGTTGATTTTCTTGCCATCGCCGCCGCTTCATTGATGCCGCATATCGAGAGCGGTGATATGCGCCCGTTAATGGTGTTCTCACCCGAACGTCTGGAAGCACTCCCCGACGTGCCGACAGCTGAAGAGTTGGGTTATGACTTGGCTGGGCAAGTCATCGGTTGGAGCGCGCTCTATGGTCCGCCGAACCTCCCCGAGGAAGTAGTTAACACCTGGAGCGAAGTAATGGAGCACGTCGCTGAAGATGAAACCTGGCTCGGTCGTGCTGCCAATCGTGGCTCCATATCCACGATTGGCAGCGTCGATATGAAGACGTATGCCAAAGAGCAGTACGAGTTCTATCGCAGCTTAGCAGAGCAGTTTGGCTATCTAGAGTAAGCCAATGTCAAACACTTAGTCGTGACTGTATACAACAATTCATCACTGGAGGGGGCATGGGTATGACACGTGGTTTAGTAATAACAGCGCTGTTCGGTATCGTACTTTTTTTACTGATCCCCGCCTATGTGCCCCGCCCACGCTTTATTCCCGGGTTTGCGCCGCCGCCGGACATGTGGCCACGCACGATTTCCATGCTCGGCATGGCATTAGGCATGCTGCTCGTAGGGCTATCTTTTTCACGTAAAACCGCAACCATCGCCGACCCTGAAGACGCCCGCTCAATACGGGGCGATACGCCGCTTGCCACCCTACTCACTCGCTTCGCTTGGACGGTGCTGGCCTTTGCAGTGTTTATCGGCTCCGTAATGCTACTCGGTTTTTTGCTATCGAGCATTCTGCTGTTAATGGCGATGCTAATACTGACCGGTTATTGGCGCCATAAAGTGGTGGCGGTCATCGTTGCCATCGCCCTCCCACTGGTTCTCTACCTGTTTTTCTCCAGCGCACTCAATACGCGTTTCCCTGTCGGCAGCCTCTTCAAGGCGGTCGGTATTTAACCTACCGCGTATAGGATTACCACTATGCTCAACGATCTGCTGGTTGCCTTCCAAGCGGTGGCCACCCTTGAGAACTTTCTGATCATGGCCGCCGGCATCTGGGGCGGCGTGATTATCGGTGCCATTCCCGGCATGACCGGCACCATGGCGGTAACCCTGGCGCTGCCTTTTACGTTTTATATGCAGCCGATACCGAGTATTTTACTGCTCGTTGCGCTCTATAAAGGCTCAACCTACGGCGGCTCGGTATCCGCGATTCTGATCAAGACTCCGGGAACTGCCTCAGCCGCCTGTACCACCCTTGACGGCTACCCGCTGGCCCAGCAGGGCAAAGCAGGCAAAGCCCTCAACATGGCGCTCTATTCGTCCTGTACCGGGGACTTTATCTCCAATCTCTCGCTGATTTTTATTGCCGCACCTCTGGCACTCCTAGCGCTGCGCATCGGGCCACCCGAATACTTTATGCTGATGATTTTCGCACTTACGACGGTGGCTGGGGTGTCAGGGCGCTCGCTGCTGCTTGGGCTTGTGTCGGCGTGCTTAGGGCTACTGCTGGCCACCGTAGGGGAGGATATGTACGGCTCGTTCCGCTTTGATCTCACCGTGGATATGCAGAGCGGTCTTGCGGTTGCGCCCGTGCTCATCGGTCTATTTGCGATCCCTGAGCTGCTTAAAATTATTGTTTTTCGTCACAATCAAAGCCATAAGCCCATGCAGCTAGGCGATAACCGCGTAACACGGGATGAGCTGCGCCGCTCCTTAAAGGCCATGCTCAAAGGCAGCATGATCGGGGTGGTGATGGGAGCCATTCCCGGTATTGGCCCCTCGGCAGCGGCGTTCTCTTCCTACGGGGAAGCGCAGCGCAGCTCGAAGAACCGCGACAACTTTGGTAAAGGCGAACTAGAAGGGATCGCGGCATCCGAGTCCGCCAATAATGGCTGCTGTGGCTCCACCATGATTCCTTTGTTAGCGCTGGGTGTGCCAGGCGATGTGATTACTGGCGTGATGCTGGGCGCTTTTATGATTCACGGCATGACCCCCGGTCCGATGCTGTTTGAGAACAATCTTAATGAGGTTTACATGCTGTTTATCGGCATGCTGTTCTCCTCCGTTCTGCTGTTTGGTGCGGGTAAAGCCACCATGCGCTTTTTCTCGCATATCTCACGGATTCCACCAGGGCTGATGGCGCCTATCGTGCTTGCGCTATGCGTCTTCGGTATTTTTTCGATCTCCAACAGTATGTATGACGTCATCGTACTGCTGGCGATGGGTGTATTTGGCTTTTTCATGTTCCTGTTCGCCATCCCCGCCGCGCCCTTTTTAATCGCTTTCATTCTCGGCCCGATGCTGGAAGAGAACCTGCGTCGTGCCCTTGCGCTCTCTCGCGGTGATCCCAGTATCTTGGTGTCGTCGCCGATCACTTGGCTTTTCGCTTCGCTGGCAATATTTGTGGTGGTCGTCACGATTCGTCAGCAGCTCAAGAAGGCCAAAGCCTGAGCCACAGTTTCCCCTATTGCCAAGGATTTAACGCTATGCAAGCTAGTGCTACGCCTAACGCTCACCCGCAGTTGGAAGCCGCGGTATCACATCTCGCTGATTTAATTGCTTACGACACGACCAGCGCTTACTCCAATCTTGAGCTTATTCATCACATGGCAGCTTGCTTCACCGCTCTTGGCGCGGAGGTAACGCTGCTACCCGATGAAAGCGGCGAAAAAGCCAATTTGGTCGCCCGTCTGGGGCCCGCCAACGTGCCTGGCATCGTTCTCTCTGGCCATACGGACGTCGTCCCCGCCAATCCGAAGAACTGGCAAAGCAAACCTTTCAAACTAGAGCAGCGCGGCAGCCGCTTGTTTGGGCGTGGCACCTGCGACATGAAAGGCTTCGCCGCCTGTGTGATGGCGGCGGCGCCAGCATTTGCCAACGGCGAGCTCAAGCGCCCATTCTATTTCTGCTTCTCGCATGATGAGGAAGTGGGTTGCCTAGGTGCTCCAGCCATCGCACGCTACCTTGCCAAGCTCCGGGTGCCACCGGCACTGGCCATTATTGGCGAACCCAGCGAAATGAAGCTGATCAACGGCCAGAAAGGCAAGATCGCGATGCGGGTGACGGTGCGCGGTGAAGGGGGCCACTCGTCGTTTTCCCCTCAACATGTCAATGCGGTGGAGTATGCCTCGCGTATCATCACCATGATCGCCGAACGATCACGACGATATGAGCAGGAGGGCCCCTTCGACCACGACTTTACCGTTCCCCACGCCACCACGCTGACCACCTTGATAGAAGGCGGTGTGGCAACCAATGTGACCCCCGATACCTGTAGCTTTACCTTTGAGCTACGCAGCATCGACCAGGAAGCAGCAGCCACGGATATCCAAGCGCTAATCAACGATATAGAGGCTGCCCTGCTGCCTGAAATGCAGCGCCAATCCGCCGATGCCGCCATTGAGTGGCAAGAGTTATTTGCCTACCCCGCCATGGGAGACGCTACCGACAGCGAGATGTTCAAACAGCTTGAACCCATCCTTCCCAAAAGTGGTGGCAAGGTCTCTTATGGGTCTGAAGGGGGCGTTTTCGAGATCGATGGCGAAATCCCATCGATCATTCTTGGGCCCGGCTCTATTCGCCAAGCCCACAAGCCCGATGAGTTTATCGAAATTGAGCAGCTTAGCCAGTGCTTAGCGTTTTTCGATGACTTAAATGCCTGGATGAAGGGCGAAGTCTAATAAACGACACTCTGGCGAATTACCTGCATAAAAAAAGAAAGCCGCTCCAAGGGAGCGGCAAAAGACCGTGACTAGCAATGAGAGGGAGAAACCATGACAGGAAACTGGCGGTTTCTGTCTTGGTCTGTGGCGTCTCATCAAACGCCACACCCACAATGTAATAGTTCTCATTTACTACGTCAACACAAATGCGAATACTTTTTATTTATTTTTATCCTCCTACCCATTGCAGCCACATCGGCAGCGTCAGCATCGCCAATAGCGTCTGTCCAGTGATGATCGCCGCCATGAGCTCGGCATCGCCGCCCAGCTGTCGCGCCAGGATATAGGCCGATGTGGCCGTGGGCAGCGCCGCAAAGAGTAGCGCCACGTCTCGGCTGACGGGGTCCAGCCTCAACGCCCAGGCCAACACCAGCACCAATACAGGCATCAGCACCAGCTTGATGGTATTGGTGGCCAGCACACCGCGGTCGAAGCGCAGCAACGCACGCGGGCGCAGCGCCACCCCGACAGCCACCAGTCCCAGCGGCAAGGCAGCGCCTCCCAGCAGCGAGACGGTGTCTTCGCTCCAGCCGGGCAGGCCGATACCGCTCAGATTCAAGGCAATCCCCACCAGGCAGCCCAGAATCAGCGGATTCTTGATCAGCGCCAGGGCGCTTTTGCCCACGCTGGCACTGCCCAGGGTGCCCGCAGCCACAAAGCTGGCGACGCACATCACGTTGACGATAGGCACCATCAGCGCCACGGCCACGGCGGCCGTCGTGGCTCCCAGGCTGCCATGCAGTGCGGCGGCCCCCGCGACACCCACATAGGTATTGAAGCGCACGGCCCCCTGGAAGACGGACGTGAACGCCGCTGGCTCCAAAGCCAACCAGCCCCGAAAATGCCAGAGCGCCATACCGAACAGGGCCATCGCCCCCAGCAGCACCAGCGCCAGCCGCCCGACAGGCACCTGACTGACGTCCGCGGTAGCCAACGTGCCCACCAGCATGGCGGGGAACAGCACAAAGTAGATCAAGCGCTCCATCTGTACCCAGAACTCACTGCTGGGCCAGCGGCGGTTGCCTAGTAGAACGCCCAGCAGAATCAGTAGAAACAGGGGGCCAAGCGCGCCCGTAATACTCTCCATTTGGTTTCCTTATCAAGTGCGACATCCCAGCACAGCGACATCCGCTGGATAGCTGTTACCATGAATCCAACTTCCCCGCCTCACGGCTTGCGTAGCGACTATTCTGCCATGAAGAAATTGCCTGAACCCGTCGAGCCGACGGGTTTTCCAGCGCTAAAAGTGTTGATATTGGTCACGGGCCTCGCGCTGGCGGCCTGCACCTGGTATGTCTTTGCCAACTGGCTGAAGGGCGACAGCGATGTGGTCTGGTTCTCGCCCAGCGGTGAGTGCAACTTGCATACTAGCCAATGTTCGGCAACGCTGGGAGACAAGGGGCACCTGTCCCTCTCCATCGATGCCCATGGGCGTATCCAGGCGCTGGAAGTGCTGCCTCTGGACGTCGAAGTGGACGGCGTTAGCGCCAACCAGGTGACCGTCGACTTCGTGGGCCGAGACATGGACATGGGCTTGCACCGTTTCACGCTGAACGAAACGGCGCCCGGCCATTTCCACGGCCAGGGGCAGGTAGGCATTTGCACCCAGGACGTCATGCCCTGGCGGGCTCGGGTCATTCTCGATACGCCCGAGGGCAAGCTGGGTAGCTGGTTCGATTTCGATGTCACAAGGAGCTGAAGGCATGGCGGCAGCAAATAAACGTAAACCGCTGGTGTGGGGATTGGCACTGCTGGGGATCCTGTTGACGGTCAGCGCTGTCGGGATGTATCAATTGGCCACCCCTTCGAACGACGGCGAGCCGCAAGGTGGCCCCATTGCCATGCCCTCCACCCACGGCGACTTTACGCTGGCCCAACTGAGTGACGACGAGATCGCCGTGGTCTCTTTCGGTTACACCTATTGCCCAGACGTCTGCCCCATGAACCAGGCCGTGAAGCGCCAAGTGCTGTCACAGCTGGACGAACAGCAGCGTGAGCGTGTAGTACCGGTGATGATCACCGTGGACCCGGAACGCGATACGCTGGAGCGCATGAGTGAATACATGCAGTTTTTCGGCGAGGAGTTCGTGGGGCTGGTGGGCAGCCAGGAACAGTTGAGCGATGTTGCCGAGCGCTATGGCATCATCTGGCGCCGTGTCGAGGCGCCGGATTCCGCCATGGCCTATACCATCGACCATAGTGCGTCACTGTTTCTGGTGAACCGTGAGGGAACCATCCTGCAGCGGGTGCTCTATTCGCCTACCCCCCATGGGTTGAAATCTGCCCTGGAGAGCGAGCTGGGCGGCTAGTCCGCCTCCTGCGTGCTTTCCTCTGCGGGAGCGTCGGGCGCCTCTTGGAGTCGCTCGACCATGGCTATTAGGGCTTTGGCCTGCGTGCCTTCTCGGGTGTCATGCAAAGGGTTGATTTGCCATGTACTTTCGGCAAACCCCCACCAGTCCCAACAGGCTTGCGGGTTGGCCATGCTGCTTTCGGTCTGGGGGTAGAGGATGATCTGCCCGTGCTCCTCGGCCCAGCGGTTCAGGCCGCTATAGCGAGCAAAGGTGTCGCCAATCGCTTGGTCATTCATCTGGCAGCCATGCAACGCCACGGTGACGGGGCAGCCTCCCGCGTCACACGCCTCAGGCACGAAGACATAGCCCGAATCGGCCAAGCCCTTGACGGCAAACTCGGACTGATCGAAGCGCCGTAACTCGCCTTCACTCTCCTGCACGGGCCGTTCGGGGTAGAGCCAGTCCAGCATATCGGCGGCCACATTGTCGCCACAGGCCAGTACGTGACTACCGCCGCCCAGATGGCAGTCGCCCAGGGATTGGGGGTCGATGGGGGCATCCTTGGGCATCGCCACCGGCCAGCCGTGGCCGGTATTCTCACGCTGCACATAGCGCAGCTGCTCGTCGGGCTCTGCCAACCAGCGCTGCCACTGCTTGGCCAACAGATCACCCAGCGCGGGAGATACCGTTGCGTCGGATTCGCCGTGCCACACGTAGGCTCTGAGCTGGCGCAACGCGTCACGACTGCCTACTTGCTCCAGCGCCGCATAACGCTCATGGCGCTGTTCCAGCGTATCCAGCGCGGGCAAACCTCGGCGAGTCATCATGCACTGGTTGAGCGCCAGGCTCAGCGCCCCCTGGGCGCAGCCCCAGGGGCCTGCGCCCAGCACCCCCAAGCCACTGAAATGCTCTGGCCAGGCAACGGCCAACTGCGTGGCCATGTAGCCACCCGACGAAACACCCACCACCGACGCAGCTTCGGGCATCGCACCCAACGCAGGCAGGTCAGCTGGCGGCGTGTCCGCCTGCACATGGGCAGCACTGCCGCCCATGAGCATCAATACGCCGAGCAGGCGATAAGCAATGGCGGCAGGCATGAGTTATTCGACGCCCAGCAGTTCAACGCGGAAGGTAAGCATCTCATTCGGACCAATCGGCCCTTGGCCACCCTCACCGTAAGCCAGCTCGGCAGGGATGTAGAGCATCCAGCTGTCGCCCACGCTCATCAGTTGCAGCGCTTCCTGCCAACCTTCGATGACCTGATTCACCTGGAAACTGACCGACTGGCCACGCTCGAAGGAGCTATCGAACACGGTGCCATCCAGCAGCATGCCTTCGTAGTTCACTTCCACGGTATCTTCAGGGCCAGGCGTGGCGCCATCGCCAGACTCCAGCACTTCATATTGAAGGCCCGACGCGGTGACTTCGACACCCTCACGCTCGGCGTTCTCTGCCAGGAAGGCCTGGCCTTCTTCCAGGTTCAGCTGGGCAATTTCAGCGGCCTGCTGTTCGCGGGCCTCCATGGAGCTCTCCTGGAAGGTCATCAGCGCTTCCATCATCTCTTCTTCGCTCATCGCCAGCTCATTGCCGTCGAACACGTCGCGCATACCATCGGTGAAGGCATCGAGATCCAGGTCTTCGATATCGGCCTGCATGCTCTCGCCCAACGTCACCCCCAGGCTGTAAGCCAGGCGTTGCTCATCGGTCTCGGGGGCCGCGGCGGCGAACGGTGCTACCAGCAATAAACCCGTCAGGGCAGTAGAAGTCACAAGTGCTTTCATGGAAAAACCTTATCCAGCGGCGCAGCGCGCCAACGTGTTGTCGAATCCCTAAAGACTAACACCCGCCGCGTCAGGCTGCATTACCTGACGCGGCGGGTGTTGTTCAGGCGTCCCCTTCAGACAACAGGATGCCGCAGAGGTTTACACCACTAGCGTAGGGCAGTGTGCCGCCCCAGCCACGCGCTGGGACACACTGCCCAGCAGCAGGTTCTTTTCGCCATTGGTGCCCTGTGCCCCAATCACGATCAAATCGCACTCCCGCTTGCGCGCGAAGCGCACGATGGTGCGCGAAGGTCGCCCGCCCTTGACGAAAGCGCGCACGCGCAGGCTGTCGGCTCCCAGCTCGATGGCATGCGACTTGGCGTGCACCGCAATTTCAGTGGCGTACTCTTTCAAGGCATCGTCCGGCAGGTCCAGCTTGTTGGGCCGAACCATGGAGAGCGAGGCCTCCAGCAGGCTGTGGTGCTTGAACACGCACAGCAGGTAGAGCTCTGCGCCGGTGAGCATGTGCAGGCCAACGGCCTTCTCCAGTGCTTTGATGGCCCCCTTGGAGCCATCGACAGGAATCAAAATGCGATTGAACATAAGCGCTCCTGTGGCTAGCGGAAAGCAAGGTCGCGCAGGAACAGCGCAATTTGCGGGAACATGATGACCAGAGCCGCGGCCAGGATCAGCATGAAAATGAACGGCGGCGTGCCGCGGATCACTTCCAGGTAAGGCCGCTTGAAAATCGCAATGGCGGTAAAGATGTCACACCCAAAGGGCGGCGTCGCCGAGCCAATGGCCACCTGCAGGGTGATCAGTACCCCCACCAGTACCGGGTCCAGCCCCGAAGCCGCAATCGCTGGCGCGAAAATAGGGGTCAGCACCAGAATCACCACGATGGGATCGACGAACATGCAGGCCACGAAGAAGGCGATCGAAATAGCCACCAGTACGCCCACGGGCCCCGCTTCGTTGATCCCGAAGGTACCCAGGATCGTCTGCGGGATCTGGGCAAACGAGATGATCCACGAGAAGCCGTTGCCTGCCGCCACCAGGATGAACACCACGGCGGTGATCAACCCCGTGGACTTGGCAATGGTGAACATGTCCGGCAGCTTCAGCGAGCGGAAAATCACGAATTCCAGCAGGAAGGCGTACAGTACGCAGGCCGCCGCCGCCTCGGTCGGGCTAAACACCCCGCCGTAAATACCACCGACGATCAGCACTGGAAAACCTAGTGGCCAAAGCGCCTTTTGCACGGCCACGGCTCGCTCTTTCCAGCTGGCCTTGGGCTCGGTGGGCACCTTGTTGACGATGGCGTAAATAATGCAATACGTGGAGAACATGGCCAAAATCAGCAGGCCCGGACCGATACCAGCAATGAACAGCTCGGCAATCGACGTTTGTGATACCACCCCGTAAATGATCATGCCGATACTGGGCGGTATCAAAAAGGCGATGTCGCTGGAGTTGATGATCAGCGCCAGGGTGAAGGGATCTTTATAGCCAGCCTTCAGCATACGTGGACGCAACGGGGAGCCGACGGCCACCACGGTCGCTTGGGTAGACCCGGACACGGCACCAAACAGCGTACAGGAGACCGCCGTACTGACGGCCAGGCCGCCTTTGATATGGCCCACGAAGGTCATCACCATGTCGATCAATCGGTTGGCCGACTGCCCGCGGGTCATGATGTCGGCTGCCAGAATGAACATGGGCACCGCAATCAGCGCGGTGGGGCTGATACCGCGCATCATCTGCTGGATGAGCGTTTCCATCTGCCCCAGGCCGCCGAAGCTCATGAAAAAGCCCACGAAGGCCGCGGTCATCAAGGGAATCATCATCGGGAAGCCGAGCAGCAGCAGCACGATCATGATGGTAATTATCGTTGCAGTCATGCGTGTTTCCTCGCTGCCTAGACTTCGGTTTCGGTGTCCTTGTAGCCGTCCACCACATGCGTGGACAGGTACACATCCTTCGAAAGCAGGTTAGTGATCGCCGTCATGACGTATTGAATGCCGGTGACGGCAAAGCCCACGGGCACCCAGACGTACATCCACCAGGCCGGAATGCCCGTGGAGGGCAGGCTGCGGCCGCGGCCCATAATGGTATCGATGTAACCAATCGAGAAGTAGCACAGCACGAACATCACTAGCGCCGTGAACAGGCTGATGACAATCATCAGCGCGCGGCGCCCTCCTGTGGGCAGCGCATCGTAGATCGCCGACATGCGGATATGCCGACCATGCCGAGCGGCATAGCCAATCCCGGCAAAGGTCACCAGCACGATCAGCATACGGTTGACCTCTTCGGAAAAGTGCAGACTCTCACCAAACACGAAGCGACCAATGACGTTGGCCACGGTATTGATCGCCATCAGAATGACGCCCGTCGCCAGAATCACGGCCTCCATTTTACTGATCCACGTATCAACGGTACCCAGCAGCCCAGGCAGCATAGAGCGATACTGTTTTTCAGCAACATCATCTTCGCTCATATCCATTGGAGTTGTTCCTCTCTGTTCCCGTTAAACTTGTCGGTCTACCTTGCTACTGTAGCGGCTTGAACCAGCACACCATTCAACGCTGATTAGCCGCACCTGCGTCACGGTAGATGGGTGTTGCTCTTCACCAAGGGGTGAACAAAAAGGGGCAGCACTTGGCCACCCCTTTTGCTTTCACGCATTTGCGGGCATTGCAGGCATCACTCCTGCCAGGCCCTCGCCATGAATCAGTTGCTGGTCACGGCTTCGAGGTCTTCCTTGAACTGCTCGAGCAGTGCCGCACCGCGCTCGCCCGTCATCTCCACGAAGCGCTCTTCTACCTGGGGCGCACGCTCGCGGAAGGCTTGAATCTGCTCTTCATTGAGACGGGTCACGGTCACGTCATCCGAGGCGGCCTGGATTTTCTCCAGTGACTCCTCAGCCAAGCCCGAGATGTGCTCCATGGTGTGCTCGTAAGCCGCTTCCGTGGCATCACGTACCAGCTGCTGATCATCTTCCGAGAGACCTTCGAAGAAGTCCTGATTGGCCATCATGGCCGTGGTGAACCAGCCATGACCGGTGAACACCAGATTGGGGGAAACTTCATACAGGCCGCCCGACTCGATCCAGAAGATGGGGTTTTCCTGGCCCTGCAGAATGTTGGTTTGCAGGCCACCATATACCTCACCCCAGGGCAGCGGCGTGGGGCTGGCGCCGAAGGCGCGATAGGTTTCCGCCAGCAGCGGGTTGGTCATGGTGCGGATGTTCTTGCCACGCAGCTCGTCTGGCGAGGTAAACGGTTCGTCGAGGGTGACGACCATCTCACCTTCTGGGTACATCTTGAGCAGCTCCAGCCCCTGCTCCGCGTAGAGCTCCGGGAAGGTTTCATGGATCGCGGTGCTGGAGTTGAAGAATTCGATGACCGTTTCTTCATCGGTGGGCAGTAGGTAAGGCACGAAGAAGATTTGCGCTTCGGGGATCAGTGCGCCCGTGAAACCAGGCGACTGGTTGACGAACTGCAGAATACCCGCTTGGGTCTGCTCCATGATGTCGTCAGACTCGCCCAGCTCGCCAAAACGATATACCTGGACGGTGTGGTCGGAGTTCTCTTCCACGTACTCCTTGAACGCCATGGCGAAGACGTCCTGAACGTCGCCTTCATACTCTTCGTGGGCATAACGCCAGTTATCTGCCTGCGCAGCGGCGCTCAGGCCCAGCAGCAGAGCACCTACGCTCGCGGACGTGATGAGTTTCGTGGTGAGTGAGCGGGTCGAAACAAACTTGTTTGGCTTCATACAGAGTTCCCTGACAGTGGTAGCGCGCTCTACGAGTGCGCATGAAGTTAGTGTTGTCTGTCCAGTGCTGTCCTGATCAACCGCTAACACGCAGAAACGCTTTCACTTATCGATTAATGCCTGCTGGGTTCATTGCTGTGGGTTAGCGGGCGATTGCCACACAAGTGGTCACAGGTTATTCAAAAACAGCTTAATTTCAGGCTAGCGTGGTGATTTACAGTGGTCAAGCTGACTTGCCAGACATTCAAGCGCAGGGGAGATGCCATCGCATACGCGTGAACCACTCAACGAAGCGCTGTCAAATTTGGCAAAAAAGAGCCTATTCTGCAGCCAAATGCTACGATCTTGCATGCTATCATCAACTTCCTCCAAACGCTGTGAGACATGCTCGGAAGCCTGCGCCCACTGCTGCCAACGTTGAAGATTTACACGCTCGGCCTGCAGCTCGGCAGTTTTGATGCTCTTGCGCAACGCATCGATGGCCTCATCCTCAGCCGCCTGAGGCTTCAATTCACGGCGCAGGTGACGTAACGGCTCGGTAAACTGGCGCTGCCAGTGCGCTCGCTCACGGCTGATATCGGCAAGCGCCTCGCGCCTGGCCTGGAGGCCGTGGCAATACAGCCATCCATGCAGCAGCAGCTCGCAGACATCCACGTCGGCGGCGTCCTGTAGCGTCAAGCACGCCTGCTCCACACCGGGCTGGGCGTAAAAGGCCAGCGCAAAATCCCACAACGAACGATGCTGCAAAGCCTGCTGCAAGTCCTGCAATCGGTTAGAATCCATGAATTTACCCACTGGTTTCGGGAGAAAGCATGATCGCACTGCGCCAAGTCGCCCTGCAACGAGGTACGCAAACGCTCCTGGAAAGCGCCGACCTGACCCTGCACAACGGGGTCAAGGCAGGCATCATCGGGGCCAACGGGGCGGGTAAGTCGAGCCTGTTCAAGCTGCTGCTGGGCGAGCTGGGCCCGGACCAGGGCGATGTAGAGATGAGCGGTGGCCAGCGTATCGCACACATGGCTCAGGAAGTGGAAGCGCTGGACCGGCCCATCGTCGAGTACGTGCTGGATGGCGATCATGCCCTGCGCCAGGCCGAAGCCGACCTGCTGGCCGCCCAGCAGGCGGGGGACGCCCACCGTGAAGCCGAGTTGCACGGCCTGATCGAGACACTGGATGGCTACAGCGCCGCCTCCCGCGCCGCCCAGCTGCTGGTGGGGCTGGGCTTCCTGCAGGCCGACCTGCAGCGCCCGCTTGCCGATTTTTCCGGTGGCTGGCGTATGCGAGTCAACCTGGCCCGCACTCTGTTCATGCCTTCCGACCTGCTGCTGCTCGACGAGCCGACCAACCACCTGGACCTGGATGCACTGCTGTGGCTGGAGCAGTGGCTGGTACGTTACCCAGGCACGCTGCTGCTGATCTCCCACGACCGCGACTTCCTGGATGCCGTGTGCGACCACATCGTCCACATGCATCAGCAGACCCTGGAGCTTTACCGGGGCAACTACTCACGCTTCGAGCGTACCCGTGCCGAAAAGCTCGCGCTCCAGCAGGCCGAAGCCGCCAAGCAGCAGGCGCGCCGTGAGGAAATAGAGCGTTTCATCGCCCGCTTCAAGGCCAAGGCGACCAAGGCTCGCCAAGCCCAGAGTCGCATGAAGATGCTCGAGCGCATGGAAGATATCGCCATGGCGCACGTGGACTCGCCCTTCCACTTCACGCTACCCGCCGCCGACAAGACTTCTCATCCCCTGCTGGTGCTGGACCAGGCAACCCTGGGATATCGCAGCGAAACGGCCGATGTCGCGCAGCTGGAAAAGGTCAATATCACCCTGCTGCCCGGTAGCCGCATTGGCTTGCTGGGGCCCAACGGCGCGGGCAAATCCACGCTGATCAAATCGCTGACCGGCGAGCTGGCCCTGCTGGAGGGCAAGCGGGTGCCCGGCGAGCATCTGGCGATTGGTTACTTTGCCCAGCATCAGCTGGAAGGGCTGGACGTGACCACCACCCCATTTGTCCACGTCCAGCGGCTCTCTCCTACCGCCAGCGATCAGGACATTCGCAACTTCCTGGGCGGCTTCGGTTTCAAGGGCGATGACGCCTTCGGCGAGGTGGCGACCTTCTCGGGGGGCGAGAAGGCGCGCCTGGCGCTGGCCCTGGTGGCCTGGCAAAAACCCAACCTGCTGCTGCTGGACGAACCGACCAACCACCTGGACCTGGAAATGCGCGAAGCGCTCACCGAAGCGCTGGCCGCGTTCGAGGGCACCGTCATCCTGGTCTCCCACGACCGTCACCTGCTGCGCGCCACGGTCGATGAGTTCTGGCGTGTGGCCGACCATCGGGTCGAGCCGTTCGATGGCGACCTGGAGGATTACCGCGCCTGGCTGAAAGCACGCCTGGAAGAGAGCCGACGCGACGCACGCAGTGAAAAGAGCGAGCGCCAAGGGCAGCAACCCACTACCGACCGCAAGGCCGCTCGCAAGGCCGCCGCCGAGCTGCGTGAAAAGCTGCGACCCTTGAAAAAGGTTCGTGATCAGGCCGAAAAACAGATGGAGAAGGCCCAGGCGGCGCTGGAGGAAGTCGAAACCGTGCTGGCCGATGCCACGCTGTATACCAACAGCGCCCGCAAGGCGGAACTGACCCAGGCACTGGCCCGGCAAGCCGATGCCAAGGTCGAGCTGGAGCGCACCGAGCAGGCCTGGCTAGCCGCCGAAGAGGCGCTGGAAGCCATGGAAGCCGAACTGCTGGCCAGCGAAAACGCCTGAGGTTTTTCCGCTACCCTTCCAGCATGAAGGTCACCGGGCCATCGTTGACCAGCGCCACCTGCATGTCGGCGCCAAACTGCCCAGTGGCCACCGGTGGGCCCGCTTGCTGCGCGCGCGCCACCAGGTAATCGAATAGCCGCTCGCCTTCCTCCGGCGGTGCGGCGCTGGAAAAACCCGGCCGCAGCCCCTTGCGGGTATCGGCGGCCAGCGTGAACTGGGACACCAGCAGCAAGCCCCCCTGGGCCTGCTGCAGGTTATGGTTCATCTTGCCCGCCTCGTCACTGAACACGCGGTAATTCAGCAGCTTGTGCAACAGCTTGTCGGCATTAGCCTCGCTGTCGCCTCTTTCGACGCCGATCAGCGCCACGAGCCCGTGATCGATAGCGCCAATGGCCTGCCCCTCCACCGTCACGCTGGCGGTGGTTACCCGTTGAATCAAAGCCTTCACGTTACGGCTACCCTTGGAATGGCTGAAAGGCAAGAGTCTAGCGCAGTTCAGCGGCGCCCTAACAGGGCATCCCGAAAACCTTCGCCCAGCGGTTGCGGCTCGTTTTCGCCTTCCAGCTGATAGTAGGCCCCCGCGCAGGCCGTCCAGATCATGTAGCGGAACACGCCACTGCCTAGCAGGATGTAGCGTTGGCCCTGGTCTTCGACCACACGGTCGAACTGCTAGCCGCGCTGTGGTGAACGGAGTGGATTGCTTGAGTCGCCGCGCGGTGTTTTCCTCCCAAGGCAGACGGAACAGAAACCCCTACGCTATACATGCCCATGTTATGCGTAAAGGTTCCGTACAACCAAAGGACTGGCGGCGCTACCAGGGGCGGCAGATCATCACATCGCAGTGCGGCTCGCTCAGCAGCATCTCGGTGAGCGGGTTGGGCTGCTGGGGTCGGCTGCGGCTTCCCAGCATCACCAGGTCAGGCGAATGGCGCTTGATATAGTCACCGAGCACATCGCATGGGCTGCCCGGCTCCAGAATCAGCTGGGTATCAGGCACACCCTGCAGCTCGCCCATCAGGCTATCGACTTCGTTATCCAGCGCCGTGCGCAGCCGACTGACCTCATGGTCCCGCCATTGGGCGTAGAAGGCTTGATTGCCCAATTCACGCTCGCCCGGCAGGCTCCAGGCATGCAGCAGGGTGATCTGCGCCTCCGGGAAGCGTATCAGGGCTTCCTTGAGCGTCTGGCGTGCGGTCAGGGAAAAATCGACGGGCACCACGATATGCCGCCAGGCCTGCGTAGGCGGGGTGAACGCGATGACCACCGGGCACGGCGCGCTGCGCAGCACGCGCATCATGGTGGTGCCCTGCAGTAGCTCCTTCTGGCCGCGCTTGCGATGCATACCCAGCACGATCAGCGATGCGTGACGCTCGTGGGCCTCGCGGACGATTTCCGCATGGGGCTCGCCCACCACGGTCTGGATCATCAGCGGAGGCAGCGCCAGAGCGTAGTCTTCACTTAAATCCGTCAGCGTGGCGCTGATATCATCACTGATGGCCTGCTCCAGGTCATGCAGGGTGCGATGCGGCAGATAAGGGTCGAGCACGTGCAGCGTGTTCAGGGAAGCACCTTGCTCCTGGGCAAGGCGCAGCGCGCGTGCGAACGCGGCGCGATTTTCCCGGGAAAGATCGGAGGCAAACAGCAGCGAGCGAGACATGGGCATGCTCCTTGGCCGAATAGCGCAGTCGGTTGGATGAAACGGGCACCCTTCAGCATGGTGCCCGTTTGCGCATCTCGCAAGCCGACTTTATCCGCGCATGCCCCAGATCAAGCTGCCCCCCAGCGCCGTTACCACCAGGCGTGGAAGTGGTGAACCGGCCCTCGCCCCTGGCCCACGTTGAGCCGTTCGCTGGCGGCCAGGGCCTCGTGCAACCACTGTTTGGCGGTGGTGATCGCCTCGATGGGAGCTTCGCTGCTTGCCTGAGCGGGCAGCCTCGCCAGGCACGCCGTGATCGCCGATGACAGCGCACAGCCGGTGCCGTGCAGGTTGTCGGTAGCAATCCGCTCGGCGGCCAGCCAGCGCTGGCCCTGAGGTGACGCCAGCAAATCCGGACAGGTTTCGCCCCGTAGATGCCCCCCCTTGAGCACCACGTAAGGCACGCCCAAGGCCACCAGCGCTGGCAGCAGCGACTCCATGTCCTCCAGCGACGCGGGCCGCGCGCGGTCCAGCAGCACTGCGGCTTCGGGGAGGTTGGGAGTGATCACATCCGCCAGCGGCACCAGAATATCGCGCACGGCGCGGATGCCAGCATCGTCCACCAGCACGTCACCGCTCTTCGCGACCATCACCGGGTCCAGCACGATCCAGCGCGGGCGACGCTGCTGCAGCACGTCGGCAATGGTCTGTGCCACGTCGCGGCTGGCCACCATGCCAATTTTTACGGCATCGATGTGCACATCGGCCAACAGGTGCTCCAACTGCTGGCGAATGGCCGCCACCGGGACGCCATGCACCCCGGCGACACCGCAGGTATTTTGTGCCGTCAGCGCCGTGATCACGCTAGTGCCATAGGTGCCCAGCGCCGAGAAGGTCTTCAGGTCCGCTTGAATGCCCGCCCCGCCCGAGGGGTCGGAGCCAGCGATGGTCAATACGTTGGCAATCATGACGCTCCTCACCTCTTAGAGAACAGAGGGTAGCCAAGTGGCGATGCCGGGGAAAATCGCCAGCGCCAACAGCATGCCCAACTGAAGAATGATGAACGGGATCACGCCCTTGTAAATGGCCGAGGTCGGCACGCTGGCCGGGGTCACGCCGCGCAGGTAGAACAGCGCAAAACCGAACGGCGGGGTCAAAAACGAGGTTTGCAGGTTGACCGCGATCATGATGCCCAGCCAGATGGGGTCTACGCCCATGGCCAGCAGTACGGGCCCGACGATGGGCACCACCACGAAGGTGATTTCGATGAAGTCGAGAATGAAGCCCAGCAGGAAGATCACCAGCATGACCACCAGCGTGGCCCCGACCACGCCGCCCGGCATGGCTTCGAACAGCTCGGTGACCAGCTCTTCACCACCGTAAGCGCGAAACACCAACGAAAACAGCGCAGCGCCAATCAGGATCAGGAACACCATGCTGGTGACCTGCGCCGTGGAGTGCAGCGTTTCCTTGAGCATCTTGATACTCAGCTGGCGATTGGTCGCCGCCAGTACCAGCGCGCCAAACGCGCCCACCGCCGACGCTTCGGTAGGCGTTGCAAAGCCCCCCAGTATCGAGCCAAGCACCGCCACGATCAGCAGTACCGGAGGCAGCAAGCCTTTCAACAGCAGCGGCCAGATGCTCCCGGTGTGTCCCAGCTCGGCCTTCAGCGCTGCGCGGTCCGCCGCCGGTGCCGCCTCCGGCTTCAACCATGCCACCATCAGCAGATAGAGGATATACACCACGACCAGCAACAGGCCGGGCACCAATGCGCCAATGAACAAGTCACCAATCGACAGGGTTTTCGGGCTCCACACGCCCATGGAGAGCTGCGCCTGCTGGTAGGCGTTGGAGAGCACATCGCCCAGCAGCACCAGCGCTATCGAAGGAGGAATGATCTGCCCCAGCGTACCCGTGGCACAGATCGTGCCCGTGGCCAGCGCGGGCGAGTAGCCGCGCTTCAACATCGTGGGCAGCGACAGAAGCCCCATGGTGACGACCGTGGCACCGACGATCCCCGTAGAAGCCGCCAGCAGCATGCCGACGATGACCACCGCGATACCCAGGCCGCCGCGCAGCGCGCCGAAGGCCATGGCCATGGCGTCCAGCAGCGTTTCCGCTACCCGCGACTTCTCCAGCAGCACGCCCATGAGCACGAACAGCGGCACCGCCAGCAGCGTGGCATTGGTCATGATGCCGTAAAGCCGGTTGGGCATGGCGTTCATCATGCGCGCTTCGAAGGGTACATCGACGCCCATGGACTGCAGCAGCAGCCCGATCCCGGCAAAGGCCAATGCGGTGCCCGCCAGCGAAAGCGCCACCGGATACCCCAGCATCAGGACGATACAAACCGCAGCAAAGAGTACCAGCGGCATCATGTCTAATAAGGTCGCCAGCACTAGATGATCTCCTCGTGAGCAGGGGGCGTGGTAGGCAGTTTGCCGCGCAATATCAAGGTCTGGCGAATCAGCTGTGCCACCGCCTGCAGTAGCAGCAGCGCCACCATCACCAGCATGAGCGTCTTCAGCAGGTAGACGCCGGGAATACCGCCGTCCGGAGAGCGTTCCATGATGGCCCAGCTGCTACGTACGTAATGAAAACTGCTGACGGCGATGAAGATCGACACCGGAATCAGCAGCAGCAGCGTGCCCATCAGATCGATCCAGGCCCGCCCACGCGCCGATAGGCGGCGATAGAAAATATCGACGCGGACATGGCCATCGCGCTTGAGGGTCCAGGCGGCGCCCAGCATGAACACTGCGGCATGCATGTACATCACCGACTCTTGCATGACGATGCTGTTGATGCCCAGCCAGTAGCGCATGATGACAATGGCAAACTGGACCAGCATCATGATGATCACCAGCCAAGCAATGGCTCGGCCAATCCCCTCGGTTACGCAGTCCAGCCAACGCAATAAACGTGGCTCTTGAGCACTCGTCGGCATAGCAGATGTCCCAGCATGAATAAAAACGGCCCAGAATCATCGCTGATTCTGGGCCTGACGTCATCCCTATTCACGGGATTAAACGCTTATCCATACGTCTGGGCGGCACGTCTGGCTATGAACGCCCATGGGTTTGCGCATGCTCGGCCTCTGCCAGCGTACTGACGCAGGCTGCGGGCAAGGGCAGGTCGACCGCGATGGGCAAGTGATCGGAAAACAGATGATCCAGCACGCGCACTTCTGCGGCTTCCAGCGTTTGGGACAGCAGAATATGATCCAGCGCCCTACGCGGCTGCCAGGAGGGGTAGCTGAGCAGCGGCTTCACCGGATGTAGCGACAACGACGTGCTGAAACGCTCGTGGGCATGCAGTTGATCCGGCGTACAGTTGAGGTCCCCCATCACGACCACATGGCGCAGCGGCTGAATGATGTCGCTGAGGTAGTCCAGTTGGCGTACCCGGCCACGGTGGCTCAAGGCCAGGTGGGCCACGAAGATGTGCAGGGCATCGGGGCCATCGCCATAGCGGGCATGAATCGCGCCTCGCCCTGGCAGCATCCCGGGCAGCCGATGCTCTTCGATACGGCTCGGCACCAGCCGCGACAGCAGCCCGTTGCTGTGCTGAGCGAACTGCCCCAGGTTGCGGTTCAGCTGCTGAAAATAGTGCGGGAATTTTGCCTGGGCGGCGAGAAACTCCACCTGGTTGACACGGCTGGAGCGAAAGCTGCCGCCATCCACCTCCTGGAGGCCCACCACATCGAACTGCTCGAGCACGCTGCCCATCATCGCCAGGCGCTTCAAGCGCTGGGGATGCGGCAAGAAGTGTTGCCAGCTGCGGGTGAGGTAATGGTGATAGGCAGAGGTCTGGATACCCACCTGCAGATTGAACGTCAGCAGGCGCAGGTGCCCCCGCTCCAGCAAGGGAGCGGCGGGCGCCTGTGGTGAGCCCGCAGGCTCACCGGTAGTGCCGTGTTCGAGCACGGTTATTGAGCGCGCTCGTTACGCACTTTTTCCACCAGGGCATCGGCAATGCGAGGCATGTTCTCGAGGCTGCCTGCGGTTTGTGGCGATACCACATAGCGACCATCCACCACGATGGCCGGAACCCCCATCAGGCGCATTTCACGCATGCGGCTGTTGGCCTTGTTGACATCGCTGCGTACGCTGAAAGCGGTCAACGCCTGCTTGGCTTCTTCTTCACTGACGCCGTAGTTGGCGAAGAACTCGGCAATGTCGTCCGGGTCGGTCAGAGAGCGGCCATCCTGATGGATGGCATCGAAGAAGTCGCCATGCATTTCTTCTTCGATACCCAGCGACTGAGCGGCGTAGAAGGCCGTGGCGTGGGTATTCCAGTCACCGCCCATGGTGGCCGGCATGTGGATCACGCTGACGTCGTCTTCCAGCGTGGCGTACCAGTCGTTGACATGCTCTTGCAACCGGTAGCAGTGCGGGCAGCCAAACCAGAACGCTTCGGTCACTTCAATTTGGCCTTCTTCCACCTGCGTGGCGACCGGAGACGCCAGCAGCGTGTAGTGCTGGCCTTCCACCAACTCCTGGGCACTGACCGTAGCGGAAAGACCTAGACCAGCCAGGGCGACCATCAACGTTTTCAACATAGCGAGAACTCTCCAGAATAAGCGAGCCAACAAGGGCGAGGCTAAGACCACCGCTTGCACAGGCAGGTTCCCCACCCTGCCGGTTCAGCGCAGGATGGGGCACGGCATCGAGCGCTTAGTTCAGGCCCAATACGTAGTTCGCAACCGCTTCCATGTCACGATCGCTCATCTTGGAAGCGATATCGCCCATCAGGTTGTTGGGGCTGTTGGTACGCTCGCCTGATGCGAAGTCCTGCAGGGTGGAGATGGTGTACTCCACGTGCTGACCCGACAGCGCCGGATAGACGGCACTGCCGATCCCGACACCGGTGGGCGTATGGCATGCGCTGCAGGCAGGAATGCCCTTGCTCATGTCGCCTGCGCGATACAGCTCTTCACCGCGGGCGAGCAGCTCGGTATCTTCATCGCTGGTTTGACCCAGGTTGGCGTCCTGACCGGCGAAGAAGGCCGCCACGTCCCAGGCGTCCTGGTCGGAGAAGTCGTCTACTTGACCTGCCATGGTGGGCACCAGGCGGTCGCCGTCACGAATATCCATGATCTGCTTGGCCAGATAGGACATCTGCTGCCCGGCCAGGTTGGGGAAAGCGCCCGAAGGGCTGATACCCGCTTGGCCATGACAGGCGGCGCAAGTTTGTGCCATTTCGCGGCCTGCGGCCGCATCTGCGTCGGCTTCATAGTCCGTTTGGGCGTGAGCGGTGCCAACGGCACCCATGGTAATTGCCAGGCTTGCCAGTAACTTTCTCATTGCTATTCCACTATGCCGTTTGATTATTGACTGGTACGCACCCTGGGCACTGCCCAGGCTCTGCACACTACCAGGGTCAGCTCCGCCGAAACGAACAACAGGTTGTTGGTCGCTGCTGGCTAGAACGCGATGGTACACTAGCGCCCCAGGTCGCAGTTATAAACCTCATGCATTATAACGAATCACCCAGGCGGCGGGAATGCAAGTCCATGTCTGCTTTTGGGGTAATTCGTCGCGGTACCTTGGCGATCCCTGCAGGATGGCTCAATGAGCCCTCTTTCATGTCTGTTTTCAGGAACACCATCATGTCTACCCTTCATGATAGCCCAGTCCCACGACTGAACTACCCTACTGCGCGATTCTTGATCAGCGCCCCCACGCTGGCCCTGTGTCCAGACGACACCGGTGCCGAAGTGGCATTTGCCGGGCGCTCCAATGCGGGCAAGTCCAGCGCCATCAACGCGCTGACCCAGCAGAGCGCGCTGGCACGCACCTCGCGCACCCCTGGGCGTACGCAACTGATCAACTTTTTCAGCGTGATGAACGATGAAAGTCGCCGCCTGGTCGACCTGCCCGGCTATGGC
Source organism: Halomonas sp. BC2 (assembly GCF_002078115.1). NCBI lineage: Bacteria > Pseudomonadati > Pseudomonadota > Gammaproteobacteria > Oceanospirillales > Halomonadaceae > Halomonas > Halomonas sp. BC2. The sequence goes on along the minus strand of NZ_LFGT01000022.1, from coordinate 75,183 downwards.
TATGCCAAAGTGCCGGAAGCGGTCAAGATCGAGTGGCAGCAGCACCTCTCCGAGTACCTGCGCGGCCGCTTCAGCCTGCGCGGCCTGGTCCTGCTCATGGATGTACGTCACCCGCTCACCGAATTCGACCAGATGATGCTGGAGTTCGCCGACCAGCGGGGCATGCCGGTGCATATTCTACTGACCAAGGCCGACAAGCTGAAGAAAGGGCCTGCCAGCGCGGCGTTGCAGAAGGTGCGTTCACGCCTGAAAGAGTGGGAAGACCTGGTCTCGGTACAGCTCTTCTCCTCCCTCAAGCGTCAGGGCGTGGACACGCTTTCCCAGACCCTGGACCGCTGGCTGCACACGCCCGAGGAAACCGAACACTGAGCGTGCGTCAGGTGCGTCTTCAACGGCGCTGCTCCAGCCAGGCAATCAGCGTTGGCAACTCCTTCACGTGGGCAATGCGATGCACTCGGGCGGGCAGCGCCTGATCGCCACGTTCGGCCACCCAGGCCGCGTGCATGCCCAACTGCTGCGCGGGCAGCACGTCCTCTTGCCATGAATCGCCCACATGCATGGCCCGGGCAGGAACGGTACCGAGCCGTTCGAGCGCGGTCAAAAACGGCTTGGGGTCCGGCTTGGGGGCGAGTAACTCACCGGCCGCAATCGCTATGGGAAAGTGGGCGGCCAGCGGCTGGCGCTTGAGATGAATGTTGCCGTTGGTGATGGCGGCCAGCCGATAGCGCTGAGCCAGCGCGGCCAGCAAGCCATCCACCTC
>NZ_LFGT01000022.1:33794-73729 GCF_002078115.1 Halomonas sp. BC2 | reverse complement strand
CTGAGTGACGCCGCGCTGCAGGGCAAACTGGCAGAACGCGTTCAGATCCTGCCGATACGCAGCCACCGTCGCCGGGCTGGCATGGCTGGCCAGATGGGCCAGATAGCCCTCTATCGCCTGCGCCAGCGGAGAGTCACTCTCCATGGGATACCGAACCCAGCGGCCCCAGGCGCAGCAACAGCCGAGCAACGATATCCCCCAGATACTCGGTAAACAGCGTATCCATGCTGGCGCGGTAGCACTCGGGGTCGGGGCTGGCGAGCAGCAGATAGCCCAGGGATTCGCCTGCGGAGAGCCGCGTAATCGCACAAGAGCCCGCCTTGCGCGGGGGCTTGGCATGGGGCAGCAGGCACTTCCAGTCGCTGACGCTGAGCTTGGCGCAGCGGCTGGTGCGACCATCCAGCAACGCCGCCAGGCGAGCACCGGCGTGCTGGTCCAGCACATGCCGGGGCGCTTGCGGCGGCGCGGGCTCTGCGTCACTCAAGGAGGCCGGGCACCACAGCGCCATGGCGGGCGTCTGGAAACGCTCGCTCAATTGGGTCGCCAGCGCTTGCGCCAAGGCATCGCGGTCTTCTGCTTCTACCAGGCTGAGCAGCGTTTCGCGCAGGCGGCGGTACTGGGCCTCGTTATGGCGGGCGGTTTCCAGCAGGTGCTCCAGGCGGCCCTCCGCCGTTTCGGCCCGCTGGCGCAGGTCGATGACCAGCCGTTCGAGCAGCGACACCGCTCCCTCGATATGCGGATGCGGGACTTTCAGCTGTTGCAGCAGCCCCTCACGACCGATGAAAAAATCGGGATGGCGGGCCAACCAGAACGCGACCTGGTCCGGGTCCAGCGTTTTACGCGGCTCAGGGGCTTGAGACATCGCCGTTCTCCTCGAATCAGTTGAGTGATACCCGACCGTCGAACACTCGGGTAGCGGGCCCCACCATGACCAGCGAGGCTTCTGGGCCAGGCCACTCGATACTCAGCTGGCCACCCGGCAGGGAGACCTTGACCGGGCTTTTCAGCAGCCCCTGACGAATGCCACTGGCCACCGCCGCACAGGCCCCGGTCCCGCAGGCCAGCGTTTCACCGCTGCCTCGCTCGAAGACCCGCAGGCGAATCTCGTTGGGCGACACGACCTGCATGAAGCCCACGTTGACGCGCTTGGGAAAGCGAGGATGCGACTCCAGCAGCGGACCCAGCCGTTCGACGGGCGCACGCTCGACATCCTCGACCTGGAGCACGGCATGGGGGTTGCCCATGGAAACCACTCCAAGGGAGAGCGTTTCACCGTCTACCTCCACCTCGTGAAGAGGCTGGTCGCCGGTGGCTTCGAAGGGCAGCGTGGCCGGATTGAAGCGCGGCGCGCCCATGTCCACCCGCACCATGCCATCGTGCTGGACGTTGAGTACCAGCGGGCCGCCAGCGGTCTCCACGCGAATTTCGTGCTTGTGGGTCAGGCGCTGGTCACGCACGAAGCGGGCAAAGCAGCGCGCTCCGTTACCGCAGTTTTCCACCTCGCTACCGTCGGCGTTGTAGATACGATAACGAAAGTCCATGTCCGGGTCGCGCGGGGGTTCGACGATCAGCAGTTGATCAAAACCGATACCAAAGCGCCGATCCGCCAACTGGCGGATCTGCTCGTCGCGCAGGCGGGCACGCTGGGTGACCAGATCGATCACCATGAAGTCGTTGCCCAGCCCGTGCATCTTGGTGAAGTGCAGCAGCATCAGCGCGCCCCTTCCGGCAGCAGCGCTTCGCCCGCCCACAGGCTCTCCAGACTTTCCCGCGCACGCACCACGTGGTAGCGGTCACCGTCCACCATCACTTCCGGCGGGCGTGGGCGGCTGTTGTAGTTCGAGGCCATCACGAAACCGTAAGCGCCCGCAGAGCGCACCGCCAGCAGGTCGCCTTCGGCAATCGCCAGTTCCCGCTCCTTGCCCAGGAAGTCGCCGGTTTCACACACCGGGCCGACCACGTCGTAGGTGGCCGGCTCACGGGGCGTGCGGGTATCCACCGGCACGATGGCCTGCCACGCCTGATACAGCGCCGGGCGAATCAGGTCGTTCATGGCCGCATCGACGATGGCAAAGTTCTTGGTTTCACCAGGCTTCAGGAACTCCACCCGGGTGAGCATCAGGCCCGCGTTGGCCGCAATGGAGCGGCCCGGCTCGAACAGCAGCGTCAGGGTCTCGCCGCCTTCCCAGCGGGAGAGGCGCGCCAGCAGCTGGCTGGCGTAGTCGAAGGGCTGGGGCGGCTTCTCGTCGCGGTAAGGCACGCCCAGACCACCTCCCAGGTCCAGTTGGTCGATCTCGATACCCTGCTCGCGCAGGCGCTCCATCAGCAGCAGCAGGCGCTCCAGGGCATCCAGGAACGGGGCGGTTTCGGTCAGCTGTGAGCCGATGTGGCAATCCAGACCGGTCACGCGCAAATGGGGCAGGCTGGCAGCCAGTTGATACACGTCCAGCGCATCATCGACGGGAATGCCGAACTTGTTGTCCTTCAAGCCGGTAGAGATGTACGGGTGGGTACCCGCATCGACATCCGGATTGACGCGCAGCGAGACCGGGGCGATTTTCCCCAGCTCACCCGCCACGGCGTTCAGGCGCTCCAGCTCCGGGCGCGACTCGACGTTGAAGCACTTGATCCCGACTTCAAGGGCCCGAGCCATTTCATGGGGCTGCTTGGCCACGCCGGAGAACACCACCCTGGCGGGGTCGCCTCCCGCCTTGAGCACCCGCTCCAGCTCACCCACCGAGACGATATCGAACCCGGCCCCCAGACGTGCCAGCAGGCCCAGTACCGCCAGGTTGGAATTGGCTTTCACCGCATAGCAGATCAGGTGCGGATGGCCGCCCAGCGCTTCGGTGTAGGCCCGGAAGTGGCGCTCCAGAGTGGCTTTGGAGTAGACGTAACAGGGCGTGCCCAGCTCGGCGGCCAGCGTCGTCAGCGGCACGTCTTCGGCATAGAGCACGCCATCGCGATAGTTAAAGTGATCCATTACCCCTCCTGCTCGGCGGCCGAATCGGATGTGTCGTCAGGCAAGTAGAGCGGCCCTTTCTGGCCGCAGCCCACCAGCAGCAGCGCCACCAGCAGCAGCGCGCCGAAGGCACTGGCAGCGCGCATCATGAGGCACCCTGAAGCGCTTTCAGCGCGTCACGGGCACGGCTGGCGGCGGCACGCACCTGGTCCGGTGCCGTGCCGCCAATGTGATTACGCGCCGCCACCGAGCCCTCCAGTGTCAGCACCTCGAAAACGTCCTGCTCGATGATCGCGGAGAACTGCTGCAGCTCTTCCAGCGTCATTTCCGAGAGGTCTTTCTTGCTCTTCAGGCCGTAGGCCACGGAGAGGCCGACGATTTCGTGAGCATCACGGAAAGCCACGCCCTTGCGCACCAGATAGTCGGCCAGGTCGGTGGCAGTCGAGAATCCACGCCGCGCAGCCTCGTACATGCTGTCTTTCTTCGGCTCGATGGCGGGCACCATGTCGGCAAAGGCTTTCAGGCAGTCGCGCACGGTATCGACGGCATCGAACAGCGGCTCCTTGTCTTCCTGGTTATCCTTGTTGTAGGCCAGTGGCTGGGACTTCATCAGCGTCAACAGCGCCATCAGGTGGCCATACACGCGGCCTGTCTTGCCACGCACCAGCTCGGGTACGTCGGGGTTTTTCTTCTGCGGCATGATCGAGGAGCCGGTGCAGAAGCGGTCAGGCAGGTCGATGAAATTGAACTGCGCGCTGGTCCACAGCACCAGCTCTTCGCTCATGCGCGAGAGGTGCATCAGCAGGATACTGGCGAAGCTGGTGAATTCGATGGCAAAGTCGCGATCCGACACGGCATCCAGTGAGTTTTCCGATGGGCGCTCGAAGCCCAGCAGCTCGGCGGTCACGTGGCGGTCGATGGGGTAGGTGGTGCCCGCCAACGCTGCCGAACCCAGCGGCATCACGTTGACCCGCTTGCGGCAATCCAGCAGGCGCTCGTGATCGCGGGCCAGCATTTCCTGCCAGGCCAGCAGGTGGTGGCCGAAAGTGACCGGCTGTGCCGTCTGCAGGTGGGTAAAGCCAGGCATGATGGTATCGGCTTCCCGCTCGGCCAGCGTGATCATGCCATCGCGCAGCCTTGTCAGTTCGGCCTCGATCACATCGATTTCATCACGCATGAACAGGCGAATATCGGTGGCCACCTGGTCGTTGCGCGAACGGCCAGTGTGCAGCTTCTTGCCAGTGATGCCGATCTTGTCGGTCAGCCGCGCTTCGATGTTCATGTGCACGTCTTCCAACGGCACCGACCACTGGAACTCGCCGCGCTCGATCTCGCCCTGAATCTCGGTCAGGCCATTGATGATGGCGTCACGCTCGTCCTCGGTGAGCACGCCCACCCGCGCCAGCATGGTGGCGTGGGCAATCGAGCCCTGAATATCCTGGCGCGCCAAGCGCTGGTCGAAATTCACAGACGCAGTGAAGCGTGCGACAAAGGCATCGGTAGGCTCGCTGAAGCGGCCGCCCCAGGACTGATTCGTAGCTTGGCTCATCGGTGATATATCCTGCTGACAAAACTAAAGGAGTCGTTACCGGAAAGTGTACCAGAGTCACCCCGCCGAGCGGCATGCCGTTTTATCACTCTGCTCAGTGTGCTCGGCAGCCCTCACCTTCACGGCCGTTCAGCAAGGGCGCCCAGGAAGCCAAGCGGCGTACGCAAGAAGTCTTTCAGCGCCACCAGGCTCATCGGGCGGGCGAAGTAGTAGCCCTGAAAATGGTCGCACTGGAGCTGGCGGAGGTAGGCAAACTGTTCGGCCGTTTCCACCCCCTCGACCAGCACTTCAAGGCCGAGCTTGTCGGCCATGGTCACCACCCCCTCGACGATAGCGGCGTCGCGGGTATCGTTGGCCACATCACGTATGAAGGAGTGATCCACCTTCAGCTTGTTGATCGGCAAGCGCTTGAGGTAACTGAGGCTGGAGAACCCGGTACCAAAGTCATCCAGCGCAATGTGTACGCCCAGCCGCCGAATGGCGCTCAATGCCTGGATGGTGGTTTCGGCGCTATCCATCAACACCCCTTCGGTCAGTTCCACCTCCAGCAACCCCGGCGGCAAGCCACTGTCGGCCAGCACCTGCTCTAGCGAATTGAGAAACCCCGGGCGCTGAAACTGCATCGGCGAGACGTTGATGGCCACGGTAATGGGAGTGTCGCTCAGTGCGTTTAGCTCAAGCGCATCACGGCACGCAGTGGCCAGCACCCACTCGCTGATCGGGATGATCTGCCCGGTATCCTCGGCCAGGCTGATGAACTGGGTAGGCGGGATATTGCCCCGCACCGGGTGATGCCAGCGAATCAACGCCTCGACCCCAGCCACTCGCCCACGGTGATCGATTTGCGGCTGGTAGTGGAGCTCGAACTGGCGCTGCTCGATGGCTTGCTGCAGTGCATGACGCAGATTGACGCGCTCGGTCACCTTGCGGTTCAGTTCGTCGGTGTACCACTGGAAGGTGTTGCGCCCCCGCCGCTTCGCCTTGTACATGGCGAGGTCGGCTTGCTGAATGAGCTGGCGCGGCTCCTTGATGGTGCCGTCGTCGGTGGCAATGCCAATGCTGGCGGTCATGCGCAGCTCGCTGCCGCGATACCAATAAGGTGCCGACACCCGGGCAAGAAGCCGCTCGACCACCTGCAACACATCGTGCTCATGGGCGAGGTCCGGCAACAGCACGTTGAATTCGTCGCCGCCAAAGCGCGCCACGGTATCCCAGGGCCGCAGCTCTCCCTCCAGCCGCTTGGCCACTTCCAACAGCATGAAGTCGCCCACTTCGTGACCCAGAGTGTCGTTGATGGGCTTGAAATCATCGAGGTCGATAAACAGTACGGCCAAATAACGGTGATAACGCTTGGCCAGCAGGCACCCCTGGGCCAGCCGCTGATCCAGCAGCAGCCGGTTGGGCAGCCCTGTCAACGCATCATGGTTGGCGTTATGACTCAGCTGGGCCTGATACTCGCGCTGGGCGGTAATGTCGTTTTGAGCGCCGATGAAATGGGTCACCACGCCGTCGTCGTCACGCACGGGGGAAATGTACAGATCGTTCCAGAATGGCGCGCCGTTGCGGCGATAGTTGCGGATCACCACGTGCACGTCCCGCTGCTCCTGGATGCCCTTGCGTAACAGTGCCAGCGTTGCCGAATCCGTCTCTTCGCCCTGCAGGAAGCGACCGTTGCGCCCCAGCGCCGCGTCACGAGAGTACCCGGTGATACGTTCGAAAGCGCTATTCACGTAGACCATCGGCAGGTCCGGCTGCTGCGCATCGACGATCACCACACCGTTGGTGCTGGACTCCACGCTGCGCTCCAGCAGGGTCAACTGGCGTTCGGTAGCCTTGCGCTGGGTAATATCCCGAGCAATGACGTAGATCACCCGATCGCCGGTAGAGGCGGTGACTTCGATCCACACCCGGCGCCCATCGGCGGTCAGTGCACACACCGAAAAGGCGTCGAGCTTGTCGCCACGACACAGCCGCGCCAGGGCCTCCTCGATGGCCGGGTGGTCTCGGGGCTCCACCACGACGCCGCAGGGCTTGCCCAGTAACGACGCCGCCTCATAGCCCAGCAAGGTCTCGAAGCGTGGGTTGACGCTGAGCAGCTTGCCCGCAAAGTCGATGCAGCAGAACAAGTCTTGGGAAAGCAGGAAGAACTGGTCTAACTTGCCTTGCGGTTCATCAACGGACATGGGCATTCCAGGCAGGGTTGGGCGCATCTCGTGCGAGTCTTGAATGTACCGGTTATTTTTACTATGTGGCCGGGTGCTTTATGATGAGAATTATCACAGTTCGACGCGCCGTGTCAGCGGCAAAGGGAGTTTAACGTGTTACCCATCACGAAATTGCGCATCGCCACGCGAAAAAGCCAGTTGGCCATGTGGCAAGCCGAGTATGTTCGCGACCGTCTGATGGCGGCCCACGATGGTCTGGAGGTCGAGCTTGTTCCGCTGTCCACCAAAGGCGACAAGATCCTCGACACGCCGCTTTCCAAAATCGGCGGTAAAGGATTATTCGTCAAGGAGCTCGAAGACGCCATGCTGGATGGCCGCGCCGATATCGCCGTGCACTCCATGAAGGACGTGCCGATGTACTTCCCTGAAGGGCTGGGGCTGTCGGTTATTCTGGAAGGCGCCGACCCAACCGATGCGTTTGTCTCGAACCACTACGCCAGCGTCGAGGAACTGCCGGAAGGCGCTCGCATTGGTACCGCCAGCCTGCGCCGGGGCCTGCAGCTTCGTGAAGCGCGCCCAGACCTGCAGATTCTCAACCTGCGCGGCAACGTACAAACTCGTCTGGCCAAGCTGGACGACGGCGAGTTCGAAGCCATCATCCTGGCAACCTCAGGCCTGCAGCGCCTGGGGCTGGACGCCCGGATCGCCCAGGCGCTTCCACCGGAAGTATGCTTGCCAGCCTGCGGCCAAGGGGCGCTGGGCATCGAATGCCGCCTGCACGATCCCGACCTGATTGCACTGCTGGCCCCGCTGGATGACCCGGACACCGCCACCCGCGTGCGCGCCGAGCGCGCCATGAATACCCGCCTGGAAGGCGGCTGCCAGGTGCCCATCGCAGGCCACGCCGTACTGGACAAGTCCAATGACACGCTCTGGCTGCGCGGCCTGGTAGGCAACCCGGAAGGCACCGAGGTACTGCGTGCCGAAGGCCGAGGCTCCATTCACGAACCGGAAGCACTGGGCATTCGCATCGCCGAAGAGCTGCTGGATCAGGGGGCTGGTGACATCCTGGCCGAGGTCTACGGCAGCAACGTATGACGCTACCGGTGCTGATTTGTCGCCCCGGTGAACGCGGCGACGCCTTGACCTACGCGCTAGGCAAGCAGGGGTGGGAGGTTGCACCTCTGGACGTCATGCGCCTGGAAGCACTGGCGGAAGATGCGACGCAGCGTCAAATCTGGCTGGATATCGATCAGTACCATAAGATAGTAGTCGTCAGTCCCTTTGCCGCTTACTGTTTGAGTGAAGCGCTGGATCGCTACTGGCCGCAGTTGCCAATCGGCATCGATTATTACAGCGTGGGCCGCAGTACTGCCAGTGCACTGCATGACCAGCTTGGCGTACGAGTGCGTGTTCCCCCGCCCCAGTGGGGGGAAGACACCAGCGAAGCACTCCTGTCGTTGGCCTCGCTGGCCCGCCTGGACCATCAGCGGGTGCTGCTGGTCGCTGGAGAAGGCGGACGCACCCTGCTCGCGGACACGCTGACCGAGCGGGGCGCCTGCGTCACTCGGCTGGCCGTTTATCGGCGCGTATACCAGCCGCCCTCGGCGGCCATGCAGCAGTGTCTGGCAAACGGCCATTACCGAGCGTTAATCGTCACCAGCGGCGAACTACTTGAATATCTGGCAAAATGGTGCGGTCCAGCTGCGTTGAACCAACCGCTAATCGTTTCCAGTCGCCGTTTAGCTACACTGGCCGGTAGACTGGGTTTTTGTGACCTCAAGGTGGCGTCGGGAGCAACGCCGGCTGCGCTAGTGGCCGCGTTGGATCAGTCCTGCAACCCCTAGGGTGCCGATGTCGATCAAGGAACTTAATAAGGGCTAGCGACAGATGAGCAAACAACCAACTGATCAGGAAGGCGTCAACCAGGCGTCTACCGATGCATCCAAGGGCAGCACCCCTGCTGGTGACGCCACCGCGCCCCGAGACTCGGGCACCCACGGCTCTTCGTCTTATGCCGCCAAGAACAGCCGTTCACGGCGGCGGCATAAAAACACCAGCAATACGGCAGCGACCCCTGCGGCAACCGCAGCGGCCGACACCCCGAAAGAGAGCGTCACAGATACCAAACCCACCGCCAAACCGGCAGATGAAAAGCCTGCAAAGCACAGCAGGCCTGCTCCAGCAGGCGGCGGCGCGAAGCCCACGCCACCACCCTCCAACAACGGTGGCGGAAACGGCAAGAGTGGCGGCATTGCCATTGCGCTGGTGGTTATCCTGGCACTCGCCCTGGGTATCGTTGCCTGGCAAGGCTGGCAGCGCCTGGATAGCCAGCAGCAGCGCATCGACGAGCTGGCCCAACAGACCCAGAACAGCGCCACACAAGCCTCGGTCAGCGACCTGGAAGCACGTTTAGAGTCCGGTGAGGCCGAGCGCAGTCAGGCGCTGGAAAGCACCATGAGCGAACTGCGCAGCGAGCTGGACAGCTACCGCAGCGACGTCAACAGCACTTTGGATGAGGTGCTGGCCCAACTGTCACAAGAGCAGGAAACCGACGAACGCGACTGGCTACACGCCGAAGCCGCCTACCTGCTGCGTCTGGCGAACCAGCGTCTGCAGCTCGAAGGCGATGTGGATGGTGCCGCGGCCCTGCTGCGCACTGCCGACGCTCGCCTGGTCGATGCCGACAACCCGGCACTCACCTCGGTGCGCCGAGAAATCGCCAGCGAGCTGGCCGCTCTGGATGCCGTGCCCCGTGTCGACCGTACCGGTATCTACCTGGCGCTCAACGCGCAGCAGGAGCGCATTGCAGGCCTGCGGCTCTCCCAAGAGATCGAAGAGCGCGCCGTAACATCAGGAATCGAGCAGCCGCCGACCGGCACTTTCCAGCGCCAGCTGGCTCGTTTCGGTGAAGAGCTGAAAGACCTCGTGGTCATTCGTCATCACGATGAAGCCCTCGAAACGCTGATCACACCGGAACAAGAGTCCTATCTGCGTCAAAGCCTGCGTCTGGTGCTGGAGCAGTCGCAGCTGGCCCTGCTGCAAGAAGAGCAGGAACTGTATGAAGCCAGCCTCGACAAGGCGCTGGAACTGCTGAATGGCTACTACGCCACCGAGCGCGAAGAAACCCAGAGCGTCATCGCGCGTCTGCAGGAGCTCAAGCAGGTTCAGGTCAAGCCCGAGCTGCCGGACATCAGTGCTTCCCAGCAGGCACTGGCCAGCTTCATCGAAAACCGCTTCGAGTCGCGCCGCCAGGGCGGAGGTGATGCATGAGAAAACTTATCCTGCTGATCATTGCAGGCCTGGCGGTTGGCGCACTGCTCGGGCACCTGATGATGTCAGTGCCCGGCTACTGGCTGATTCGAGTGGGCGACACCTCGGTCCAGACGTCGTTCTGGTTCGGTCTGGTACTGCTGCTGGCGGCCTTCATCGTGCTGCACTTCATGCTGCGCCTGCTGACCGGTATCATTCGTCCCGTGGGGCGCTTTCGCACCTGGAATAGCCGCGCCCGCAACCGCCGCGCCATGAAGCGCACCGTACATGGGCTGGTGGCGCTCACCGAAGGCCGCTGGAAAAAAGCCGAGAAGACCTTGGTGCGTGCTGCCGATGACTCCAGTACCCCGCTGGTGAACTACCTGGCAGCCGCCCTGGCAGCCCACTATCAGGGCTACCACGAGAAATCTCAGGAGCACTTGAATCAGGCGCAACTCACCACCGACGGCGCCGACACCGCCATTGGCCTGATGCAGGCCCAGCTGATGATCGACCGCCAACAGCCCGAAGAAGCGCTGGCGATCCTCAACCGACTGGACAAGCAGCTCTCCAACCATCCTCAAGTGCTGAAACTGCTCAAGCAGGTGCATTTGAGCGTCAACGACTGGGAAGGGCTGCGTCGCCTCATTCCACGGCTGGCCGCGCAGAAGCTGATTACCCAGCAAGAGCGCGAGCAGCTGGAGTACAAGGCCTACCGGGAGCTGATTCTGTTCGAAGCCAAGAACCCGTCCAATATCGAGCGTGTGCGCGGGCTATGGGCCGACATGCCCGACTATCTACGGGCCAACACCGAGCTGATCGTGCTCTACACCGAAGCCCTGCTGCAATCCAACGAAGAACCGATTGCCGAGCGGCTGCTCAATCACTCCCTGGACCATCATTGGGATGCGCGTCTGGTCAAGCGCTATGGCCTGCTGAACGTCGATGCCGCGCGCCAGCTGGCCAAGGCACAGAAATGGCTGCAAGAGCGCCCCAACGACCCGGAACTGCTGCTGGCCTGCGGCCGCCTGTCGCTGCGGGTTGGCCAGTGGGAAAAGGCGTTGGAGTATTTCGAGGCCAGCCAGCGCCAGCGGCCGAACGGTGAGGTCTGTGCCGAGCTTGCACGCTTGTATGCCAGCCTGGGCGAGCACAACAAGAGCCAGCTCTACTACCGGCACAGCGTGGACATGCTGGCCAAGTCGCTGCCTTCACTGCCACAGCCCAGCGATGCCAGTGACAACACGCAAAGCGATAAGAAAGCGGCGAAAAAGACGGCATAACCGCCTTCTGTAACGCAAAAAGGGTGCCCACGAGCACTAATGCCAGTCAGTTAAGAGTTTCATCAATGAGCTGACAATGCGATATTCCGGTATCAGTGATTCTCTGATACCGGATTTTTATGCATTTTAGTCAGGCCATTGATGCCATCACTCGCGTTTCACCTGAACACTTCTCCAGCCTCGCGGATGTTCTCTCCCCCGAGCTGATTGACGAATGCCTAGCGCACGCCGGTGTAGCCACCTTGCGTAAGCGCCGTTTACCGCTTGAGATGGTGGTCTGGTCGATTGTCGGCATGGCCTTGTTCCGGCACATCCCGATGGGGCAAGTCGTTCATCAGCTTGATATTGTCTTACCCGGCCAACGTCCTTTCGTGGCACCCAGCGCCGTTGTCCAAGCACGTCAACGCCTCGGGGTAGAGGCTGTCAAACGTGTGTTCGAGCAAACGCAGGACCTGTGGCACGAACAAACCCCTCACCCTCATTGGTGTGGTCTCAGGCTGCTAGGCGTAGACGGAGTGGTATGGCGAACGCCTGACAACCAAGCGGCTTTTACACGTACGCGTAACGCCTACCGAGAAGCGAGCTACCCGCAGGTGCGGATGGTGTGTCAAATGGAGCTGACGAGCCACCTAATCACGGGCGCCGCGTTTGACAGCATCTCGACGGGCGAAGTGGCGTTAACGACAGACCTGATCGCCAGTACACCTGACCACTCACTGACGTTATTTGACCGTGGGTTTTATTCGCTGGGTCTGCTGCATGCGTGGCAGCAAGCAGGCGAACAGCGCCACTGGATGATCCCGTTACGGAAGGGAGCGCAGTATGAAGAGATCTACTCGCTGGGACGTCAGGATCGACTGGTTCGTCTGACGACATCCCATATCAATCACGTTGCCCTTAACAGCAAACTCGCGGAATTCCCGAAAAAATTTAACCATACCCCACCTATCCTTACCAAGCCAATGAAACGCCAAGGGCTAAGTTGCCCTGAGAGAAGAATGGGCCAAGGTTAAAAGGGCGGCAAGAGCTAACGGTACAAGGGAGTTATATTATTGATGGGAGGCAGCCATCACTGCCTCTAATGCCGCTTTATATCCCTGCACGCCTAAGCCCGCAATCACGCCGTCTGCCCGTAGCGAGACATAGGAGTGGTGGCGAAACGACTCGCGCTTATGCACGTTAGAGAGATGAACTTCGATGACCTTGCCGTCAAAGGCGTTCAACGCATCGAGAATCGCTACCGAGGTATGAGTATAGGCCGCCGGATTGATAATGATGGCCTGCGTGCCATCTACCCTCGCTGCGTGAATGGCGTCGATGAGCGCACCTTCATGGTTACTTTGCAGGCAGCTGATCTCCCAGCCTGCCATTACCGCTTTTTCGCGCAGCATGTTATTCACGTCGTCTAACGTTTCGTACCCGTATATTTCGGGCTGGCGAGTGCCCAGCAAATTTAGGTTGGGGCCATGAAGCACCACTACTTTTCCCTGACTCATTCTCTTTTCCACCCAGCACGTTGGCGTATGAATTAACGATACTGCCTGTTCTATCACTTAACCCGCGCACTGCGCCAGCGCCCGTTCAAGCGAGGCGTGCTGGCGCTGGGTAAAAAGCCGCTACTGCTCGGCGTAGACACCGCTTTCTAGCTCTAAATGCGCAGCCCAGGAAACGATATCAGACATGCCTAACGTGGCGGCACCTATATGGGGGCTCATATCCGGCAGCTCGTGGGCGATGCCTTTGTGGCAATCGATACAGGTCGACTCACCCGAAGCAAGGTTGGTGGAGTGGGCACGGGCGGCACGCGTGCTTTGCTGGGTAAAATCCATCGAGTCGAATTCGTGGCAGTTGCGGCACTCAAGCGAGTCATTGGCCTGGAGCCGCGCCCATTCACGCTCGGCAAGCTCGCGGCGCTTTGCCTCGAACTGCTCTTCGGTGCGTATCGTGCCAAATACCCAGCCCCACACCTCTTTAGAAGCCTCCATTTTACGCGCTACTTTGTGCGTCCAGCCATGAGGAACGTGGCAATCCGAGCACGTCGCCCGCACCCCAGAGCGATTGGTGTAGTGAATGGTGGTTTTGAGCTCCTGCATCGGGTTGCGCTCCATTTCATGGCAGGAGGTGCAAAACTGCTCGGTGTTGGTTACTTCCATGGCCGTGTTAAAACCGCCCCAGAAGATAATGCCGGCGATAAAACCGCCTAGGGTTAAAAACCCTAGGCTGTAGTGAACACTCGGGCGGCTTAAAATACGCCAGTAGCGGGTGAAAAAGCGTTTCATTGCCCACCCTCCTGGCGCTCACGTAGCGCCTCGGTCATTACCTCTTCCACGGACTGAAAGCGATTGGGAACCAGCGGTTCGGCATCGGTTTTAGGCACGTGGCACTGGGTGCAGAAGTAACGGTCCGGCGATACGGCGGCCAACACCTGCTTATGGCGATCCATAAAGTGGGTAATGCTCACCATCGGCGCGCCCGCGCTGACGGCCTGTTCACGGCTATGGCAGTTTAAGCACTGGTTAACGCGCATATCGACTTGATAATCGCGAATTGAGTGCGGAATCACCGGCGGTTGCTCTGGGTAATTGCGCACTTCACGGCCGCTATCACGCGGCTCGCCGGCGATAGGCGCTGCGGGCTGGGTCTGGCTAATGGTGCCACCAGGGCGCAAGCCATCCGGAGCCGAGGCATCGCGTGTTTCATCTGCACTGACCGTGCTTCCCAGCAAAGCCATGAATAAACAGAGAGGAAAAAGCCATTTCATGATTGTTCTCCTTAGTCTGTTTACGCCAGATTGACGAGATCAAGGCGCACCGCGCACTTCTTGAAATCGGTCTGTTTGGAAATGGGATCAGTTGCATCCAGCGTGACCTTATTGATCAAGTAGGAGGCATCAAAAAAGGGCACGTACACCAAGCCGCGGGGCGGTTTAACCCGCCCTCGGGTTTCTACCCGCAGGTTCACATCGCCACGCCGGCTGGCCACTTTAACCTCGCTTCCCCGCCGGAACCCTTCGGCTCGGGCATCTTCTGGGTGCATATACAACAGCGCGGCAGGCACTGCCCGGTGCAGTTCCGGCACGCGGCGGGTCATGGAGCCGGTGTGCCAATGCTCCAACACGCGCCCGGTGCAGAGCCAATAAGGGAAGTCGGCGTCAGGGGCCTCGGGGGGTGGCTCGTCCGGTACGGCGAAAATTAACGCGCGATTGTCGGGCTTACCGTAGAACTGCCAGCCGCTACCGGGCTCTACATAGGGATCAAGCCCTTCTCGATAGCGCCATAGGGTTTCCTTGCCATCCACCACCGGCCAGCGCTTGCCCCGGCTGGCGTGGTACGCATCAAAGTTATCCAAATCCTTGCCTTTGCCGCGGCCAAAGCGGGCGTACTCTTCAAACAACCCTTTTTGGATATAGAAGCCGAAATCGTCTGCCTCGGCGTTGGCGTAGCCCTCTTCCATGTCGGAGGTGGGGAACTGATCAACCTGGCCATTGGCGAACAGTAAATCAAACAGGGTTTTGTCGCGCATCTCTGGGGCGGCTGCCAACAACTCCTCGGGCCATACGTCTGCCACGCGGATGCGCTGGGAGAGCGCCACGGTCTGCCATAAATCCGAGCGCGCCTCGCCGGGGGCATTGACCAACTGATGGAAAAACTGAGTGCGCCGCTCGGAGTTACCAAAGGCGCCCTCCTTTTCTACCCAGGACGCCGCAGGCAAAATCAGATCCGCCGACTGTGCTGAAACGGTGGGGTAGATGTCGGAGACCACCACAAAGGCTTCGGGGTTGCGCCAACCAGGCAAAATCTCCTGCATAACGTTGGGCCCGGCCTGCATATTGTTGGTCACCTGGGTCCAGTAGACCTTAATGTCACCGTCCTTGAGGCGGCGACTTTGGGCTACCGCATCAAAGCCCACCCACGAAGGGATAGTGCCCTCAGGGAGTTTCCAGATCTCCTCCGCATCACGGCGATGCTCGGGGTTGGTGACCACGCGGTCGGCAGGCAGGCGGTGGGCGAAGGTACCCACTTCCCGCGCCGTGCCGCAGGCAGAAGGCTGCCCGGTGAGCGAGAAAGGACTGTTACCCGGCTCGGAAATTTTGCCGGTCAGCAGGTGGAGGTTATAAATCAGGTTATTAACCCACACCCCGCGGGTATGCTGATTAACCCCCATGGTCCAGAAGGTCATCACCTTTTTATCGGGGTCGGCATACAGTTCTGCCAGCGCCTCAAGATGGTTTTCAGAGACGCCGGATTCCCGCGCTGCCCGCTCTAAGGTGTAGGGCGCGACATAGTCCGCGAACGCTTCAAAGCTCATGTCCGTCCAGCTGTTGGCATCATCGGCGTTCTCCGCTGCCTGTTGCAGCGGGTGCTCGTCGCGCAGGCCGTAGCCGATGTCATCAGCACCCCGGGCAAAGTTGACATGCTTATCAACAAATGACTGGTTTACCCGGCCGGTCTGAATAATATGGTTGGCGATGTAGTTAAGGATCACGATATCCGCATGAGGCGACATGACCATGGGTATATCGGCCAACTCAAAGCTGCGATGCTCGAAGGTCGACAGCACGGCGACCTTTGTGTCTGGGAAGGAAAGCCGCCGGTCGGTCACGCGGGTCCAGAGCACCGGGTGCATCTCAGCCATGTTAGAGCCCCACAGCACAAAGGCATCTGCATGTTCAATATCGTCGTACACGCCCATGGGCTCATCCGAGCCGAAGGTGCGCATAAAGCCGAATACCGCCGAGGCCATACAGTGGCGGGCGTTGGGGTCGATATTGTTTGAGCGCAGCCCCGCTTTAAATAGCTTACTGGCCGCGTAGCCTTCCCAGATGGTCCACTGACCGGAACCAAACAGCGCAATGCTCTCCGGGCCATGTTCACGAATGGCGCTGGTAAATTTTTCTGCCATGAGGTCGAGCGCCTCATCCCATGAGACCGGCTCAAAGTCACCATCTTTAGCATATTGACCGTTGCGCTTACGCAGTAGCGGCTGGGTTAAGCGATCCTCCCCATAGAGAATTTTGGAAAGAAAATAGCCTTTAACACAGTTAAGCCCCCGGTTCACTTCGGACTGGTTATCACCGTGAGTCGCCACGATTTGGCCGTTATAGGTGCCAACCATGACGCTACAGCCGACACCGCAAAAACGGCAAGGTGCTTTATCCCACTGCAAGCGGTTCAGATCAGCATGGGTAATTAGATTGCTGGCGCCGGCGGGAATCGACATCCCCGCCGTAGCAGCGGCCACCGCTGCGGCGTTCGCCTTTACAAACTCTCGGCGTGTTAGTTTCATTGCTCCCCCTCCTGTACGTGCGGCTCATCCGCTGACAGAGCATCAACGACTTCGTGATAAACAAAGGCGGCGTCAATGACCCCAGGCTGCTCGCGTACGTGATCCATTAAAGCCAATAGTTGTTGTTCGTCAGTATGTTCGGCGACGACCACGAGCTTTCCGGCCGCGTCTTCGCCCCTTACTTCCCCAACGGTATTTTGGGTAATCCACGCCGTCGTCTGTGTCAGCGCGTCGGGCCGCACATGAACGATAAAGCTAATAATGTGCAGCAGTTGATCAGACATAAGCGGTATCTTTTTCTTTTGTTAATAGTGAAATCGCCTGATTAGGGCAGGCGGAGTAGCAAGCACCACAGCCGGTGCAGCTTTCTAAGTGGATCTCAGGTTGCGGTGGCCGACCACCGGGGCGCAGCGGAAAGCGAATTACGTTCCACTCGCAGGCGTCCTGGCAGCTTTGGCAATGGATACTCGCCAGTGCCAAGCAGTGCGGCTGAACTTCAGCTTGCCAAGCAAAGGCTTCGCTAACGCTACCGCCGCGCTCTATCGCCTGTGGCGCGCATACCGTTGCGCAGTCACCGCACAGTGAGCAGCCCGCTTGGGCAAAGCTAAGCTCGGGATAGCCACCGCCACCGCGGCTCAAAATGCCTTCCGGGCACGCATCAATACAGGCGTTGCAGCCGGTGCACAGGTCGAGAAAGGAAGCTCTGCTCCAGGGCGGCCGACGCACATCATCACGCCCTGACAAGCGGCGAAAAAGATTGCGCCGATTATTATTGTTATCCGTGCGCGTCATGAGCATTCCTGCGTTAAAAGAATGTTAACCACTTTATTTAGCAGCGGTTAACACCTTTAAAGTGATCAGATAGAAGCTTGTGACACTGCTATAGCGGCGGGCCAGGGGGGCCTGCAAACATTTGATACATCCACACCAAAAAGCCATAGCCCCCCACCACCGCTACGGCCAAAATGGGAAAGAGCAACACGACAATAAACAGAAAAAGCCCTCGTTCTTGACGCTTGAGGGGCGCTTCCTCTTCTATTATTGGATGAGATTTTTTTGACATAGATAACTCCACAGGGGAAGAACACACCGCTGTAGATGTGTATTAAAATAGTTATATTTAGAGCGTAGCAACTAAGCCTGATTTGTCACTTGATCTAGATCAATTTTTCCAAGTTCGCCACTAAGTTCCTAATATAAAGTTTTCTTGCAATATCCATGCCAGGATTTCTGACACGGACAGAACCATGAAAAAACGCTTCATTGCCCCTCTCACTGAACCTGAACAACAGACGCTGACCTCTGCTTATCAAGATGGTGAGAAGCGCGCCTTACGTCGTCGTGCTCATGCCATCCTGTTAAGCCATCAAGGCCATACCATCAATCAAATCAGCGAGATACTGCAGGTTCGTCGCGATGCCGTATCACGATGGCTCAAGCAATGGGAAGCGTCGGGCCTTGATGGTCTAATCGATAAGCCGCGCAGTGGTCGAACGCCTGCCTTGGATGACAATGACCATCAGCGACTGCAGGAGCTGGTCGCAGAACAGCCCCATCAGCTCCGCTCCTTGCACGCCCGCTTTCAGGAGGAGGAGACGGGGAAAAAGGTCAGCATGGTGACGCTCCGCAGGGCGCTTAAAAAAAATAGGCTCAGCTTCAAGCGTATTCGGCATTCATTGAAGGCACGCCGTGACGAAACTGATTTTCGCAACACTCAGGGCCTCCTCAAGGCGCTTCACCAGCGGGAAGACCAGGGCGAACATGAGCTCTATTACTTTGATGAATCAGGCTTTTCACAATCATCGTCGGTGCCATACGCATGGAGCCCCATTGGTAAACCCTGCGAAGTGCCCGCCTACTCACATAGCCGAAGGCTGAACGTATTGGGATTTCTCAGCCGAGCAGAGAAGCTGATCTATCACACCGCCATCGAGTCCGTGACCACCGATACGGTCATCGACGCGTTTGACCATTTTGTAGCCCAGAAAGACCCCGACACCTTCGCCGTGGTGGTGCTCGACAATGCCAGCATGCATCGTTCCAAGGCCTTCAGGCGGAAAATACTCGAGTGGATGTCGCATCGTGTTCATCTGGTCTACTTATCGGCTTACTCGCCGGAGCTGAATCTGGTTGAGATTCTGTGGCGGCAGATGAAGTATGCATGGCTGCCGCTGAGTGCGTATCTTTCGTTTGATAACCTCTGTGATGAGGTACACCGGCTACTCGATGGCTATGGCACTGAATGCGCGATTAATTTTGAATAGGCATTTATATTGTTTGGTACTAACTTAATACCCACGAAGGCCTTCCTTATGCAGATTCACCCCTCATGACGCTTCCGCTTTATGTTGGCTTGCCCATGTGGGCCAATCAGGATTGGCAGGGTGGCCTCTACCCACGCCAGGCCAAAACCGACCTGCTGAGCGACTACGCAGCAGTGTTTTCCAGCGTCGAGGGCAATACGACGTTTTACAGCGGTGCACCCAAATCCGACACCATCGCTGCTTGGGCCCGCCAAGCCCCAGCGCACTTTCGCTTCTGCTTCAAACTGCCGGCGAGCGTGACACATGACCAGCGCCTCGGCAGTTTAGCGTCTGCCTGGGAGTTTATAGAGGCACTGACGCCACTCCATGACCGGCTTGGTCCAACCATGGTCCAACTACCGCGTGATTTCGGCCCCTCAGAGTTACCTAAACTCGAAGCATTGCTCGCCCACTGGCCAGCGCATCTGCCCTGCGCCGTGGAGGTTCGCCACCCTGTTTTTTTCCACAAGGGTGACGCGGAGAGAGCCTTGAACCGCCTGTTGATAACTTATTCGGTCAACCGAGTCATGCTGGATGTGCGCCCGCTCTTCTCTACGCCACACGAGGGGCACACTGGACTGGCCCACGCCCAGCAGGAGAAGCCGAAACTCCCGCTACACGTGCTTTCCACTGGTCAGCAGCCCATCATTCGCTTCATTGGACATATTGACAAAGCGATCAACACACGCTACTTCACGCCCTGGATAGAACAGCTCACCCTGTGGATAAAACAGGGGAAAACCCCTTTTTTATTTGTGCATACCGCAGACAACCGTGAGTCTCCCCAGATGGCTCGCCACCTCTATCGCCTGGTGCAGGCCAAGGCCGCTTTGGCGGACCTGGCACCTTTCGCCGATGAAAAGCAGAGCCAGCTGTTTTAAGCCGCCTTTTTAGGCTGGCTCACTGGCAAGCCTACCCTTGATCGGATAAATTGCGCGTTCTTTCGGAAAAGCACGCTGGCAATCTCTTTTTTCCGAACATCGGCGCAATCTGCCGATATCGACCCATTACAATTGAACTGAAACAGGTGATTTATGGCAAAACTTGCGCATGCACAGTGGTCATCTCGTATGGGCTTTGTGCTGGCCGCGGCGGGCTCCGCCGTTGGCCTGGGCAATATCTGGCGCTTCTCGTACATGGTGGGCGACAGCGGTGGCGCCGCTTTCGTTCTGGTCTATTTGGCCTGTGTGGCACTGGTCGGCCTGCCCATTCTGGTCGCCGAGTGGATGATTGGCCGTCGCGGTCAGAAGAACCCCATCAATACCATGGCCGAACTGGCCGCCAATCATGGCCGCTCGAAAGCGTGGGCACTGGTCGGCGTCAGCGGCGTCCTGGCTGCCTTTCTGATTCTCTCGTTCTACAGCGTCATCGGCGGCTGGTCGTTGAACTATACGCTGGGTTCGGTGCTCGGCAGCTTCAATGACCAGGACGCTGACAGCATTGGCGCCATCTTCAGCGGCATGTTGGGCAGCCCTACCGCCCTGCTGCTGTGGCATACGGCCTTCATGGTGTTGGTCGTTGGGATCGTCGCACGCGGGGTCACCAAAGGCCTGGAAAGCGCGGCACGCACCCTGATGCCTGCCCTGGTGGTCCTGATGCTGGTGCTGGTGGGTTACGGCATGACCAGCGGCTACTTTGGTGAGGCCCTGAGCTTCATGTTCAGCCCCGATTGGGATGCGCTGGATGGCGGTGTCGTACTGGCGGCCATGGGCCAGGCGTTCTTCACGCTGTCGCTGGGCATGGGGATCATGATGGCCTACGGCTCGTACCTGGGCGAAGACGTCAACCTGATCAGCACCGCGCGAACGGTCATCCTGCTGGATACCGCCATCGCCCTGCTGGCGGGCCTGGCCATCTTCCCCATCGTCTTTGCCAACGGCCTGAGTGCCGGCGAAGGCCCCGGCCTGATCTTTGTCACCCTGCCCCTGGCGTTTGGCAACATGACCGGCGGCACCATTCTGGGCCTGATGTTCTTCCTGCTGCTGACCTTTGCCGCCCTGACGTCGGCCATTTCACTGCTGGAACCGGTGGTGGAAACTCTGGAAGAGCGCACGTCGATGCCACGCATCGTGGCCACATTGGTGAGCGGAGTGGCGGTATGGGCACTGGGTGTCGCGGCGCTGCTGTCGTTCAACGTATGGGCAGACGTGCTGTTCTTTGGGCTGAACATCTTCGACCTGCTGGATACCTTCACCAGCAAGATCCTGCTGCCATTGACCGGCTTGGGCGCGATCGTATTCTTCGCCTTCTGCCTGGATAAAGAAGAAGCGCGCAAGGAACTGAGGCTGGATGTCTACGACTACAGCCTGTGGAACCTGCTGGCCAAATACGTCGCCCCCATCGGGGTCACGGTGGTTTTCCTGGCAGGCCTGTTCTAACTCGCCGCTGGGTCGGCAAGCTTACCCAATAGAGAGGGCGTTACCGTGGCGTAACGCTTTCTCGCCTTCCTTCACCAGCCTCTTCTTCGGCTGGCTAGTGCAGTTCGCTCTCTTGCGGGTCGTCATCGTCTGGCAAGGGAGCGATATCCCGTGACAGCTTCTGGAATTCCCGGTGCAGCTCGATGCCCCGACGCGCTCTCAGGCTACGTTGGGCGGCGCTGCGCCGACGTTGGGCATGCTCATCGACCTCCATACTCATGAATATGTCGAGCAATTCGCTTTTTACCGAGGTCATTCGTTCGACGTTTCTCATAATCGACGCTCCTCCAGGTGAGTTGCCTACGTCCACCTGCATCCGTGACGACTGATTTTTAAATGATGCAGTGCGGCACGTCACTTCTTACTATAACCTACTTGACAAAATGATGACGATTCTTGAAGAAATGGGTTAACGCCTTTTAAACGGCAGTACTCTCATGAAGGACGCTGCCCCCGATGCAACACTCAGGCATACTGTGGCCTATTCATGGCCGCACAAGCACGATCAAGAATTTAAGGAGCTGAACGTGAGCCGCGCCCTGTTCGATGAAATGAGACGCCGCATGGAGCATTTCCGTCGCTCCGAACAAAAGGTCGCGCGGTTCGTGCTGCGCAACCCCGATGAAGTCATTCACATGCGCATCGTGGACCTGGCCACCGAAGCAAAGGTGAGCGAGCCCACGGTGGTGCGCTTCTGCCGTGCGCTGGGCTGCAACGGCTTTCAGGATTTCAAGCTGCAGCTGGCCCAGATGCTGGCCAGCGGAAGCCAGTTCGCGCAGTTCTCGATGAACGACAGCGACTCGGTGGCCGAATTCTCCCACAGCATTTTCGACTCCACCGTGGGCACGCTGCTGTCGGTGCGCGACCGGCTCGATAACGATGCGCTGGGCAAGGCCGTCAATGCACTGGCCATGGCCAATCGCGTCGAGTTCTACGGCTTTGGCGCCTCCGGCGCGGTGGCCTTCGATGCCCAGCACAAGTTTTTCCGCCTGCAGATCTCGACCTCTGCCTACGCCGACCCGCACATGCAGAACATGTCGGCGGTGACCCTGCAGGAGGGCGACGTGGTGGTCGCCATCTCGCAGACAGGCCGTACCCGGGCGCTAGTAGCCAGCGTTCGCCTGGCCCGCGAAGCAGGCGCTACCGTGATCGGCCTGTGCCCCAGCGAATCGCCGCTGGCCCAGGAGGTCAGCCTGCCGCTGTTTATCGACGTGCACGAAGACACCGAGATCTACACCCCGCTCAGCTCGCGTATTGCCCACCTGGTGCTGATCGATGTGCTGGCGGTGGGTGTGGCCAAGACCCGGGGCCCCAAGCTGGCCGAGCAGCTGAAAGCGGTGAAGAAGAGCCTGACCACGCTGCGTTACCCGGAAGAGTCCTGAGCAACGGTTCTGAGAAAGAGCCCTGAGCCAGCGTCCTGAAGACACGCTGTATGCACAGCCAGTGTGCTGGCTGTGCTAGACTGGTCGCCCCTTTTTTGAACCGGCAGCGGCTTATATGGACGACGTCACGGCGATACTCGATCATCTCAACCCGGCCCAGCGGGAAGCCGTCAGTGCGCCCCAGGGCAACCTTCTGGTACTGGCCGGCGCCGGTTCCGGCAAAACGCGTGTGCTGGTCCACCGCATTGCCTGGCTGATGCAGGCCGAAGGGCTTTCCCCTTATGCCCTGCTGGCCGTCACGTTTACCAACAAGGCAGCCCGCGAGATGCGCACGCGTCTGGAAGCCTTGCTGGGCATCTCCATGCGCCATGTCTGGGTGGGTACCTTTCACTCGATCTCGCACCGGCTGCTGCGCACCCATTGGCAGGATGCCCGCCTGCCCCAGCACTTTCAGATCATCGACTCCGATGACCAGCTGCGGCTGATCAAGCGGCTGCTGAAAGATTACTCGATTGACGATGAGCGCTTCCCGCCACGCCAGGTGCAGGGGTTCATTTCTGGTTGCAAGGAAGAGGGCCTGCGACCCCATCAGGTGAACGTCAATGGCGATGCGTACCTCGCCCAGATGGTCGAGCTCTACGAGCGCTACCAGTTCACCTGCGAGCGAGGCGGGCTGGTGGATTTCGGTGAGCTGCTGCTGCGCAGCCTGGAGCTGTTGCGCGACAACCCGCCGTTGCTGAACCACTATCGCGAGCGCTTTGGCCATGTGCTGGTGGACGAGTTTCAGGATACCAATACCCTGCAGTACGCCTGGCTCAAGCTGCTCACCGGCCAGCAGACCCCGATGACCGCCGTGGGCGATGACGACCAGTCCATTTACGGCTGGCGGGGCGCCAAGGTCGAGAACATTCGTCGCTTCGAAGAAGAGTTTCCCAACACTCATACCGTGCGCCTGGAGCAGAACTATCGCTCTACCAGCGCGATTCTGGAAGCGGCCAATACGCTGATCAGCCACAACAGCGAGCGTCTCGGCAAGAACCTATGGACCGATGGCGCCGAAGGCGAGCCTATCTCGGTGTATGCGGGGTTCAACGACCTCGAAGAGGCCCGCTATATCGTCGATACCATCAAGGAGAAGGTCAACGAAGGCTTCAACCGCCGGGACGTGGCCATCCTCTACCGTTCCAACGCCCAGTCGCGCCTGCTGGAAGAGACGCTGATTCGCCAGGGCATGCCCTATCGTATCTATGGCGGCCACCGCTTTTATGAGCGGCTGGAAATCAAGAACGCCCTGGCCTACCTGCGCTTGCTGCTCAACCGTGATGACGATGCCTCCCTGGAGCGCGTCATCAATGTGCCCACCCGAGGCATCGGCACGCGCACCGTGGAAATCGTCCGCCATCACGCCCGGGAGCAGAGCGTATCGCTGTGGCAAGCGCTGCACGATGCGATCCAGGACGGCACCTTGAAAGGCCGCGCAGGCAACGCCGTGCAGGCCTTTACCAACCTGATCGAGCAGCTGGACAACGACACCTCGGGGCTGCCGCTCCACGAGATCATCGACCACGTCACGGCACGCACCGGGCTGATCGAGCACCATCAAAGCGAGCGCGGTGAAAAAGGCCAGGCCCGGGTCGAGAACCTGGAAGAGCTGGTCAACGCGGCCCGGGCCTTTACCCATGGCGATGCCTTCGAGACACCGGAAGCCGGAGAAGGCATGGCCGCGCTGGAAGCCTTCCTTTCGGAAGCCGCCCTCAACGCAGGCGACCATGAAGCCGAGGAGTTCGAAGACAGCGTGCAGCTGATGACCCTGCACTCGGCCAAGGGGCTGGAGTTCCCGGTGGTGTTCATTGCCGGGGTGGAAGAGGGGCTGTTTCCCCACAAGATGTCCGTGGAGGAGCCAGGCCGCCTGGAGGAGGAGCGCCGCCTGTGCTACGTGGGCGTGACGCGCGCCATGCAGAAGCTCTACCTGACCCACGCCGAGACTCGCCGCCTGCACGGCAAAGAGGTGTTTCCCCGCCCCTCCCGGTTTCTCCGTGAGCTACCGCCTCATCTGCTGGAAGAAGTGCGTCTGCGCGGCCATGTCTCGCGCCCCGTGACCGCGTCACGGCCCAGCTTTGCCCAATCCAGCATCGAAAGCGACGGCGACCTGCCTGCCCTGCATGTCGGCCAGCGGGTGGGCCACCCGGTGTTCGGCGAAGGCATCATTCTGAACGCCGAAGGCGAAGGCGCTCGGGCGCGGGTTCAGGTGAGCTTTGACGGCGAAGGCGTGAAGTGGCTGGTACTCGGGTTTGCCAAGCTCTCCCCCCTGTAACCCGTTGACCCGCCAGCAGGCGTGGGCACTTGCCCAATAAAACCTGCTTGGCGCATACTGGCAGGCGGACACTGCGCTCACTGCGCTTATAAAAAACTTCCAATAATTTCGGAGTCATGCCCGCCATGCAACGCCGTCAATTCCTGAAAACCGCCGGCCTGGGTGCCGCCGGTGTCGCTGCTGCACCGTTCGTATCGACTGCCAGCGCCAATGAAACCTATACCTGGGACATGGTGACCTCATGGCCCAAGAATTTCCCGGCTCTGGGCACCGGCGCCAATGACTTTGCTCGCCGCGTGGAAGAGCTGTCTAACGGCCGTATGCGTATTCGGGTCCATGGTGCCGGTGAGCTGGTGCCTGCGCTGGAAGTCTTCGATGCCGTCGCCGCCGGCACCGCCGAAATGGGCCACTCCGCCTCTTACTACTGGCGTGGCAAAGTGGCCGCCTCGCAGTTCTTCACGGCAGTGCCGTTTGGTATGAACACCACCGAAATGAACGCCTGGCTGTACCATGGCGGCGGTCAGGAGCTGTGGGACGAGATCTACGCCAACCACAACCTGAAGCCTTTTGCCGTCGGCAACACCGGCACTCAGATGGCGGGCTGGTTCAAGAAAGAGATCAATTCGCTGGCCGACATGCAGGGCATTCGCCTGCGCCTGCCAGGCCTAGCCGGTGAAGCCATGAACGGTATCGGTGTCACCACCGTGAACATGCCAGGCTCCGAAATCTTCACTTCGCTGCAAACCGGTGTTCTGGATGCCGCCGACTGGGTAGGCCCCTACAACGACATGGCCTTCGGCCTGCATCAGGTGGCCGACTACTACTACACGTCGGTATGGAACGAGCCCACGGCGGTACTGGAAGGCACCGTCAACCTGGACGCCTGGAATGCCCTGCCGGAAGACCTGCAGGACGTAATTCGCGAAGCGGCACGTGCCTCCAACCTGGCCATGATCAGCGAGTTCGCCTACCGCAACGCCCAGGCGCTGGAAACGCTGGTCGACGAGCACGGCGTGCAGCTGCGCACTTTCCCGGAAGACGTCATGGCCGCGCTGTACGAGTCCTCCAAGGAAGCCATTCAGCGTCAGGTCGATAGCGACGAAGAGTCGCGCCGCGTATGGGAATCCTACTCTGCCTTCCAGAGCGTACTACGCCCCTTCAGTGATATCGGCGAATACGCCTACCTGAAGAGTCGTGACAACGTAGGGGCGTAATCACCCTACGGACTCAAAAGGGCGCCTCGGCGCCCTTTTTGTTATGACGCCTTTGTTATGACGACGGTGTCATGGCCACATCAGCTGTGAACCGCTCTGATCCGACCATTATCATCCAGTGCCACCATGACGAAACGCGCTTCGGTGACTTTCTGTCGCTCTTCGATGTGTCGGCCATGGGGTGGGCGCACCCAGACCTCCACGTCGATACGGATCGAGCTGTGGCCAATATCCTGTACCTGGGTGTATACACTGACCATGGATCCCACACGCACCGGGCTTAGAAAATCCATGGCTTCGATGGCAACCGTGGCAGTACGCCCGCCTGCCTCGCGGCCAGCGGCCAGCTCGGCGGCCTGGTCCATATGATTCACCAGCCAGCCACCGGGAATGTCCCCGTAGAGGTTGGTATCCTGACGAGAAGCCAGTAACTTTAACGTGAGCTGCCCTTGGGGGGCGGGAGCATCGTCCACATCGGAATCCAGTGGTGTCATGAGGTCGTCGCTTTGCAAGGTTATTGTTGTGGTCGGGCCTGGCGCCTGTTGCTGCACTGCAATAACAGGCTAGCACCAGTTAATCACAAGAGGAAAGGCGTTTGAAGAGCGACAGTGTACAGCGATGGAGACCTTACCGCCTACTGCTGGCAAGCTGGCTATGCTGCTTCAGCGCCTTTGCCTGGGCGCAGCCAGCGCCCATCAGCGGCACCCTGGGCGCCGTGGGTTCGGACACCATGGCCGGGCTGATGCTGCGCTGGGGTGAAGCCTTGAATGCACGCCATCCCGGCATCACCCTGCAGTTTCAGGCGGGTGGCTCGGCCAATGCACCCACGGCCCTGGTAGCGGGCACCACGCGCCTTGGGCCCATGTCTCGGGCCATGACCGAAGGCGAACGTCAGCAGTTCATCCAGCGTTATGGCTATCCACCGCTCCAGCTCAGCGTCGCCCGCGATGCGCTAGTGCTGGTGGTGCATCGCCACAACCCGCTGGAAGCCCTGTCACTGGCGCAGGTAGATGCCATCTTCTCTACTACCCTCGCCTGCGGTGCCGATGCGCCCCTGCAGCGTTGGGAAGCGCTGTTGCCCGCCACGGATTGGCCCTACGGGCACATTGCCCTGCATGGCAGAACCCTGGCCTCCGGCACCCAGGGGCTGTTCCAGCAGCGCGCCTTGTGCGGCGGGCAGTTTCGCCGCGATATCAGCGAACATCCCGGTGCGGCAGCGGTGATTGCCGCCGTGGGAGAGTCGCCCAACGCCATGGGCTATGCCGGATACAACCACCTGACCCCCATGGTACGCGCCGTGGCGCTGGCCGATGAGCAAGGCAACCCGGTAGAGCCCAGCGTGGCGAACATTCAAAAGGCCACCTATCCACTCTCCAGAACGCTGTATCTCTACGTCAACTTGCCCCCCGGCGAAGCGCTCCCGGCGGCCGAGCAAGTCTTTCTGGAGCTGGTCTTTTCAGCCGAAGGCCAGCAGATCGTGCAGGCGGCAGGCTTCGTGGCACTTCCCGACCACCTGCGCAGCAGCCAAGCGTTGGATGAATAAACTGTCATCCAATTGTCACAAACAGGGCGTAGGGTAAGCTATTCTGGCCATGAACCCCTATTTTCATCACGGCACCTGCTTCGTATGATGTCGACATGACTCCTCCTCGGCTACCTGCTTCGCGTCAGCCGCTACGTTTGCTTCACGACCGTATTGCCACCGGACTGATTACGGCTGGCGGCATTGCTGTTTTGCTGGCGATCCTCGCCATTGGCGTCTTTCTGGTATGGGAAGCGCTGCCGCTGCTTGGTTTTGGCGAAGCGCTCTCCCTGGCCACGCTGTCGCCCCTCGCCTGGGGCACCCTCAAGGCTGCCCTGGCGGCCATGCTGTTTGCCACGCCCATTGCGCTAGGGGCCGCCATGTATTCGGCGCTGTTCATGTCGTCACGCCTGCGCAGCCGCATCAAGCCCGTGATGGAGTTGATGGAAGCAATACCCGGCGTGGTGATTGGCTTCATTGCCGGGCTGCTGCTGGCGCCGTGGGTAGAGCGTCATTTGGCCAGCACCCTGCTTGTGCTGGTCTGGCTGCCGCTGAGCGCAGCGCTGGCAGGTGCCCTTTGGCATGCGGCCAGCAGCCGTTGGCGCCAGCGGCTGCCTCTGTCGTCGGCGGCACTCTGGCTGATACCGTGGCTCGCCTGCATGACCGCCCTGGCTCTGTGGGTGGCGCCGCTCGCCGAAACCTACTGGCTGGGGGGCGACTTGCGTCTGTGGCTGGAGCAGCGCCACGGCATCGACTACGCCACGCGCAACGCCCTGATCGTCGGCATCGCCATGGGATTTGCGATTATCCCCAGTATCTATTCGCTGGCCGAGGATGCGCTGGCCGACGTGCCATCCAGCTTGATGGAGGGCGCCCAGGCGTTGGGCGCCAGCCGCTGGCAAGCGCTGTGGAAGGTCGCTCTGCCCACCGCAGGCCCTGGCGTGTTTTCGGCGGTGATGATTGGCGCAGGCCGCGCCGTGGGCGAGACCATGATCGTGCTGATGGCCAGCGGCAACACCGCACTGTTCAGCGCCAGCCCCTTTGAAGGGCTACGTTCACTGTCGGCGTCGATTGCCATCGAGCTGCCGGAAGCCTCCCCCGGCGGCATGACCTATCACCTGCTGATTCTGGCGGCGCTGGCGCTGTTCATCTTCACCTTCTCGGTCAATACGCTGGCCGAAGTCGTGCGTCAGCGCCTGCGTCGGCGCTATCAGCGGCTGGGAGGCGCACGCTGATGGGCTGGCGAGCGCTGAGCTTTCGCCTGAACACGGCGGGCAACCGGCTGTGGCCTTGGCTATGTGCGGGTAGCGTGGCCCTTTCACTGCTCATGCTCGGGGCTTTGCTGGTACTGCTGACCACCAAAGGGTTAGGCCATTTCTGGCCCGCCGAGCTGGAGGAGGTCACCCTGCACAGCGGCGAAACGGTGATCGGCCAGCCGGTGCGCGAGGTGCCGCTACCCCATGCCCAAAGCATGGAGCGGCTCTATTTTACCGGCAACCGCGACCTCACGGGCGCCAGCTGGCGCTGGCTGGCCGTCGATCAAATCGCCCAGATCACCACACCTGCTGAGCTGATACGTCTGGAGCGCACCCCCTGGGGCGACTTTCTTGGCCGCCTGGATGCCATCGAAAGCGAAGGCCAGCGGCTGGAGGGCCAGCCAGCCAGGGAGTTCGTGCGCCAAGCCCTGATGCTGCCGCCAAACCAGCGCCCCGACGCCCAGCTGTTGCTGGAGGCCAATGGCAGGGTACAGCCTCAGCCGTTGGCGGGGATCACCCGCCTGCAAACCCCCAACGCCATGGCCTGGCATCAGAAGGTGGCGGCCTGGGGCGGGCGCGTGTGGCAGTTCCTCAGTGAGGGGCCGCGCGCGGCCAATACCGGAGGCGGCGTATGGCCGGCCATTTTCGGTACGCTGTTGATGGTGATTCTCATGTCCGTGATCGTCACCCCTTTTGGCGTGCTGGCGGCCATCTACCTCAACGAAATTGCCCACCAGAACCGCCTGACCCATCTGGTGCGTATCGGGGTCCGCAACCTCGCTGGCGTACCCTCCATCGTATATGGCGTGTTTGGGCTGGGGGTGTTCGTGTACGGCATCGGCGGCTCCATCGACAGCTGGTTCTTCGAAGACGAACTGCCATCACCGACCTTTGGTACCGGCGGGCTGCTGTGGGCATCGCTGACCCTGGCACTGCTGACCCTGCCGGTGGTGATCGTGGCCACGGAAGAGGGCCTGGCACGCATTCCCGATGCCCAACGTGAAGGGGCCGTGGCGCTGGGGGCGACCCGCCTGGAGATGCTCACGCGCATCGTGCTGCCCATGGCCATGCCCGCCATGCTGACCGGGGTGATTCTGGCCGTGGCGCGGGCCGCTGGCGAAGTGGCCCCGTTGATGCTGGTGGGCGTCGCCAAGCTGGCTCCGCAAATGCCCTTGGACGGCGAGTTTCCCTACCTGCACCTCGAACGCAAGTTCATGCACCTCGGCTATCATCTATTTGATACGGCCTTCCACGGTGAAGACGTACAGGCCGCGATCCCCCTGGTGTTTGCCACCGCGCTCCTGCTGGTACTGATTGTGCTGGTGCTTAATCTAACTGCCATATTTCTGCGTCATTATCTAAGGCGTCAACGAGGAAACGAATGCTAGCGTTATCGTCCGCCAACACTGCTCAACCGCCGGTGACGCGCTTCTCAGCCGACGCCCGGTGCCTGAGCATCCACCAGTTCAACCTCGCTTATGCGGGGAAACCGGCGTTGCGTGACCTGACGCTCGACGTACCTCGTCACCGGGTGACCGCGTTCATCGGCCCCTCAGGCTGCGGGAAGTCCACGCTGCTACGGGCAATCAATCGGCTTCATGACTTGAACGAGTCCGTGACCCACGATGGCCATATCTACCTGGAAGAGCAGGACATTCATGCGCCACGCATGAACGTGACCGAACTCAGACGGCGGGTAGGGATGGTGTTTCAGACGCCCAACCCGTTCCCGATGTCGATCTACGAAAACGTGGCCTTTGGCCTGCGCCTGCAAGGGCGCCTGCCCAAACGCAAACGCGACGATATCATCGAGTGGGCGCTGACATCGGCCGCTCTGTGGGATGAGGTCAAGGACCGCCTGCACCGTTCGGCCTGGCAGCTCTCCGGCGGGCAACAGCAGCGCCTGGTGATTGCCCGGACGCTGGCCGTTCAGCCGGATGTCCTGCTGCTGGACGAGCCCGCCTCGGCCCTCGACCCGATTTCGACCCTCAAGATCGAGGAGTTGATACGCAACCTGAAGTCCCAGCTCACCCTGGTGCTGGTGACTCACAATATGCAGCAGGCCGCGCGGGTTTCCGACTACACGGCCTTTTTGCAAAACGGTGAACTGATCGAATATGGGCCCACGGATCAAGTGTTCACCAACCCGCGTCTACAACGCACCGAAAATTACATTACCGGCCGCATGACCTAGGCCCCATCGACGATACGTCAGGAGTGCTCAATGGATATCACGAGCGAGACACACAGCCAACACATCTCTCGCCAGTTCAACCAGGAGCTGGAAGAGCTGAAGACCCACCTGATGGCCATGGGCGGTCTGGTGGAAAAGCAGGTGCAGGATGCGGTGCATGCTCTGCTGGAGGGCGACAGCCGCCTGGCGGAAAAAGTGCGCGACAATGACCGTCAGGTCAACGACCTGCAGCTGCAAATCGACGACGAGTGCACCCGAGTGCTGGCTCGCCGTCAGCCGGCGGCATCGGACCTGCGGCTGGTACTTGCGGTCATCCGTGCCACCTCGGACCTGGAGCGAATCGGCGACGAAGCCAGCAAGATTGCCCGCAATGCACTGTTGTTAAGTGAAAACAGCGGTGCCATTCGTGGCTTGGTAGAAGTCCGCCATATCAGCGAGCACGTGCGCAAGATGCTGCGTGACGCCCTGACCGCCTTCGCCCGCTTCGATACCGAGCTGGCCATGCAGGTCGTTCGCGAAGACGAATCGGTGGACGACGAATACGGCAGCGCCATGCGCTCGCTGATGACCTTCATGATGGAAGACTCGCGCTCCATCAGCTCGGTGTTGAGCATCATGTGGGTGCTGCGCGCCCTGGAGCGGGTGGGCGACCACGCCAATAACCTGGCGGAATACGTGGTGTACCTGGTGAAAGGCCTGGATATTCGCCACAGTGACCCAGACACCCTGGAACAGAAGGTCATGAAAAAATCTTGACCTGGCCGTCAAACCCTCCTGCAATACGCCCAGACCATTGTCTGGGCGTTTTTTTAGGGAGTAATGTCGCGTGAATGCACTCAACGCGTTGGGGCAAGGCACCCGCCTGGTGTATCAGCCCGGGCTAAGGCGCTATGTTTTTCTACCCATTCTGGTCAATCTGCTCGTGTATACGGGAATGGTTTACGTGCTCTTCACACGCTTTTCGGGCTGGCTGGAGAGCAGCATGGCCATGGTGCCTGGCTGGCTGGAGTGGTTGTCGTGGCTGATCTGGCCGCTATTCTTCATCAGCTTGCTGGTGGTGATCTTTTTTAGCTTCACCCTGGTGACTCACCTGATCGCAGCGCCTTTCTATGGGTTTCTGGCGGCTCAGGTAGAGCGCCAGGCCACCGGGCGCGAACCGCTGGATGACCGAGGGCTGGCCAAAACGGCGCTGGACGCCGTGGGTCGAGAGCTGGTCAAGCTGAGCTATATCCTGCCGCGCATGGCCGTATTGTTCCTGTTCAGCTGGATTCCCGGCTTGAACGTCTTGGCGCCTCCCTTATGGGCGCTCTTTTCTGCCTGGGTCATGGCCATTACCTATCTGGATTACCCGATGGATAACAACAAAGTGTCGTTCAAGGAGATGCGCAGCAGGCTTTCACGGCGCTGGTGGCCGAGCATGACATATGGCGGGCTGGTCATGCTCATCACCTGGATCCCCTTGGCCAACCTGTTCCTGATTCCAGGCGCCGTCGCAGGCGCAGTCCTCATGTGGGACCGCCACTATCGTGGCACACCGGACACGCGGGATAAGGCGGCAGGCTCGGCGCTCTGAATCAGAGCCATTCATCACAGGGCCGCCCATATAGCAGGCACAAAAAATTAGACCCCGCTAGGCGGGGTCTCGACCACTCTTACTTATGAACGATACTGACTGCTGGCTTCCTCTCCGTTTGCGGGACTCCAACCTTGGAATTTACCCTGACCAGTGTCTTGACCGTTTTCTGACTCATCCTTGAATCGGTGAGCATCCTTGCTATGGGACATCCTTGCCCTCAGTTTGCTCACTCCTAAGCGTAAGAGTTTTTTTCAGCTTTGCAAAGAATTGTTACGTTTAGCTGCCGCTATTTTCTTCTACCACATCTTCCGGGGTGTACTCGGCACCACCACTCATGTTGGTGGAGTCCGGCTCATCCACAACGTCGGGGCCTTGTGTGCCGTGATCCGTCGTCAGGTCTTCGGTGTCGTAACTGCCCGGCTCAGCCGTACCAGACTGTGTGTTCATGGGCTCATCTTCGACGGTTACATCCTGATTCTGGTCGATGGATGAGTGATCCGTGGTGTCTGCAAAAGCCAGTGGGCTTGCCATCAGGCCAAAAGAAACACCTAAAATACCAGCTTTCTTGAGTAGTTCCTTGGACATCATATTCCGCCTCCTCGATCGCTGTTGATACCGCATAGTTAAGGAAGAGTGACTTCATGTCTTACCAGTTCCTGCGGTAATCTTCCTTGCCTAGAACATTGCATACGTTGTGCCACGCATGCCAAAAATCAAAAAAATTATTTATTATCAATAATTTAAAAAAACAAGGATAGTATAAAGCATGGGCTCAGGGGGTCATGACCACGCCTTTGAGGTGGTTAAAAATGACACATGAGTGATGTGTGACCAGAGCTCTATGCCAATATGGCACACTTATACAGGGGTTGTGCAGGAAGCGGATAAGGAGGAGCGCAAAGCGTCATCGAGCCCTCAAGCCGGGCCGCTGACTCGCTTGGCAGGGAAGACACAGCGAAAGGATGCCCCCTCGCCAGGACGTGACTCTATGTTGAGCTGGGCCTCGTGGCGCAGCAGCACGTGCTTCACGATGGCCAGGCCCAGACCCGTCCCTCCTGTTGCCGTACTACGCCCTTTATCCACTCGATAGAAGCGCTCGGTCAGGCGGGGGATATGCACCGGATCAATGCCATCGCCATCGTCCTCGACCTCGATACACCCGCTGCCGTTGGCGGCCACCGACCAGCGCAACGTGATCTGACTGCCTTCCGGGGTATAGCGCACGGCATTGAAGGCTAGATTGGAAATGGCGCTGCGCAGCTCCTGCTCGCTGCCGATCAAGCCAGCGTCGCTCTCCAGAATGACCTGCACACTGTGCTGCTGCCTGGAGAGCGCCAGGGCGTCTCGGCGAATGCTGTCGAGCATGGGGCCTACGGCCAGCATCTGGTGATCATCGCCTCCCTGGTCGATTTCCAGCCGTGACAGCAGCAGCAGGTCGTTGACCAGATTCTGCATCCGTCGCGTCTGCTCCTCCATCTGTACGATCCCTTTACCCAGGCGGGGAGGCAGCAGCTCCTTGAGGTCGCCGTAGGTTTCCAGGTAGCCCGACAGCACGGTCAGCGGAGTGCGCAGTTCATGGGAGACGTTGGCGACGAAGTCACGCCGCATCTGCTCCAGGCGGTGCAGACGCGTAATATCACGGGCCATGACCAGCCGCTCGTCATCGCCGTACAGAGTGATCTGATACTGGAGGATGCGCCGCTCGTCGATCGGCGAGGTCAGCGTCAGCGGCTCGCTGTAGTCGCGGGCATTGAAGTAGCTGATGAAGCGAGGGTCGCGCAGCAGGTTGGTGATGTGCTGGCCACGATCGTGGGCGGTTTGCAGCCCCAGCATGTCGGTGGCCGCGCTGTTCCACCACTCCAGGTCGCCGTGGCGGTCCAGCATCACCACGCTATCGCGCATGGCTTCGGAGGACTCCTGAATTCTCGCCAGCGTCGCCCGTAAACGACTTTGGGTAATGCGCTGGCTTTTCTGGTAGCGATAGAGGCGGTCGAACAGCTCCCCCCACATGCCCTTGGCCGCCGGGGGCTCATCGTGGGGGTGAAGCGTCAGCCAAAGGAAGAGCGCCCGAAACTGACGCAGATGATAGACCAGACAAAACAGCAGCCCCGCCGCCAGCCCGGCGCCAGGGTAATCCACCAGCCATCCCAGGCAGAGGCCCAACAGGGCCAGCCAGATGATGCGCCAGATCTCACGGCTCCACAGGCGCACGCTTACACTCGCGCAGAGAACCGGTACCCAGTACCGCGCACCGTTTGAATCAGATTTTGATGAGGCTCGCCCAGCGCTTTACGAAGACGACGAATATGCACGTCCACCGTGCGCTCTTCCACGTAGACGTTGCCACCCCATACCTGGTCAAGCAATTGGCTGCGCGTGTAGGCGCGCTCCTGATGGGTCATGAAAAACTGCAGCAGACGATACTCGGTAGGCCCCATTTCCAGCGCCTTGCCATGGGCGCTGACCCGGTGGCTCACCGGGTCCAACAGCAGACCATTGATTTCGATCGGGTCTTCCACGCCACGCGGCGTGGCACGGCGCAGCACGGCCTTCAGGCGGGCCACCAGCTCACGGGGGGAAAAGGGCTTGGTGATATAGTCGTCGGCACCCGCTTCCAGGCCCTGGATCTTGTTGTCCTCTTCGCCCTTGGCCGTCAGCATGATGATCGGCAGCTCGGCGGTGGCTTCTTCGCGCTTCAGCCGACGGGCCAGCTCGATGCCGCTGGTGCCCGGCATCATCCAGTCCAGCAGCAACAAGTCAGGCTGGTGGTCGACGACCATGGCGTGGGCATCCTGGGCGTTGTCCGCTTCAAGCACGCGATAGTCAGCCATCTCCAGCGCCACGGCGATCATTTCGCGGATCGGCGCCTCATCATCGACGATCAGTACGGTCTTGGCGGTCATTCCAGGGCCTCACGGTGCTCTATTCAGGAAGGTTCAATGACATGCGTGTGACGATAACACCATGACTTGATGACAGTTCCATGACACCCAGTCAATTTAGCCCGCTACCGGCCACCAGCTCAAGGCAATACCTGCAAAGACCAGCAGACCCGACCAGTGGTTGTTCAGGAAGGCCTGAAAACAGCGGTCTCGATCGCGCCCGACGATCAGCCACTGCTGGTACACGAACGTCGCCGCCATGCCCAGCAACCCCAGCCAGAAAAAGCCCCCTAGCCCAACGCGCAGCGCGACCCAGCTCAGCAGGGCCAGCACGCTTGCCTGCAGCACTCCGATGATCAGCCGGTCAGCACGGCCAAACAGCACGGCGGTCGACTTGATACCGATTTTCAGATCATCGTCACGGTCGACCATGGCGTACTGGGTATCGTAGGCAACGGTCCACAGCAGGTTGGCACTGAACAGCAGCCAGGCTTCCAGAGGCACGTGGCCCAATACCGCGCCAAACGCCATGGGAATGGCCCAGGAAAAGGCCGCGCCCAGCACCACCTGCGGGAAGTGGGTGTAGCGCTTCATGAACGGATACACGAAAGCCAGCAGCACGCCGCCCACCGACAGCAGCACGGTGAACCAGTTAGTCAGCAGCACCAAAATGAAGGCAGCGGCGACCAGCGCCACGAACAGCAGCTGGGCTTCGGTTTCGCTGATGCGTCCCGTGGCCATGGGGCGCTGGCGAGTACGCTTGACGTGGCCATCCACATGGCGGTCGGCATAGTCGTTCACCACGCAGCCCGCAGCACGCATCACGTAGACACCGGCAATGAAGATGATCAGCACGGAGCGACCCGGCACCCCTTCTGCAGCCACCCACAGCGCCCAGAGCGTCGGCCACATGAGCAGCCAGGTACCAATGGGCCGATCCAGGCGCATCAGCTGAAGAAAGTCTGCCAGCCGGGCCCAACCCGTTGGCCGCAATAGAGAACGGTCCATGCTCATGCTTACCTCGTGAAAGAAACTCCAGAATAGCCTAGCGCGAGGGCAGGCTCAGCGCATCGGCCATGGTCGATAAAAAATACTCTTGAACCAGCAGCGACAACCCCGCGTGCTGAAACACCGAGCGACGCCCCCACTGGCTACGCCCCTTGGCGGGGGCACCCCACGCCGTGAAGCGCGGGAGCGACACCGTGGCCTGCAACGGCCCGCGCACCAGGTCCGGCTGCTGAAACAACCAGCTGCCCAGCGAACGCTCGCCCAAGGCCCCCAGGCCTTTGCCCTGCAGCTGCTCCAGCGGTGCCACCGATCGCGCCACCACCCAAGGGGTGCCGTCGATGCACAGCGCCACCTCGCGTAGCCAGGCATGGCGACGTGGAGCGATTCCCAGCGCCATGGCTTCGTCCTGAAACGGCAGGCCAATGGTCTGACGCAGCAGGCGTACGCGGAACTGGCTCGGCGCTCCGGCCGCCATCAGGCGCGCCGTCAGGGAGTCGGTCGAGGCCACCCATTGCCACCAGGCCGCACTCATGGCAGGCCGCGCAGCGGCAACCGGCCGCCAGTGGGGGGGTAGCGAAAACGCAGGGCGTGGCAACTCAACGAGCGTCACCTGAGCCTCCAGAGCAGTCAATTGGAAAGAAGGCTAGTGTAACATGATGGCTTGGCAGGCTTTTGTTCCTTACCCCCGGATAACGATATGCCCGATTCACACTTCAGCGAATCCCCACATGCCGAGCTGGTCATTGTCGGCACTGGCATGGCCGGTATTGGCCTGGCGCGAGCGCTGCGCCGCCAGGGAGATTCTCGCACCATCGCGCTGGTTAGCGCCGACCGTGGCGAAGAGTACAGCAAACCGCTGCTGTCCACGGGCTTCGCCAAGCGGTTGAGCCCCGAAAAGCTGGCGCAGCGCAGCGCAGAAGCGCTCGCCGACGAACTGAATGCCCAGCTCATGGCCCACACGCAAGTCGTCGAACTGGCGTTGGAACACCAGATGCTGCGCCTGGACAACGGCACCCTGCTCCGCTACGAGCACCTGGTGCTCGCCACCGGCGCGGCCCCGCGCACGCCGTTCCAGATACCCAGTGCGCTGAAAGGGCGCTGTTTCACGGTCAACGACCTGGATGACTACCGCCGCCTGTATGCAGCGCTCGCCCAGCCAAGCAGAGTGGCGATCATTGGCGCGGGCCTGGTGGGCTGCGAATTCGCCAACGACCTCCATGCGGGCGGCCACCACGTCACCCTGGTGGCGCCAGAGAGCACCCCGCTGCCGCGCCTGCTGCCCGAGCCGCTGGGCCATGCCCTGGCCGAAACCTTTCGAACGGCAGGCATGCAACTGGCACTGGGGCGCACGCTGGACAGCCTATCCATGAATGCCGACCGCGACCTGGTACTGCAGCTCGACGGCGGCGAGCGCCATACGGTGGACATCGTCCTGTTGGCCACGGGACTGGCGCCCCGCACGGCGCTGGCCGAGGCCGCCGGACTCGCGGTCAGCGCCCGCGGTATCGAGGTGGACCGGCTGCTTCGCACCCGCCAGCCGAACGTATACGCATTGGGCGACGTGGCCTGCATCGACGGCGTGAACGCCATGTACGTTCAGCCGCTGCAAGCCAGTGCCAAAGCGCTGGCGGCCACGCTGGGCGGCTCACCCACCCCGGTAAGCTTCGGCGCCTGGCCGATCATCGTCAAAACGCCCCTGCTCCCGGTGGTGGCCTACCCGCCAGTGAGCACACCGCAGCACTGGCGAGTGGAGGGTCATGGGCAGGATTTGACGGCGCTGGCGGAAGATAAAGACGGTCGTTTGATTGGTTTTGCGTTGACAGGGGGCTGCGTGAGAAGGAAAGTGGAGCTTTCCAGAGCTGTCCCTGCCCTGCTAGGCTGATTTTCGCCGCCTTCACGACTAGGCTAAAGAAGCCCCGCTGGGGTGGGTTACCAACAACATTGACGTTTGTTTTTCACAAGGGAGATTCCTTCATGCGCAAACCTGAACTCGCCGCTGCCATCGCCGAGAGTGCTGACCTGTCCAAGGACAAGGCAGGCCAGGTCCTGAATGTCATTCTGGACGAAATCACCAACAGCGTGGCCAAAGGCGAAGACGTTACCCTGATTGGCTTTGGCACCTTCACCGTACGCGAGCGCGCCGCCCGTACCGGCAAGAACCCGCAGACCGGCGCACCGCTGCAGATTCCGGCCAGCAAGAACGTGGCGT
Source organism: Halomonas sp. BC2 (assembly GCF_002078115.1). Lineage (NCBI taxonomy): Bacteria > Pseudomonadati > Pseudomonadota > Gammaproteobacteria > Oceanospirillales > Halomonadaceae > Halomonas > Halomonas sp. BC2. The sequence continues at coordinate 34,958 of NZ_LFGT01000022.1, read as the reverse complement.
TCAAGCCAGGTAAAGCGCTCAAGGACGCCGTTTCCTAATGAAGCTTTCGCTGACGCTGTGGCTGTTGAGCTTCATGCTCAAGCGCGCCCTGCGCCGCAAGCCACGCTTTCGTGAGCAGCTGGAGCGCATGCAAGGGCTGGACTGGGGCATTGCCACAGAAGACCTGAGCACGGCGCGCCACTACCGAATGACGCCCCGCTACATTACGTCCGGTAAAGGCCTGCCCGTCGACCTGGATCTGGAGCTGCGCTTTCGCGACCAGCAAGCCGCCCTGCGTATCCTCAGAAAGCCGACGCAACAGGCGTTCCTGGATGGCATGGTGGCAGGCGACGTGCGCCTCGTCGGCGACTCTGCCGACATGAACAAGCTGCAAAAGCTGCTCAAATACTTGTAGCCCTGCACGCTGGGCGCATTTTCGTCACGCGAGGTAGCACCAGGCGATGGATATCCCTCATCAGCGATTGGCCGTGCTGCCAGGAGATAACCACTACGCCGCTCTACCAGGGTGACCAGGCCCGATTGCTTGTGCCCCTGAACCACGGTGTCACCCTCCCAATGCCCGATGAAGCGGCGTTCCTCGACCTCCGCCGGGCGATGCTCGATGCCCACGCGATGGGGGATCCTGCCAAGTCCTGCGCTTTTGGCCCGGGCACGGCGTTTGCTGTGCCGCCGGGGCTGACGAAGGTGCCGCCACAGGCCGCCACCCCGGGCCTTGTCATCCCGGACCAGGGAGTAGATCCACTGGTGGCTAACGCCCACGCCGATCAAGGGGGCCATGAAGCCGCTGATCTGCTCGGGACTCCACTCCTCGCGGAGCCGTCTGGCGACGAAGTCCATCAGGCTGGGTAGGCGCTTCGTCCACTTCCAGGCGGTGCGGCGTCGATGGTCGCTACGTTGCTGGGCCTGCTCAGGGTCATACCCCTCGGGCGTCGTGTGACGACGCAGCTCCCGACTCACCGTGCTGTCATGAACACCAATAGCTCTGGCGATCTGTCGCTGGCTCATGCCTGCACACCTGTAAGCGTGAATCTGGTATCGTTGGGTCTGGGTCAGCTGTCGGTATGCCATGCTCTGCTTCACTTTGGTCGGTAAAGCAGAGAGGGTACCGGCGCTGGCCCTCCTGCTTCTACCTTGTGATCCAAAGTGCTGCGGTTATTCTATGAA
>NZ_LFGT01000022.1:29164-32077 GCF_002078115.1 Halomonas sp. BC2 | reverse complement strand
ATGAATCTAGGGGCCAAGGTTAACTATTGCGTCTCCAGGACAGGGAACTATGTAGTAGTTAGATAAAAAAACCATCAGGAAGCTTCGCTTGGAGATAGCTCCCTCGGCGGTGAGTCAGCAGATAGGATAGTGCTGCTGGAAGCAGCCTTGGGAGCAACCCTCATGGAGCGCCAGCGCGGCGGCATACGCCCCACGCCCGTCGGCGAGATGCTGCTGGAGTACTGCGAGCGGCGCAGCGCCCTCGACGAGAGCTTTATCACGTCCCTCGAAGCCTACCAGCGGCTGGAAACCGGAACGATTTCCCTCACCGTGGGCGAAGGCTTCGTCAGCGACCTGGTGGCTTCTCCCCTGCATGAATTCACCCAGCGCTATGCGGGCATCCAGCTGGATATCCATATCGCGGGCACATCCGGCATCATCGATGCGATTGTCGAGGATCAAAGCCATATTGGGCTGATGTTCCACGAGCGTACCCATCCGCAGCTACGCTTCTGGGCCTCCAGCCCGCAGCCGTTGATGGCCATTCTGGCGCCGCATCACCCCTTGGCCGAGCAGCCCCACCCGCTCACCCTGGCACAGCTCAGCACCCAGCCCATGGCCATGTGGGACACCACCCATGGCGTGCGCCAGATGGTTGACCAGGCGTTTCAACAGGCACGCCTCGCCCCGCGTATGACCATGAACACCAACTCGATGGTGATCCTGGCGCAATACGTGCGCAGCGGCATGGGGGTGACGCTGCTACCGGCGTTTGCGGTCGCCCACGACCTGGACATCGGCAGCCTTGTCGCACGCCCGGTCGACGACCCGCTGTTTCAGCGCTCCCAGGCCCACATGGTCACCCGGGTGGGCCGCCAGCAGCCCAAGGCCAGCATCCTGCTGCTGCGCCACCTGCAGCGCTGGATGCAGGCCTTCAGGGACCCGGCATCGAATCAGCCGACACCGCTGCCGTAGCCAAACGCCACGCTGGCCTCCGGTGCGGTTTCCACCCAGACGCTTTGCGGCACCGTGTATTCGCGCAGGCCGTCCAGACCGCTGGAGCGGCCAAAGCCGCTGTCGCCAAAGCCCCCGAACGGCGACATCACGCTGATCGCCTTGTAGCTATTGATCCATACCGTGCCCGCCCGCAGCTGCCCCGCCACACGATGCGCTCGGGCCACGTCCTGGCTCCACACGGCACCGGCCAACCCAAACCGGGTGTCGTTGGCAAGCCGAACGGCCTGGGCCTCGTCATCGAATGCCATGGCGATCAATACCGGGCCAAACACCTCCTGCTGGGCAATCTCCATGTCAGGGGTGACATTCACCAGCACCGTGGGCGCGATAAAATAGCCCTGGGCGTCGTCAGGCAAGCCATCCGGGCGTTTGCCCCCCGTCAGCACGCTTGCCCCTTCCGCTTCAGCGGCCTCGATCATGCGCGTCACCTGCTCGAATTGACGGCGATTCTGCAGCGGCCCCATGCGGGTAGCTTCATCGCTGGGCAGACCCACGTGAATCTGCTCCGCCGCTCGGGCCAGGCGGGTGGTGACCTCCTGGAAGACCGAACGCTCGATCAGCAGCCGCGAACCCGCCACACAGCTTTGGCCCGCCGCCGCAAAGATGGCCGCCTGGGCGCCAGCCACCGCTTCATCGAGCTTGGCATCGGCGAACACGATATTGGCGGATTTGCCGCCCAGCTCCAGCACGCTGGGCACCAGGCGCCGTGCCCCCGCCTCGGCGATCAGGCGACCACTCTGGGGCGAGCCGACAAACACCAGCTTGCTGATGGCGGGATGGTCGGTCAGCGCCGCACCGGTGGTTCTGCCCAGCCCGTTGACGATGTTGATCAGCCCTTTGGGCAGGCCGCCGCTTTCCAGCCGCTGGGCAATCACCACCGAGGTGAAAGGGGTCAGCTCGGAAGGTTTCAGCACCACCCCATTGCCCGCCGCCATGGCCGGTGCCAGCTGCCAGGCACAGGTGAACATCGGCGCGTTCCAGGGCGTGATCTGCCCCACCACCCCATAAGGCACGTGGCGCACGTAGTTAAGATGCGTGGTGGGCACCGGAATCACTTCGCCGTGCTGCTTGTCGCACCAGCCAGCGTAGTATTCGAACATCTCGCGCACTTTGCCCACTTCGGCCCGGCAGTCGCGAATCGGCTTCCCCGCCACCACGCTTTCCAGCTGTGCCAGCGCCTCTTCATGGCCTTCCAGGCCCCGTATTGCCGCGTTCATCCGCCGCCCGCGCTCGCTGGCCGTCAACGCCATCCACTCGCGCTGGCCCCGCTGCGCGGCTTGCGTGGCGCGCTCGATAAGCGCCGCACCCGCATCGCGGTAGCTGACCAGCGCCTCCCCCGTCGCCGGGTTGATCAGCGTGATCTCTTCGCCTTCTCCGGCCACCAGATCACCATCGATCCAGTTGCTCAACGGCGTTTTTGCCGCTAACCCAAAGCCGTTCAGGAGTGCGGCAAGCTGGTCGCTGGCGTGTTGGCTGAGTGGGCTCATGAGTGGCTCTCCGTTTGGCGGGCACAGGCAAGAATCGGCGTGGTGATATGGTTGAAGTCGTCGCTATCGGCGGGCTGCTCCGGGCTTGCGTGCCAGGCATTCACCACCGCCTGCAGCAAGGCAAGGGGAATACCCAACTGCTCAGCGGCGTCCCGCGCCAGGCGCAGGTCCTTGCGCATCAAGCCGGTGGTAAAGCCCGAATCGAAGCGTTCGCTCAGCACCCACTCGGGGAAGTTCACCTCGCTGATGGCGCTGCGCCCCGAGCCACTGTTGATACCCGCCAGGCAGGCGGCAGGCTCGACGCCTGCCTTGGCGGCCATGGCGACGGCGTCGGCGGTCGTGAGCAGGTGCGCCGCGCACAGGTAGTTGTTGGCGAGCTTCACCACGTGGCCGCTGCCCGGGCCGCCCACATGGGTACGTTTGGCCGACA
>NZ_LFGT01000022.1:14739-28897 GCF_002078115.1 Halomonas sp. BC2 | reverse complement strand
ATCACTCGCTCCAGGGTGGCATCATCGCCGCCCAGCAGCATGCCCAGCGTGCCGTTGGCGGCGCCCTTGGGGCCGCCGCTGACCGGAGCATCCAGCCAGTGCAGGCCCGCCGCGGTGACTTTTTCGGCCAGCTCGCGGCTGCCGGCGGGGTCACTGGTGGAGGTATCGACGATCACACTGCCCTTGGGGGCCAGGGCGAGCAGGCCAGGGGAGGTTTCGATCACCTCGCGCACATGGGCAGAAGTAGGCAGCGAGAGCAGGTAGACATCGCTGGCAGGCAGGGCATCCGGTGCCACTACGGCCAGGCCCAAGCCTGCGAGCCTTGCCCGCGCGGCCTCAAACAGGTCACTGCCCGTGACCTCGAAGCCGGCGGCCTGCAAGGTCAGCGCCATATTGCCGCCCATCTGGCCCAGGCCTATCACGGTAATCGATAAAGCGTGTTCGGTTTGCGACATCATCAAACTCCTTGGCATGCCATGAAACGCTGAATGCGGGGTAGACGCTCCCCTACCCAGTGGGCATCAGAGAGCGAATGGATGTATTACGTCATCGTCAGACGAGCAGTGCGTTGACCAGCGCTACCCAGTAGCGCGTTCCGAGCGGTAACAGCGCATCGTTGAAGTCGTAGTGGGGGTTGTGCAGCGACGGCGAATCTTCGCCGTTGCCCATCCAGATATACGCACCTGGGCACTCGGCCAGCAAAAACGAGAAATCCTCGGAGGCCATGCTGGGCGGCGGGTTGCGCAGCACCTTGCCTTGGCCAAGCAGCCCCTCCAGCACCGTAGCGCAGTGCTGGGCATGCGCTGGGGTATTGATCGTGGCGGGGTAGCAGCGCTGGTAATCCAGTTCCACCGTCAAGCCATGGAACTCGGCCAGGCTGGCAATGGCCTGCTTGAACCGTGCTTCCAGGCGCTCTTTCAGCGCCATGTCGAAGCAGCGCAGCGTGCCGCGCAGCGCCACCTGCTCGGGTATCACGTTGAACGTGTCTCCGGCATTGATGCTGGTGATGCTCAGCACCGCCGACTTGTCCGGCGGCGTTTCACGGCTCACCAGCCCTTGCAGCTGGCTGATCAGCTGGCAGCTCGCCAGCACCGTATCGGTGCCCAGGTGGGGCATCGCCGCATGGCAGCCTTTACCGGTCAGCGTCAGGCTGAAGATGTCGAACGCGGCCATGACGTCGGTATCGTGCACCGCAGCGACACCCACCGGCAGCCCGGGCCAGTTGTGCAGCCCGTACACGGCGTCCATGGGGAAGCGTTCGAACAGACCGTCCTCCACCATGGCACGGCCACCGCCCTCGTTCTCTTCGGCGGGTTGGAAGATGAATACCACCCGCCCCTTGAAGTCGGGCTGCTGCTTCAGCGCCCAGGCCGCTCCCAGCAACATCGTGGTATGGCCATCGTGTCCGCAGGCGTGCATCTTGCCCGGCGTCTGCGAGGCGTAGGCCAGCCCGGTCTCTTCACGGATGTCCAGGGCGTCGATATCGGCCCGCAGGCCGATGGTCTTGCCTTCCCCCTGCTGGCCATCCAGGGTGGCCACCACGCCCGTGCCCGCCAACCCCGTGGTGACATCGAAGCCCCACTGGGTGAGCAGCGACGCGATACGCGCACTGGTGCGGTGCTCCTCGAAGGCGGTTTCAGGGTGCTGATGGAAATCCTGCCGCCAGGCGGCGAGTTCAGCGCTGTCGGGTATGGTCACTGACGCAGCCATGGTTCACTCCTCAAAGCATGATATGCGCGACGACGGCAGAGCCGATGAACGTGCCGGTGAACACCAGCAGCGCCACGATGACCAGCTTCCAGCCGGTCTGGCGGAACATGCTGAACTCACGGCCGGTCAGCGCCAGCCCGGCGTAGGCCAGTACCGGCGTCACGACCGCCAGGAAATTCACCGCCGCCAATTGCGATACGATCCAGGCGCTCCCCGGAAACGAGGGCAGTGTGACCAGAATGCTCACCAGGGACACCCAGGCCACGCTGGGCAGGTAGAAGGGGCACAGACGCCCCATGACCAGGCCAATGATCACCAGCCCATAAAGAATCAGCATGCCCGGCAGCGCTTCCAGCAGCGGCGCACCGTTGACGGTATTGCTGAACCAGGCCGCCACGCAGACCGCTGCCAGCACCAGTGCGGTCTTGCCCAGCTGGTTTTCCGGGCGCAGCTCTTCCAGCGCACTCTTGTCCAGGGGTTCTGTGGTCATCTCGTTAGCCTTCATGTTGCGTCTCCTGGCGGTTACCGGTCAGGCGCTTGTACATCCACTCGGTGACGGGCAGCGCGATAAACAGGGAGATATACAGCCCGGTGGCATAGGTCAGCAGGTTGCTGGCCCCGGCAAAGGCCAGCAGCTCGTCCCGCGAGGCTGGCACTGCTTCGGCGAGGGCGGCCGAACACGCCGCGACCATGCTGCCGCTGCCCACCCCACAGGCCATGGCCAGGGCACGGATATCGAGAATGTCCAGCGAAGCGATATAGCCCGCCATCAGCGCGAAGTAGAGCGTGCCGAACATGGTGCCCACCACGTAGACACCCATGACGCCGATCCCTTCCGGGCTGCGCAGGCCATAACGATCCGAAATGATGGCAATATTGGGCTCACGAGCAATCGAATAGGTGGCACCGACCGCTTCACGGCCCATTTTCAGCACCAGCACCGCAAACGGCAGCGCCAGCAGCATGGTGCCCAGGTTGCCCAGCTCCTGAAGGATCAGCGCAGGCCCGGCGGCGATGATCTGCTCGATGGCAGGGCCAATGGTAGAGCCAAATTTGGCGATGAACGGCAGAATAGCGATCAGAATGATGGGCCCGGCCGCATGGCTGACCGGCTTGGGAATGACCTTGCCCATCGCCGAAAACAGATGCGGATTGAGCAGCACGCCGATCACGAAGGCGTAAAGCAGCGGGAGTAATAAGAGCGTTCCTGGCCCCAGCGGCATGCGTACGATGCCTATCCATTCCGACAACATCGACGTCACGATCACCGTGAGGTGCAGACGCCAGTCCAGCAGCAGTTTGAGATCCATGGGAGTGATCCTGTTTTTTTTAGAGTCACTCCGAGTATCGAAAGGTTACTGTTCCAATCATAGCGATTTTGTGCGCTACTTTTTAGAACACCCAAGCGAATAAACGCTTGGCCAACGCCCAGCGTTGGTTGACCTGCGCCAGATAGCGACAGCGGCGCCGAGTTGGCTCTATACTCGAACACGACCAAAGTCTAACAACGTTACAACACCACACTTTCGAGGTCCGCTTAGACACACCATGCCCATTTCACTACCCTTACGCCGCCTCTGGACACTGGATAAGTTCGCCTACAGCCTGAGGGTCTTCATCGCCTTCAGCGGCGCCTTGTTGATGAGCGGGCTGATGGGCGACGTGGCCCTGGTGATCCCGCTGTTTCTCGGCATCATCGCCTGCGCGCTCTCGGAAACCGACGACAGCTGGCAAGGGCGGGCACAAGCCCTGGCGGTCACCCTGCTGTGCTTTGCCTCGGCCTCGTTCGTGGTGCAGTGGCTATTCCCCTGGCCGTGGCTCTTTGCCGTGGGGCTGGCAGTCTCCACCTTTACGCTGATCATGCTGGGCGCCATTGGCCAGCGCTACGCCACCATTGCCTCGGGCACGCTGATTCTGTCGATCTACTCCATGATCAACATCGAGCAACACGGCGGAGTGGATGAGGACGTGGCGGCACGCCAACTGCTGCTGCTGGGCGGCGCGGCCTGGTACGGGGCAATTTCCGTGGTGTGGTGCGCGCTGTTCTCCCGCCAGCCGGTCAAGCAGAGCATGGCACGGGTGTACAAGGCGCTGGGGGAGTTCTTGATCCTGAAATCGGCGCTTTTCGAGCCTGTACGCGGAGTCGATGTGGAAGCCCGACGCGTGGCGCTGGCCCGTCAGAACGGCCAGGTGGTGGATGCCCTGAACCAGGCCAAGGAGATGATCTTTCGCCGCCTCGAAGGCCAGCGCGGCAGCCGCAAGCTCAACCGCTACCTGCAGATCTACTTCATTGCCCAGGATATCCACGAGCGGGCCAGCTCCACCCACTACCCTTACAGCGCGCTCACCGATGCGTTTTTCCACCACGACGTGCTGTTTCGCTGCCAGCGCCTGTTGGACCAGCAGGGCCGTGCGTGCCGTCAGTTGGCCAAATCGCTGCTGCTCAATCGCCCGTTCAGTCACGAGCAGAGCGAGCAGGCGCTGGCCGACCTGCGCGCCTCCATCGAGAACCTCCGCGAACGCGGCAAGCCCGAGTGGCGGCCGCTGATTCGCCCGCTGACCGCCCTGGCCGACAACCTCACCACCCTGGAAGCCCAGATTGCCAGCGCCCATAACCCTGCCGCCAACGAAGAGCGCCGCGACAGCGCCCTCTACGACCGCTCGCCCTCCAGCCTGCTGGAAGCCTGGAAGCGCGTGCGGCTCAATTTTACGCTGGGCTCGCCCACCTTTCGCCATGCGGTACGCCTGACCACGGCCCTGCTGGTGGGCTATGGGCTGCTGCAGTGGCTGGACCCCAAGCAGGGCTTCTGGATACTGCTGACCACGCTGTTCGTGTGCCGTCCCAACTTTGCCACCACGCGGCGCTTTTTATCTCAGCGCATCCTCGGCACGGTGCTGGGCCTGACCGCAGGCTGGATGTCGATCAGCCTGTTTCCCCAGCCGCTGGTCCAGAGCATGATAGCCGTGGTGGCAGGGGTGTCCTTCTTCGCCAATCGGGAAAAACACTACGTGATTGCCACTGCCTCCATCACCCTGCTGGTGCTGTGCAGCTTCAATCAGGTGGGGGATGGCTTCGATCTGATCTGGCCCAGGCTGTTCGATACCCTGATTGGCTCGCTGATTGCCGGGCTGGCGGTGTTCTTTATCCTGCCGGACTGGCAAGGGCGGCGGCTCTACCGCGAGGCGGGCAAGGTGCTGACCAACCATCGTCACTACCTGGACGAAATCGTCCACCAGTACGAAGAGGGCAAGCAGGACGACCTGGCCTATCGTTTGGCCCGGCGGAATGCCCACAACGCGGATGCGGCGCTCTCGACCCTGCTGACCAACATGCTTCACGAGCCAGGCCACTACCGCAAACAGGACGCCGACAACGGCCTGCGCTTCCTGGTGCTCTCCAACACGCTGCTCAGCCACCTTTCGGCGTTAGGCGCGCATCGTCATCGGCTGGCAGAAGATGAAGACGATGCCGCCTTCGTCCCCCTCGCCAAACGGATTAGCGCTCTATTAGAGCAACTGGCCGAGCAGTTAGATAAACGTCTGCCGGTGGAGTTACTGACCGAGCCTGCCAACGAGCTGCTGAGCCAGTTAGAGGAACAAAGCGGCGCGCTGGATGAGAAAGCCATCACGCTCTATCGCCCCATCCAGAGCCAGCTACGCCTGATTGCTGGGCAGTTGGGGCCGCTCAGCGAGGCGGCTGGGCGACTGGTGGCACCCGGCAGCCTTCAAACCGACGCAGCTGAAGCGCTACGCTAGCTCTTTCACACCGGCCACTGCTCACACCTGGCCTCCTCACACCTGCCCGTAGCGCCCGGCGGCTTCGCCCAGCCAGCGGCGCACCAGTACGGCGGTGACCTCGGCGTTGCCCTGGAGCGCCTGGGCCAGGGCGGTGACGCGCTCCAGCTGGTCGGCATCGCGTTCCAGGTCGGCGATTTTCATCTGGGCGAGGCCGGTCTGGCGGGTGCCGAGCACTTCGCCGGGGCCGCGAATTTCCAGGTCTTTTTCGGCAATGCGGAAGCCGTCGGTGGTTTCGCGCATCACGCTGAGCCGCTCTCGGGAGCTTTTGGACAGCGGCGCATGGTAAAGCAGCACGCAAAAACTTTCGGTGCTGCCCCGCCCAACACGCCCGCGTAGCTGGTGGAGCTGGGAAAGCCCCAGGCGCTCCGGGTTTTCGATGATCATCAGGCTGGCATTCGGGACATCCACGCCGACCTCGATCACCGTGGTGGCGACCAAAAGGTCCAGCTCGCCGGTCTTGAAGGCCTCCATCACCTCGGCTTTTTCGGCGGCCTTCATGCGCCCATGTATCAGCCCAATGGCCAGCTCCGGCAGCGCCTGGGTGAGCTCGTCCCGCGTGACTTCCGCCGCCTGGCACTGGAGCACTTCGGACTCCTCGATCAGCGTGCAGACCCAATAGGCCTGGCGGCCATCGCGGCAGGCATTGCGGATACGCTCGACCACTTCCGGGCGGCGCTCGTCCGAGACCACCACGGTCTTCACCGGCGTGCGCCCCGGCGGCAGCTCATCGATCACCGACACGTCCAGGTCGGCGTAGGCGCTCATGGCCAGGGTGCGGGGAATCGGCGTGGCGGTCATGATCAGCTGGTGTGGCGTCAGCCCACCGGCCTCCCCCTTTTCACGCAGGGCGAGGCGCTGGTGCACGCCAAAGCGGTGCTGTTCGTCGATGATCGCCAGCCCCAGGCATTGAAAATGCACATCGTCCTGAAATAGCGCGTGGGTGCCCACCACCATCCGCGCTCGGCCATCGGCGATGGCGGCCTTGGCATCCAGCCGCGCCTTGCCTTTCAGTTTGCCCGCCAGCCAGGCGACGTCGATGCCCAGTGGCTCGAACCATGCCTTGAACGAACGATAGTGCTGCTCGGCGAGAATTTCCGTGGGCGCCATCATGGCCGCCTGGCAGTTGCCCGCCAGCGCCGAGAGCGCGGCCATGGCCGCCACCACCGTCTTGCCCGACCCCACATCCCCCTGCACCAACCGCAGCATGGGCGCCGGGCGTGCCAGGTCGAGGGCGATCTCCTCCAGCACGCGGCGCTGGGCACCGGTGAGGGCAAACGGCAGCTGCGCCAGAAAGCGGGTTTGCAGGCTACGCCCGGAGGGCAGCGTCGGCGCGCCATCGGCCTGAATGCGCAGGCGTACTTCCCGCAGGCTGAGCTGGTGGGCCAGCAGCTCCTCCAGAGCGAGCCGCCGGGTGGCGGGGTGAAGCCCCTGGGCAAGCTGCTCCAGATCCACGTCCGGTGGTGGCTGGTGCAAGAGCTGCAGGCTGGCATGCAGCCCCGGTAGCTGGAAGCGCTGGCGCAGGGTGTCGGGGATCACGTCCGGCAGCGTTTCAGGGGCTTGCGTCAGCAGGCGCAGCGCCTGCTGGGCCAAGGCCCGCAGGCGAGCCTGATGCAGCCCCTCCGTGGTCGGGTAGATGGGCGTGTAGTACTCCTCCACCGGGGTGTCACTGCTGCCGCTCAGGCGATACTCCGGGTGGTAGATTTCCAGCCCCGTGGCTCCTGCCCGGGCTTCGCCGAACGCACGCACGGTGGCACCGGGGCGCAGCTGTTGCTGCTGAGCCGGAGAGAAGTGAAAGAACCGCAGGCTCAGGATGCCGCTACCGTCGCGCAGCCGCACCAGCAGGCTGCGCCGCCGCCCCTTGACCACGTCGCTGGCGGTCACTTCCCCTTCCACCACCGCCTCCTGGCCCGCCCGCAGATGGCCTATCGGCGTCAGTCGCGTACGGTCCTGGTAGCGCAGCGGCAGGTGAAACAGCAAGTCGCTGACGCGCTCGACCCCCAGCCGCGCCAGCTTGATGGCCAGCGCGTCGCCTACGCCCTTGAGCGCCGTGACCGGAGCAGCTAGTTCACTCATGAGTCCGTATGGGCCTTGTGGTCCGGTTGCTGGCACTGGCCAATCGCCTGGGCCAGGGCATCGATGGCCTTGGGCCTGGGGAAGCTTGCGCGCCAGGCAATCGCCACCGTGCGCGAAGGCGCAGGCTCCACGAAGGGACGGCTGACCAGCATGGCGTTTTCGTACTGGTCGGTGCCCAGCGCCGACTGGGGCAGCACGGTAATGCCCAGCTTGGAGGCCACCATGTGGCGAATCGTTTCCAACGAGCCGCCTTCGGCAATCAGGGTATTGTTGGGGCTGTTCAGCTTTTGGGTAATGGCCGGGCAGGCTTCCAGAATCTGGTCGCGGAAGCAGTGGCCTTCCCCCAGCAGCAGCAGGCGCTCTTCCAGCAGGTCTTCCTTGTGGATCGCTTCACGCGCTACCCACGGATGGCTGGCGGGCATCAGCACTTCGAAATGCTCGTCATAGATCGGCTTGGTAACTACATCGGTTTCGGTGAAGGGCAGCGCCACGATGATCACGTCCAGCTCGCCATTGCGCAGCTTGGCGCGCAGCGTGCCGGTCATGCCCTCTTCGATGTACAGCGGCATCTGTGGCGCAGCGTTGGCCAGCGCAGGCACCAGATGGGGAAACAGGTAGGGCCCAATGGTGTAGATGGCGCCAATGCGCAGGGGGTTGGCCAACTGGTCCTTGCCTGCCTTGGCCAGTTCGAAAATCAGCCCACTCTGTTCCAGAACGCGCTGCGCCTGCGCAACGACCTTTTCACCCAGCGGCGTTACCTGTACGGTGGACTTGGAGCGCTCGAACAGCGCCACTTCCAGTTCGTCTTCCAGTTTTTTCACCGCCACCGACAGAGTGGGCTGTGAAACGTGGCAACGTTCAGCGGCACGGCCAAAATGGCGCTCTTGTGCAAGGGTTACGATGTAGCGTAGTTCTGTTAAAGTCATGGTGGTGCCAGTGGCATCCTCTCGTTGCAGCTCGTGACTGGTAATCGTATTAGCGAGATGGAAAAGGACAGACAAGCCCTATTGAAGATGGCACATCTCATAAGGACTTTGTATCTAATAGGGAATATTTATCAAGAGGGGTGAGCAGGGTGAAGCTAACGGTACTGATTATCGGCTGTGGAGATATCGGCGTCACGCTTGGCAAGGAGCTGCTGGACGAAGGGCACCGCGTGATCGGCGTGCGCCGCCAGGCCGATGCACTGGCCAACACGGGCATCGAGCCGCTGGCCCTGGACCTTAACGACCTGGAGGGCGCCCCCGCCAACGCCTTGCCCAGCGCGGACTACGTCATTTACACCGTTAGCGCCGACCGTTTCGAAGAGAGTGCCTATCAAAGCGCTTACCCGGACGGCCTGAAACGCACGCTGAGCGTGCTGGAGCAGCACGATACGCCGCCCAAACGGATCTTCTTCGTCTCTTCTACTAGCGTTTACGGCCAGCAGGAAGGCGAAGTGGTCAACGAAGAGAGCCCCACCAGCTCCACCAGCTTCTCCGGCACCCTGATGTGCGAAGCCGAACAGGCGCTGCTCAACCACCCGCTGCCTGGCACCGTGGTGCGTTTCTCGGGCATTTATGGCCCGGGACGTGACCGCCTGATTCACCAGGTGGCAGAAGGCCGCATTGCCGCCGTGACGCCGGTGATCTACTCCAACCGGATTCACCGCGACGACTGCACCGGCATCCTGGCGCACCTGATTCGCTGTCAGGAGAGCGGTACGCCGCTGGCAGACCTTTACCTGGGCAGCGACTGCGAGCCGGTGACCATGCACAACGTGATGGCGTGGCTGGCGAAACAGCTGAAGGTGGAGTCCACCGAGACCATGCAGTCCCCCCTGCGCCGCCGGGCCAGCAAGCGCTGCGACAACCGCCGTATTCGTGAAACCGGCTACACCTTCCGCTACCCCAGCTACAAGGAGGGGTATCTGCAGGTGCTCAAGGAAGGCGGGTTTCTGGAACTGCAAAAAGCCTGACGCTATCGCGTAAGAGCAAAAAGCGAGCCCCACGGCTCGCTTTTTACTGTGCTGTATCAGGCCTTGGCGTTAGTCGCCAATCACCATGACCGCTTCGGCTTCTACCTGGCTGCCCTTGGGCAGCGCCTTCACGCCCACCGCCGCACGGGCCGGGAACGGCGTGGAGAAGAACTCCTCCATGACCTTGTTGACGATGGCGAAGTTGTCCAGGTCCACCAGGTAGAGGTTGAGCTTGACGATATCGCTCAGCGAGCCCGCCGCCTCTTCGCACACTGCCTGCAGGTTGGCAAACACCTGACGCGCCTGGGCTTCGAAATCGTCAGAGACCAGCGCCATGGTGTCCGGGTCGAGGGGAATCTGGCCCGACAGATACACCGTGTTGCCCGCCTTGATGGCTTGTGAATAGGGGCCAATGGCCGCCGGGGCTTTCTCGGTGTTGATAACCGCTTTATTGCTCATTACGTCTCTTGCTCCTGTGAGAATACATCGATGGATGATGATCGCCACGGCTGACGCCGCCAGCCTGACGGGCCAGCGGCGGGTACCGGGTCGTTTTAATTGGCCATACGGGTAATCTTGCCGACGTTGGGCAGGTTGCGAATCCGCTTGATGATCCGCGCTAGATGGACTCGCCCTTTCACCGACAGGGTCAGGTTGACCGTCGAGAGCCGTGCGTCACGCTCTTCGATGCCGATCCGCTCGATGTTGGCGTCCGCATCGGTCACCAGCCCGGCCAGCTCGGCGACCAGGCCACGGCGGCTTTCGATCTCGATACGCAGGGCCACCGGGAAGTCTTCGTCGATATTTTCCGACCACTCCAGAGCAAACAGCTTTTCCGGGTCGCTCTTGCGCTCGGAGAGGTTCTTGCACTCACTGCGGTGCACCACCAGCCCCTTGCCCACAGAGAGGTGCCCCACCACCGGGTCGCCCGGCAGCGGGTGGCAGCAGCGCGCAAAGTTGATCACCATGCCTTCGCCGCCGCTGATGACCACTGCCTTGTCGCTGTTGTCGGCCAGCGTCTTGTCGAAGCTCTCGCCATGAGCCACGTCCACCAGCCGCCGAGCCACCACGTGAGCCATGCGATTGCCCAGCCCCATCGACTCCAGCAGCGCATCCATGGAGCTGGCATCCAGCTCTTTCAGCGCCTGTTCGAACACGCTTTCGTCCAGCTCTTCCAGGCTGGTCTCGAAGGGGGCCAGGGCCTTGTTGAGCAAACGGCGTCCCAGCATGATGGCTTCTGCCTGCTGCTGGTGCTTGAGTGCGTGACGGATGGCCGAGCGCGCCTTGGCGGTGGTAACGAAATTCAGCCACGCCAGGTTGGGGCGCGCGCCGGGCGCGGTGATGATTTCCAGCGTCTGGCCGCTTTCCAGCCGTGTCGAGAGCGGTGCCAGGTGGCGGTCGATTCGGCAGGCAATGCAGTTGTTGCCGATATCGGTGTGCACGCTATAGGCAAAATCGATCACCGTGGCCCCCTGGGGAAGCTCCATGATGTCGCCTTTGGGCGTGAACACGTAGATATCATCCGGGAACAGGTCATTCTTGACGTGCTCGATGAACTCCAGCGAGTCCCCCGCGTGGCGCTGCATCTCCAGCAGCCCCTTCACCCAGGCGCGAGCGCGGGCGTGGCTGCCTTCGGCAATCGGATGCGCGGTCTGGCCAGCCTTGTACAGCCAGTGGGCAGCAATGCCGTTGTTGGCCATGGCTTCCATTTCGCGGGTGCGGATCTGCACTTCGATGGGCATGCCACGCTGGCCGAACAGCGTCGTGTGCAAGCTCTGGTAGCCGTTGGCCTTGGGAATCGCGATGTAGTCCTTGAAGCGCCCGGGTACCGGCTTGTAGAGGTTGTGCACCACGCCCAGAATCCGGTAACAGCTGGCCACGTCTTCGGTAATGATACGGAACCCGAAGACGTCCATGATCTCGGCAAACGGCTTGCGCTGGTCGCGCATCTTCTTGTAGATCGACAGCAGATGCTTCTGGCGACCAATCACCGTGCCCTGCAGCGCTTCGTCATCGAGGCTCTGCTGTAGCGAGGCCTGGATTTCACGCATGGCGCTGCGACGATTCCCTCTAGCGCTGGCCACCGCACGCTTGATGCGCTCGGCCCGCATGGGGTGAATCGCCTGGAACGAGAGGTCTTCCAGCTCCACACGAATGGTGTTGATCCCTAGCCGCCCCGCAATACGGGCGTAGATTTCCAGGGTTTCCCGGGCAATGCGGCGCTTCTTGTCGGGCCGCAGGGCCCCCAGAGTGCGCATGTTGTGCAGCCGGTCGGCCAGCTTGACGATGATGACGCGGATGTCCCGCGACATCGCCAGCACCATCTTCTGGAAATTCTCCGCCTGGGCAACGGCCTTGTCTTCGAAGGTGATCTGCGTCAGCTTGGAGACGCCATCCACCAGCTCGGCCACCGGCTTGCCAAACTGGGCGGCCAGGGCTTTCTTGGAGACGCCGGTGTCTTCGATGACATCGTGCAGCATGGCGGCCATCAGGCTCTGATGGTCCATGTGCATGTTGGCGAGAATGTTGGCCACCGCCAGCGGGTGGGTCACGTAGGGCTCGCCCGAGCGACGGCGCTGGCCGTCGTGGGCCTGCTCGGCGTAATAGAAGGCGCGCTTGACCTGCTGGATCTCGTCCGGGGGTAAGTAGCCGCCGAGTCGGTCGGCCAGGTCATCAATGGTGAACATGTACCGCGCCCCTGATCGGTGCTAGCTTAGTCGTCGATTTGAGCGCTGGGCGTCATGGCAGGACGCGCCCGCACCGGCGCTTCGACCGGCTCATCCAGAACCGTATGGTCGACCAGGCCTGCGGCGATCTCACGCAGCGCCATGACGGTCGGCTTGTCGTTTTCCCAGGGCAGTTGGGCATCACGGGAGCCACGCGCCAGCTGACGGGCACGCTGGGTAGAAATCATCACCAGTTTGAAGCGGTTTTCTACGTTTTCGAGACAATCTTCGACGGTTACGCGAGCCATGGAGCCATCCTGTAATAACGACGCCGGGCCGGCAGGGCTGAAAACGCCGCCGACCCAGCGAAAAAAGTAGTCATACGACCTGCTAGATTACTCGACGCCAGGCGCCTGTGACAAGAGCGCAGACAGCAGGGGGGCGTGACGCTGCTGCATGGTGGCCAGGGTCAAGCGGTGGCTGATCACCAGCGACTGCAGTTCCTGCAACGCCGTGGTGAAGTCATCGTTGATCACCAGGTAGTCGTATTCATCGTAATGGGACATCTCGCTGACGGCATCACGCATGCGCCGAGCGATCACCGCGTGCTCGTCGGTACCCCGGCTCGACAGGCGGCGCTCCAGCTCACTGCGCGATGGCGGCAGAATGAAGATCGACACGGCGGAGGGCATCTGTTCGCGAACCTGGCGCGCGCCCTGCCAGTCGATTTCCAGAATCACGTCCTGCCCGGCATCCAGCCGCGTCTGCACGGCCTGACGTGACGTACCGTAGTAATTGTCGAAGACTTTGGCATACTCAAAGAAGTCGCCGCGGGCAATCATGGCTTCGAACTCGGGAATCTGCGTGAAGTGGTAGTTCACGCCGTCCACCTCGCCTTCACGTTTGGCGCGGGTGGTGTGAGACACCGATACCTGAATGCCATCCAGGCTCTCTATCAGCTCGCGAACCAGGCTGGTTTTACCCGCCCCAGAGGGGGCAGAAACGATATAAAGCGTACCCTGGGACATGCAGCGCTTCCCTTGTTGATCAGAAATGGGCGTGGGTGACGGCCTACGCCAATAGCGCAGTATCGCATACCCCTGGCAGGGACTGTAGGGGTTCAAGAACACCACACGGAGGTCACCATGCGCGCACTCTTCTTCCTGCTCCTGCTGGTCGGGGTTGGCGTTGCCATCTACAAGGATGTCATCGTCATCCCGCGCCACTGGGCCCCCTGGGCACCGCTGCACGTGGACGACCCGGTCACGCCGGTCACCCAACTCAAGCTCAAGCGCCTCAACGACGACCGTGAGGCCTGTCTGGCCGCCCTGGACACCGTCCCCGAGGGCGGGCTGAGCTACACGCCGCTGGCCGACTACTCCCCCACCGCCAGCTGCCCGCTGAGTAATGTGGTGCGTATGCAGTCCAGCAGCGTGCGCTTCAACCAGAGCTTCGTGGCCACCTGCCCGCTGGCCTTGGCCTGGGTGATGTACGAACGCCACGCCCTGCAACCGGCTGCCGAAGCCATCATGGGCAGCCCGGTCGCCCAGGTGGATCATGTGGGCAGCTTTGCCTGCCGGAATGTCTACGGCCGTGAAAGCGGTCGACGCAGCGAGCACGCCACGGCTGAAGCCCTGGATGTGGTGGGTTTTCGCTTCGAGAATGGTCGGCAGATTACGCTGATTCGCGACTGGGACGACGAGGGTGAGGCAGGGGAGTTCTTGCGGGCAGCGAGGGATGGCGCCTGTGATACCTTCGGCAACGTACTGGGGCCGGATTACAATGCCGCGCATGCCGACCATTTCCATCTGGGCATGCGCGGTTTCAGGCTGTGTCGCTAGTGGCCTGTGCCGACGTCAGTCGAGGCTGATGTCCTCTTCATCGGTCAGGGCACCGGTCGCAGCACCTGCGCCTGCACCAATCACCGCGCCACGGCCAACGCTTCCGCCAGTGG
>NZ_LFGT01000022.1:0-14500 GCF_002078115.1 Halomonas sp. BC2 | reverse complement strand
CGATGGCACTCAGGGTCAGGGTGCGCGAGACTTTCAATGATGAGCTCAATGATGGGCTTTGCATGGGTCACCTCCTTATGGGTTGCATCTTACACCCTAGGAACACTCCAGCTTTTTTGCCACCTTTAATGACCCACGCCCTACTTGAGCAGCCGCTTATTTATAGCCTTGCGCCACGGGTTGGCGAGGGGCTTCAGCGCGCTTTTCAAGCCAGCGCCCCCAGGCAAAAATGACCAGCCCGCACAGCGCCAGCCCCGTTCCCACCAGCCCGGTGCTCGACCAGCTGAACCCGGCACTGATCACCAGCCCCGCCAGCCACGCCCCCAGCGCGTTGGCGCCGTTGAACGCCGCATGGTTCATGGAAGCCGCCATGGTCTGGGCATCTTCCGCCACGTCCATCAAGCGTGTTTGCAGCGAAGGCGCCAGGGCCATGCTGGTGCCGACCAGGCCAACGAACAGCAGCCCGCTCCACACCTGATTGGCAGCAAAGTAGAACAGCCCCTGCACCACCGCGCACCACACCAGGATGGCGGGAATTGCCCGCATCAGGTTTTTATCGGCCATGCGCCCACCGATCAGATTGCCCGCGATGGAGCCGAGGCCAAAGATGACCAGCACCAAGGGGCCCAGGGCTTCACGCATGCCCGCCTGCTGGGTCAAGGTGGGCATCACGTAGCTGAAAATCGAGAACATGCCGCCACAGCCGATGCAGGCAATGGCAATGGTCACCAGCACACGCTGCTTGACCAGCGCGGAAAGCTCGCGCAGCGGGCTGGCCTGGGCATCGAAGGGCTGCACGGGCACAAAAAGACGAATCAACAGCGCCGTCAGCAGAGCAATGACGCCCACCCCGGCAAAGGCAATTTGCCAGCCAAACAGGTTGCCTGCCCAGGTACCCAGCGGCGCCCCGATCAGAATGGCCACCGTCAGTCCCATCATCACCCTGGCAATGGCCCGCGCCCGTTGATCGACCGGCACGGCGCCAGCTGCCACCAGCGCCGCCACGCCAAAGTAAGCCCCGTGGGGCAGCCCGGCCAGAAAGCGTAGCCCCACGAACGACCAGAACCCCGGCGCCATGGCGCTGGCAATGTTACCCACGGCAAACACCAGCATCAGCGCGATCAGCAGCGCTCGCTTGGGCACCCGCGCGGCCAGCGCCGAAATCAGCGGTGCCCCCACCACGACCCCCAGGGCGTAGCTGCTGATGGAATAGCCTACCTGCGGCACGCTCACGGCCAGGTCTTCCGCCACGCGGTTCATCAACCCCATGATGACGAACTCGCTGGTGCCGATGCCGAACCCGCCCAGCGCCAGCACGAATTCCGCCCACCGCGGATGCCGCGCCAGCCCCGTTGATGATGCTTGCATACCTCACTCCCCAGGCGCGGGATAACGCGCCTGTTCACTAAAACGATCCTGGATAGTCGCAAATGATGGCAGGATTAGACGAAAGTAGAAATAAAAGGCATGAAAAAAGTTAGCGTGCGAACTCAATCACCCAACGATGAGCCAAGGGGGTCAGTCCCTCGTGGCATTGGCTGACAATAAGCGCTCGCGCAGCTCGCGGTTGCGCGGCAGCAAGCCTACCTGCAGACCCAGCGGCCGGAAGACCTGATTGAGCAGCGCCACGGTAGGGCTTGCCTTATCGGCTTCCAGGTCTGACAGCGAACGACGGCTGATGCCCACCAGGTCGGCGTATTGGGTCTGCGACATGCCCAGTACCTCACGGCGGAGCTGACGCAGCACCTGACCAGAGCTGATTTCTTCGCGCACCAGTTGGGCCGCTAATGTCGTCAGCAACGCCTCCCGCTCGATGCTGGTGAGCTCTTTACGCTTCATACCAACCCCCAGCGCTTCAGCTTGGCATCCAGATGATCCAACCCCACTGCATCCGATGCCAAAATGGTATTGGGTACACCCCGCTGCGCTAGCCGTTTCTTCAAGCCCACTAGCTGGCTACCCAAGGCTTTCAGCTCTGCCATGAGCCGCTCTGGTGGAAGATAAACGCTCAGTCGTTCTGCAATGGCGGCCCAGTTAAACTCTCGCCCTTCTTCAAACGGCGCCCCCCAGGTAATGGTTCTGACGATTCCCTCAGGATCTGCCTTCATGGGCGCAAAGTCGTACACCGGTGCCCACCAGGTTCCTTGCGGTGTTTTCAGCAGCGCCGCATTGCGGCCATGATTGTCGCTATTGGCAAACGCAACATTGAGCAGGTCGCGTTTCACCCACTCACTGACAAAGCGCGCCGTATCGAAATGGTCACCCGACTCACGCACGCGGAATTGTTGGCTCAACATATCCACCAACTCCCCGACCACGGCAAAATGATTCAAGAAGCTTCCCGGCTCTTTCCCCATGACGGAGTAAACAGACTCCAGGCCATACCGCGCGAGCGCTCCCTCTTGATAGCCCACATCAAAGCGGGGCAACCAGAGCGATGGATATCGCGCACCTTCGATCAGACGCATCCCTTGGGTATCGATGGTCGCGACGCCCAGCGACGCTAACTCGTGATAGAAATAGTACTCCGCACGCAATATGTCGTTATCGATCACCGTGCGCTGACCGCGAGGAAATTTCACCAGATAGTGCTGATCGATATTCGCCGGATCGTCCTGATAGGTATCAATCCAGACCTGATCATCTGATGAACAGCGCAACAGCAGCTTGGGCGCCTCACCACCGGCCCCAGTCGCGCCCCCCCCAGCAGCCCCCATCTGCTGCGCATAGGCCAGAAAGTCGCTATCCCGATTGACGACATCCACCATTGCAAAGCGCTGCTGCTCCAGCGTGCTGCCTGCTGGGCGCTCAGGAAGGGCCTCTTTGATACGTAAATTGCCCACTGGCGCAATCGTTCCCTTTGCCAGTAGCGCGGCATCCTGCTCCGCCTCACTAAGTGCCGATATACCCAACTGCGTGACCCAGTAACGGCGGCTGGCCCCAGAGGGCATGATATCGTCTAAAAAAGTGAACCAGCGTGGCGATTGATGGGTATTCATCAACTCGATAGGCAAACGAAGGCTACAGGCGTGCTCATCGTCGTGATCCAGCCACTCAAGGGCATAATCGGTAAGGTAGCCCAAACGCGCAGGCCCTCGACGGCCCCGCTCTGTATGCTCGAACACCAGCTCGGCAGCATCGTGCCACTGCCCTTGGTAGAAGGCTTGAACGGTTAGCAACACGGCTCACCTTTAACGCGTCATTTGATGAGTAGTTTAATGCTCAAAAGTGTAGTTCGAAGCAGCATAATGTGCACTTTAATACTCAAATTTAAATCAAATTATCTTAAATGAGTAATTTAATACCCATTTACCTCAGGAGATATCATGCCGTCTGATCAAACGCCCGTTGATATGATCGAGCACGCCATGCAGGCATTGGCTCATGCCGACCCCGACATTGCGCGTGCCTACCCCCTGGTGGGTGCGCCCAGCCCGCGCCAGCGCGACCCCGGGTTTGCCACCTTCTTCTCGACCATCGTCAGCCAGCAGATCTCCACCGAGGCCGCACGGGCCATCATGGGCCGAGTGAATACACTGCTGCCGGAGCTGCACGCCAAAGCGGTGATGGAGGTGGAAGGCCAGGCGCTGCGGGATGCAGGCTTGTCGTGGCGCAAGATCGAGTATGCCAAAGGGCTGGCAGAGGCGGAGCTGGCGGGCACCTTTAGCGCCGATGGGTTGGCGCACCTCAGCGATGACGAGGCGATTGCCGCGATTACCCAGCTGCGTGGGTTTGGCCGCTGGAGCGCCGAGATCTACCTGATGTTCTCGCTCAAGCGCCCCGATATCTTCCCCGCCGACGACCTTGCGTTAAGAGTGGCGCTGGGCCGCCTAAAGGGCATGGAGGACAAACCCACGCCGAAGCAGGCCCGCCAGTTGGTGGAACCCTGGTCCCCCTGGCGCAGCGTGGGGTCGCTGTTTTTATGGCACTACTATCGCGGCGAGCCGGTTTAGCGCGGCGGTTACAGCGTCAGCCCGCCAAACTTGCCGTTCTGGTAATCCTCCACCGCCTGCACGATCTCGTCGCGGGTGGTCATCACGAAGGGGCCGTGGGAGTAGACCGGCTCATCGATGACGTCGCCATGGCCAAACAGCAGGCGCGCATCGCTGGCTGCCTCGATGACAAGGCTTTCGCCGTCACGGTCGAGTTCGATCAAATGATGCGCTTTGGCAGGCTCGCCGCCCACCGTCACGTCACCACTCACCACGTACAGAAACACCTGCCGCCCAGGGGCCACGGGAAGCTGCTCATAAGCACCCGCAGGCAGCGCGAGTGTGGACATGAACACGCCGGTCAGCGACTCGATCGGGCCTGACTGCCCTTGCCACTCCCCGGCAATCAGGTTGAGCGTGCCACCGCCCGCTAGGGGAACGGCGGGAATGCCTTCCTGCTGCAAGCCCACGTAGCGCGGCTCGCTCATCTTCAGCCGCGACGGCAGGTTGACCCACAGCTGGAGGATTTCCAGCGGCCCGCCTTCGCGCAGGAACTCAGGAGGCGAGATTTCTGCATGCACGATGCCGCTGCCCGCGGTCATCCACTGCACGCCGCCTGCATGAATCACGCTCTGGTGCTTGGCGCTGTCGGCATGGGCCAGCGAGCCTTCCAGAATGAAGGTGACCGTCTCGAACCCCCGGTGGGGGTGCGGCCCAAACGGCAGCCCACGATTATTGGCGGGATATACCTGCGGGCCGTGGTGATTCAGGAACAGAAACGGATCGAGCTGATCCAGCCCCGGCCCCGGCAGCGGCCGGCGGGTGACCAGGTCACCGATATCGTCCCGATGGGCAGGGTGCTGAGCGACCACGCGGCGAACGGATGGGGTATGGGGTGATGACATGACGTCCTCCTTATCGATACGCCCAGCGTAAAACCGCAATTGACGGATGATGAGCGAATAATTTGCCCCGGTTGATTGAAGGAAATGAATAGAACGCCTTAACGGCTGGGAACGCTCAGCCGCCCCACCACCGTGAAGCTATCCTCTTGCGGGCGCACGACCACCATTTCCCCGGAGCTAACGCCCCCACCGGTCAGCGCCGTGATATTCACCTGATGCGTCACCAGCAGCCCTCTTTTATCAGAATTCCGTGACGACGGTGACCCCCACGCCTTCAAACTTATCCATGTTGATCAACGCCTGCACCGACTCCTCTAGCGTGATGCGGCGGCCAATCAGCTTTTCCGGCGCCAGTTTGCCCGACTGAATCATCGCCAGCATGGCACCGTAGCGATGCGCCTGCATGCCATGACTGCCCAAAATTTCCAGCTCGTTGGCGATCACCTTGCTCATGGGAATGGCAGGCGTGCTGTGATCTGCCAGCATCAATCCTACCTGGATATGCTTGCCGCGCTTGCGCAAATTGCTGATGGAGTTGAAGCAGGTGATGGGGTGGCCCAGCGCGTCCAGCGAAACGTGCGCGCCGCCTTGGGTGATCTCGACCACCGCCTCCACCACGTCGGCCACCTGGTTGGCATTCACCGTGGCCACCGCCCCCAGCTGGCGCGCCAAAGCCAGCGCCTGCTCGGAAATATCCACCGCCACCACGTTGGCGCCGGCTGCACTGGCAATCATGATAGCCGACAGCCCAACGCCGCCGCAGCCGTGCACCGCCACCCACTGGCCCGCCGACACGCGGCCCTGGTCTACCACCGCACGAAAAGAGGTCACGAACCGACAGCCCAGGCTGGCGGCGGTATCGAACGTCAGGGTATCCGGCAGGGCGACCAGATTCACATCGGCGTAGTGAATGCCCACATACTCGGCAAACGAGCCCCAGTGAGTAAACCCCGGCTGGAATTGAGCATCGCACACCTGATGATTGCCGGTGTGGCACTCCGGGCAGATGCCGCAGCCGCCCACGAACGGCACGGTCACCCGGTCGCCAATGCGCCACTTCGTCACGTCCTTGCCCACCGCTTCCACCACACCGGAGAGCTCATGGCCCGGCACATGGGGAAGCTGGATATCCGGGTCGTGGCCCATCCAGCCGTGCCAATCACTGCGGCATACGCCATTGGCCATCACCTTCACCACGACCCCGTGAGGCGCTGGCGCTGGGTCGGGCACCTGCTGGATGCTGGGCGGGGTAGAAAACTGTTCGAATACCACGGCTTTCATGGCTCACTCCTGAACGGTCGACGGTGCGTTGGATGTATACGCACTATAACGAGCCACGCCCGAAATTACGTTTCCTTCTGATGGACATCCTGCGCCTTTTTGAAGCACTCTTTTCAACAAAATGAATAAACCGAAAGAGCCTTTCAAAATGAGCGAGCTTGTTGACATCCTCCCCTCCCTCAGCTTGCGCTGCCGCCTTGCGGCGGAAAGGAAGGGGATTCCCAGGTCGTTACCTTCCTGGTTCCTGCTTCGATGTTCGTTGCCTTCAATGCCTTGGCACTGCCGGTCTTACACAAACTCCACAGGCGTACATTCCCGAGTGCCCCTCGGTATGATCTTTCAACCATCTGCACCGGCTAATAGCGCGGTGCCTGCTTGCAGAATGTTGCGGGCCGCATTCACGTCGCGGTCGATGCCCTGAGTACCGCAATCTGGGCAGTCCCAGGTGCGAACATCCAGCGGTAGTGATTCCAGCACAAAGCCGCAGCTATGGCAGCGTTTTGAGCTTGGGTACCAGCGATCAATCTGGACAAACTGCCTTCCCGCCCAGGCCGCCTTGTAGTCAAGCTGGCGCACTAACTTCCCCCAGCCAACATCACTGATGGCGTTAGAGAGATGGCGGTTTTTGACCATGTTCTTCACCTGCAAACTCTCCGCTGCAATCACTTGGTTCTCGTTAACGATCTGGCGGGTGAGTTTATGCAGGTGGTCACGTCGCGTGTCAGCGATCTTGGCGTGACAGCGAGCGACCTTTAACCGTGCCTTGGCTCGGTTGTTCGAGCCTTTTTGCTTACGGCTGAGGCGCCGCTGCGCCTTCGCTAGCTTTCGGGCATAGCGGGCAGTGTGGCGGGGATTATTCACCCGATGGCCGTCACTGGTCACGAACAGGTCTTTGATCCCCAGGTCGATACCGACCATCTTGAACGTAATTGGCAGCGCCTCAGTGTCTACCTTGCACAGACAGCTAATGAAGTAACGGCCTGCTGCATCCTTGGATACCGTCACTGTGCTCGGTGCCGCAGGCAGGTCGCGGCTCCAGCGGATGTTTAGCGGTTCACGGCACTTGGCGAGCGTGATCTGCCCGTCACGGTACGAAAATGCCGAACTGGCAAAGGTGGCTGACTGCCGGTGCTTCTTCGATTTAAAGCTGGGGTACCGCGCCCGCTTGGCAAAGAAATGCTTGAACGCACTTTGTTGATGGCGCAAGCATTGTTGCAGTGGCACCGAACTAACCTCGGCTAGAAAGGCGGTGTCCGGCTGCTTCTTTAACTGTGTTAGGAACGCGCTGGCATCGTTATAGCCGATCTTTTCCTGACGCTGATAAAACGCGTCGGTGCGATAGCGCAGCACCGCGTTCCAGACAAACCGCACGCACCCAAACGTCCGCGCCAGCAAGGCTGCTTGCTCAGGCGTAGGATAGAAGCGGTATTGGTAGGCGCGTTCGGCTTTCATGTTTTACACTTTAGACTAAATATTGTAAGGATGCAAAACACAAGGCGTCCTGGCGGACGCCGCGCTATCCATCCTCGCACTAAAAGTACGAGGTTTTCCGCGCTAACTGATAAAAAGGATGCCCGATTAGCCACCTTGCTGCAGGCAGACGGGCGGGTGGCCAACGCACGGCTGGCCGAGCAGCTGCACCTGAGCGAAGCCACCTGCTGGCGACGCCATAAACGCCTGGAAGAGCTGGGGGTGATCGAAGGCTACCAGGCCATCCTCAACCGCCGAAAAGTGGGCGCCAGCGTGCTGGCCTTCGTGCAAATCACCTGCACCCAGCACAGCGAAGCCGCGACGGCAGAGTTCGAGCGCATCATCCAGGCCAGCTCCCGCGTACTGAGCTGCCACAACACCACCGGCGAAGCCGACTTCCTGCTACAGGTAGTCGCCAAAGACCTGGACGACTACAGCCACTTCGTCGAAACGGTGCTGCGCAAACTGCCCGGGGTATCGAGCATTCGCTCCAACCTCTCGCTGCGGGAAATGAAAGCGACCAGCCATTTACCGGTGGAGGAGTTGCTGGGTCTGTGAGCGAGGCAATGGAAAAGAGCGCTGAAAGAAAGTGTATTCAGCAGCCATAAAATGGATATAACCGTGTCTATAAATAGCTAAAATAGCCTAAAATGGATATAGGAGTATCCAGGTAAAGAAAGTGAGCTTATGCCCCGTTTTCTGTTGTTAGACGATACCGATGTTCAGCAGGCCTTTGCCGCCCACCTACGCAGGTTGCGCGAGCAGGCCAAGCTATCCCGTGCGGCGCTGGCGCAGCGCAGCTGTGTGCCCGCTCCCACCATCAAGAAATTCGAGCTCACCGGGCAAATTTCTCTCCGCCAACTGCTGTTGCTCTGGCAAAGCCTGGATGACCTGGCACGGCTCTATGCGCTGACCCAACCCGACGCCCTCCCCACTAAACAGCCCTCCTCCATCGAAGAGGTGCTCAAAGATGGCCTTTAAGCCAACGCAGCGGTTGAACGTGACACGCACGCTCTCAACGGGAGAGCGAGTCGCGGCTGGCGTTTTAGCGCAGAACCGCCAAGGGGTCTTCTTTCAATACGCAGAAGGCTACGTGGAACAGCATGGCAACCTGTCGCCCTTTACGCTCAACAGCGACCTGACTCTTCAACCTGCCCCCCAAATACCACACCAAGGTCTACATGGGGTATTTGGCGACTGTTTACCCGATGGCTGGGGACTGCTGTTGCAAGACCGTGTCTTTCGCCAGCAGGGCATCGCCCCGACACAGCTGACGGCGATGGATCGGCTGGCATTCGTTGGCCATCGAGGGATGGGCGCTCTTGCCTTTGAGCCCATATCAGAGGCAGCACCGACACAGAGTAATCACGAAGACTTGCCGACACTTGGCTTAACGGCTCAGGCCGTTTTCGATGGTCAAACGGAAGACGTGCTGAGTGCTCTCGTCGCAGCGGGTAGTTCCGGCGGAGCCAGGCCCAAAGCGCAGCTTTTCATGCCACCGGACAAGCCAACAACGTGCCGAACCGACGCCAAGCCAGGGGATGACGCTTGGCTGGTCAAGTTCACGTCTCAACACCTGCCACTGGGTCACGACGAGGGGCTCTGCGAAGCGGCCTACCTGGAACTAGCGAACACAGCAGGGCTTGAGCCGCCCGAATGGCAGTTGCTTCGGGTGCCTACGAGTCAAGGTGAGCGCGCCTGGCTTGCCATCAAACGGTTTGACTGGGTTCATCAGGCGCACCCTGCCGGGCGTCTCCACATGCACAGCGCCTGTGGACTGCTGGATGCCGACTTCCGAACCCCTAGCCTGGACTACGCCGACCTAATCAAAGCCAGCCGCCAGCTATGCCGTTCTCCCGCCGTCGGCCAGCTGCAATTTCGACGCGCGCTGTTTAACCTGTTTGCCTGCAACCAGGACGATCACAGTAAGAACTGGGCATTTTTGCAGGACGATACAGGCCAATGGAGACCAGCGCCGTTCTATGACGTGACCTTTAGCCCCCACCCTTTTGCAGAGCACGCGACGGCCTACATGGGATTTGGCAAACAACCGCCTCTCAAGGCGATGCAACGGCTGGCAACACAGGCAGGTTTCACGGATTGGAAACAGGCCCTGCCGTACGTTCAAGAGACAGTGGACGTTCTCAGCAGCTTCTCGGTAGTGGCCAAGCACCTCGGAGCGAGAGCCAGCACCGTTGATCTCATCACCAAGTGGTTGAATCAGGCGTGGTGGGAGAACAAGGGGCTATTAGGCACCTGAGCACACCGCAGATCGTTGACATGATCGCTTGGCTCAATGCGACTCTAGATCCTGTCCGCTCTGCTCATCACCCTGCTGAGTTGGCGCATCATCCCCTATAAAGACAGGCCTATCGTTCTCCCAAACCACGGCATATTGACCAAGGCGGCGTTTGCGCTCGAGCGTTTCGGCAACCGCCGAGCGTAAGCTCTCTAGCATCTCGTGAGTATCAGGAGTCAACTGAGTCATAGCGGAGATTTCTTCAGATTATGCAGACTGCATAAGGATGCGGCGCTGGATACCTGCTAGCAATATTAAGTCATGCCCAAAAGCGAAAAACCCCGATGCACTCACCGAGGTTTAGACGCCGACCGGGCACTCCCTGTCCATTTAACTTCAGCTTGTAGAGTTTGGCATGCCAAGTCAATGCCAATACCTCATCACTCAATATTCTGTATCTTAATATTGATCTATAAAAAAATATCTTAAAAATCAATTAACTATTACAAAAAACATAAAAAAATTATTTCACTACCCAATATACTACCCATTTGGTCTAGAGAAGCTCCCTCCAAGGCCATAGCTGTAGGGCCCTATGTGATTGCCTGCCCGCTTGGCAAATAACCCGAGGCCCTCGGCTTGCCATTTCCTCATCCCCGTGATCGGCGATTGATGATGTAGCACTTTCCACAAGGCAGGGTGACTGATCAGCTAGCAGTATCGCTTGTCGCGTATGCTCCAGATTTTCTGCCTAAAGTTAGCGACGAGTCGTCAGCACGTCGCTAGTACGGCTGTTGAGGTACTCCATCATGCAATTCATTTGCAGCCTAACAGACTTGATCAGTCGGTGATCAATGCAATGGGCTAGACTCTCCTGATCGCAGGGGCTCTCATCTTAACGAATCTAAAGATAGACTCTAAAGAAATATCATGGCATGGAGCTGAGAGCTTCCCTGATGGCTAAGGTGTTCTTAATTTTTTGAATCCAGTCCTTGCTATTAGCAGCTCGCCCCACTGAGTGGTGTAACGCGGCGTTCGTCGCTCGCTTCGCAGTGACCATGCGTTGTTAGAGCGCGCCAAGCCAATTTGCACAGCACCTCTGCCTAGCTCACGGTTGAGCATGTCCATAGTGTTCATCAGTCGTTCGCTACGTTTGTCTTCTTCATCAGTCTGAAGGGTTTCAGTGAGAGTGAGCTGTCGGTTAGCTTTAGGCGATAGATCAAGCAGCATGAGACCCACTTTGTGAAAGGCGTACCCTTTTCGCCAGAGACGACGCAAACCCTGTACCGCAGCGGCGATGATCTCACGACTATCATCAGTGGGCCGATCCAGAGAAATGACCATTCGTTGACGATATTGGGGTAAATCCGTACGAAACGAGTTGGTGCGGATAAACACCATGACGGCGCTAGTGACGCTTTGCTGCTTACGAAGTTTTTCGCCCGCCCTGGCAGCATGATGCCGTAGCGCCTCCCTTAACTGATGGGGATCGTTGGTAAGCCGCCCAAACGAACGAGACACCATGATCTGTTGTTTAGGCTGGCCCATGTCATCTAGCTGAATGGAGGGTTGCCCCCGCAACTCCCAGACAATGCGCTCCTGCACCACACTAAATTGCCGACGGATATGTTTCGGGTCTGCCTCTCGCAGGTCCCAGGCAGTCTCAATGCCCATGACGCGTAATCGCTCGCTGGTGCGGCGTGCAATGCCCCATAGTTCGGTGACAGGCAACTGCTTCAACAACGCTTTAGTAGGCGCGCCTTCTGCAAGCAACGTGCATACACCTTGGTCTCTATATGCAGGGTGTTTTTTAGCGGCATGATTGGCGACCTTGGCCAACACCCGAGTCGGCGCAAAACCCACTGACACAGGTATACCTGTCCACTGCTTCACCGTATCCCGCAGAGCTTGGCCTCGTTGCTCCAGGGTGTCTACCTCAAATCCCTGAAACCCGACAAAACTCTCATCAATGGAATACACCTCTACATGGGGTGAGAACTCGCCCAGCACCTCGGTTACCCGCTGAGACATGTCTCCATACAACGCATAGTTGCTGGATAGCAGCACAGCTTGGCGGCGCACACTTGGTGGTAGCAGGTGCATGGCAGCCCCCATTTCAACGCCCAGTGCTTTTAACTCGTTAGAGCGGGCGACGACGCAACCATCGTTATTGGATAGTACCCCTACAGGACGACCTTCCAGTGACGGGTTGAAGACACGTTCGCAGGAGACATAGAAATTGTTACAGTCGATCAAGGCCATCATTGCAGCGTTGCCCCTGGAAAGCTGTGAAGCACATGAGTTACGACGCCCCAGACGTGCGACTCACGACCATCTAAAGGAATGGGAGGGTAAGCAGGATTACTTGCCCGGAGATAAGTCCGCTGCCCTACTCGCTCAAGGCGCTTTACTGTGAGCTCACCATCAACACAAATGACGATAATGCGACCTGGTAAGGCTTCGAGACTGCGATCCACCACCAGCAAATCCCCATGATGAATTCCATCACCAATCATGGAGTCTCCTTCAGAACGTACGAAATACGTTGCAGCAGGCCGTTTCACCACATAGCGGTGAAGATCAAGATCGGTGTCCAAGTGGTCATCTGCGGGTGATGGAAAGCCTGCGCGCACGGCACAGGTATAGAGCGGTATGGACTGCGACGCCGTTAAAGCGTCTGATTGTCCCAGTAATGTCACTGGTAAAGTCATGAGCACCTCCATCGATAGCTGTATATAAAAACAGCATCTAAAAAACGCTTACTTAACGCAATACCTCATCGGCGTATCCCAACCGATTTCAGACCTATATCACTCCTATGCATCCATCCCCATGGAACCTTTTTCCCTTGCATAGGAGCTTCAATATGCCCCCACCCTGTAAGCGTTGTGCATCAACGCGCATGCTGAATCTGGATACAGCCCAGCGCATAAGCGTGGTAGGCAGCACCTTGATTGGCGGTGCTATTGGCGCATGGCGCGCGACGGCCATCTCCGGCCCACTGCCATTGGCGGTGACTCGCTTTCCATTGGCAAAACTGCCTGCCGCCATGATGGGTGCCGTGGCCGGAGGTCAAACCGGCTCACGCATGGCCACCTCGCTGTTTGAGCAGTGGCTGCCAGTTGGCAGCGGGACACCGTGGTTATGCTTGTCTTGCGGCTGCACCTACCGCGACGCCTACCCGCCTTTAGCACCTAACGCTTAACCTATCGTTGTTCGCCCTGTGTGGGGCGAATGATCCGCCTATTCACTTTCGCGCGCTGGCCTTTGGTCGGCGCTTTTTTTATGTCTGGAGAATGACTCATGGCACATCTCGTTGAACAAATGGCTTACGTAGGCGATACCCCTTGGCATGGCCTGGGGCAGCAACTTTCTCGACATCAACCGCTGGAGGTCTGGCAGCAACAGGCCGGTATGAACTGGCATATTGAAGAAGCGCCGGTGCGCTTTATTGCCGAAGGGGCTAGCCACCTGGGCAGCATTCACTCGTTTCCTGAGCAAAAGGTGCTCTACCGCTCAGATACCAAAGCACCGCTGTCGGTGGTGTCGCAGCGCTATAAGGTGGTGCAGCCTGAGGAGATCCTGGAGTTTTATCGCGATCTGACGGAATACGCGGGGTATGAGCTGGAGACTGCGGGCGTGCTCAAAGGCGGACGTAAGTTCTGGGCTCTGGCGCGTAGCGGCTTAAGCACGTCACTCAAAGGTCAGGATGAGGTCAATGACTACCTGCTGTTGGCCACTTCCTGCGATGGCACGCTTGCCACCATGGCCACGCCGACCACGGTGCGGGTGGTGTGCAACAACACGCTGCAAATTGCCGTCGATGGTACGTCGCAAGCGGTGAAGGTGCCCCATCGTTCAGAGTTTGATCCGCGTGCCGTGAAGCGTCAGCTGGGCATTTCGGTGTCGCAATGGAATGACTTCATGTATCGGATGAAAACCTTGGCAGAGCGTAAAATCACTCGGCAGGAAGCGCAGCAGTATCTTCAGTCGGTGATTTGTGGGGCTGAGAAGCCGCTGGACGATCCCTCTAAACTGCCCAACTACCGAGCGCTGAATAAGGTGCAGAAGCTCTACCACGGCGAAGGTCGGGGGTCTCACTTGGTGACCGCCAAAGACACGGCCTGGGGCTTGCTCAATGCCGTGACGGAATACGTCGATCACGACAAGCGGGCACGCAGTAACGATACCCGTATGGACTCAGCCTGGTTTGGTCAGGGGGCACAGCTCAAACAGGAGGCTTTGGATGCCGCCCTACAGCTGGTGTCGTAGCCATCCATACCCCCATCCCTACAAGCGATTCACCTAATGTTCATCCTAACCCTCACGGCATAGACGCCCAGCCCCTAAAAAGGCTGGGCGTTTTGCTGTGGGGCTTATACCGCGAGGTACCCGCATGAGCTTTGTTTCCGACGCCATTGAGATGGCTATCACTCGACTCACCAAACAACTGCTAGAACACGACGCTCATAACGCAACGTCGCTGGTGTGTGCCCAGGGGGAGTTCTATCGCGTGGAGATACGCCTGGAGCATATCGATCCCGCAGACATTGCGCGTCACTTACCTGATGTTCCTGCGCTCGTTAAATGACACACCCCATGAACAGGGCTGACTAGCCCGCATTTCTCTATTCACGTAAAAGGAGGTGCCCCATGGCACAGCGTGAGTTATA
>NZ_LFGT01000021.1:101886-103243 GCF_002078115.1 Halomonas sp. BC2 | reverse complement strand
GCTCTACTTTTGAAACCCTCTAAAAATGGGGGGATTACCATGCCTAAACGACGAGCAGTCGCCACTATAACGTCATGTTGTGGCTGTTCAGGCCCGGAACAACCTTCTTTCAATTCATTCCAGGAGGAAGTTAGCAGACGACAAGTATCGATATGAACACTGGTAAGTAACCAGTTTGCATCCTCCACATCGTAGCGCTTAAGCAGTTCTTCAACGCCACCTTCTAGATAACGTGTGCTTGGCAGCATTGATAGCGCCAGGTCAAAAACCATTTTGATTTCGTTGTATCTCTCTTGATATTTTTTAGCCTCGCGATAAGGATCATGCTCTCGTTTTGATTCATCCTTAGTATCGTCTGACACGGTACTATCAGAACCCTTGTTGGCATTGTACTCCTTCAACAATGCTTCGATTTGCAAGCTGCATACCCCTGCAGTCATCACTGCATCCACTATTCCACCGACTAACTCCGTTCTTTTTATTTCACCTTTTGTTGATTCCGTTACCTCGGGTTTGGTGCTTGAAGGCGGCGACACAATTGTAATGGGCGTTCTTGTGTGTTTTCCAAATGAGGGGTGGGCTAAATCAAGCAGATAAATAGAGGTTTTGCGTTTTTTAGCTTGGTGTGAGTATCGCCCTGGCTCATGGTGAGCAACGATACCTAAATCAACCAATTTCTTCAGTTGCCTATCTATGCGGGAGCGTGACATCCCAGTGAGGTGACGTATTGTTGATATTCCAAGGCTGGTTATTACACCTGGCGTATCAGCATGAGCTAGCAACACCATTAATAGCCACCGGTTAGGCAAGGTCAACCTTGAACGGCGGCGACGTCCATCTCTTACCAGATCCTTATTTTTATTTTCAGCAGATAGTAGGGTCGTTTTGGTAAGTGTGGCTATTTCTTCTACGTGGTGCGTAGAAGACAACGGATACTTCTGTAGTTCTTTCACAAACTTTGCTGATAAACGATAACGTACCGCTGGCCGACCTGGTCCTTTAATAGGTAGCCGCTCAATCTCAATAAACTGGTTTTGCCTTTCTCCGTGTTTTTTTATGAGACAACCCCAGGCTCGACGGCCTTGCGCATACGTCATGCCTAGGCTCATGAAGAGATCCTTCAAAGTGCCATCAAAGCTCTGGTCAGCGCCTATCACAGACGCCCACTGCATCAGTAGCCATCGTTCTTCGGGCGTTAGGCGAGCGTTCTTGTAGGTCAGAATGGATGTGTGCATAGCATGCAGCTTACGGCATTCTACAAAAAATAAAAATCCGATTTCACGGACTTTTAACAATTCACTTTTTTACGTTGTTCTATTACATTGTAATTAACCATTGAAGCCGTACATTGCATGTG
>NZ_LFGT01000021.1:0-101013 GCF_002078115.1 Halomonas sp. BC2 | reverse complement strand
CAATGTATTTGACATGTGACAGCCGACTCAAAAAAAATTAGATATATCTAATTCACTAGTGGAAATTGTTCATGACTCAACCTTTCGATTGGATCGTAACTCGTGATCCTGCTCAGCTGGAGTGGATAGCTAGTTACTTGGCGCGTAAGATTTTCAAAGGTTCTACGGCGTTCATTTCGGTAAAACCGCCTGCTGAGTACGGTTATGTTGAGATGGCTAAAAGCTTGAAGAAGCTTCCTGATGAAGCTGAATATCGAGAAGCCAGCAGGCAAATGAAAGGAGCCTGGAATACGTACCAATACCGTAAGAAGAATGGCAACCCAGTCTCTCTTCAAATCCCAGAGAAAAAATAAAGCAACTAAAGCTTTTAGCGAAAAAGCGTAAACAGTCTCAAGCACAAACACTCAGCGACCTTATTAACGAGGCGCTGGGAAAAAAGAATTTTATAGCTAAAGAAACCAGCAATTTAAGCGATTCGTTTTTAGATGTAGCACAACAATATATACATCAAAGTGACGTGGATAGTTTGATCGATGAGTTGATGAACGAAATAAATCACCGCTGTTACCTTGAAGTACTGAAGAATGCAGGAGATCCAGTTAAAGACTTCAGTGTACGCGCTATTTATTTTCACTCAGTCAGAGAGCGTATTACAGAGCTGGCAACTAAAATCTCTATCATGCAGTCTCGTGACGGATCCGTAAACTCTACGATACTTGAAAAAGCCTTAGAAAAAAGTAGTAGACATGGATTCAATCATTATTAAAAATTTTAAGTTGGCAAGCTGAAATCCAGCAATAGCGTTACAATCAACACTTACATCAAACTAAAAATAAAGTTTTTCTACTTAGTATGATTTAACAGAGCACACCCAGCATTAGCAGCGCAGGGTGTGCAGGAACTTGGTAACATTACAGAATTAAATAAATTTGCTACTTTTATCAAAGCACGCTTTCGTTCCTCATAATAATCATACCGATCATAGACGCCTTCAACGCCTTTCAGCTTGTGATTCAAGCAACGCTCAGCCACATGGCTAGGTACGCCGGTCTCAGCCAACAGACTGCGGCAAGTGCGCCTAAGGTCATGCACCGTAAACTCGGGTAAATCACCCATTCTATTTTCAGGTTGCTGCTTCTTGCCTGGTTCTTTACCAAATAGCTTAGCAATGGCGCGATTGAGTGTATCCTTGCCCATATGGGGCTGCTTACTGCTACGACGGCTAGGAAATACGTAAGGTGAACCACAAGCACGGATGTGAAGCTCCTCTAACCACTCGACTGCCTGTGGTGGCAAAGGAATCGCCATTCCCACACCCGATTTGCTGCGCTCTCCGGGTAAGTTCCATTTTGCATTGTTCAAGTCAAATTCTGACCACGTGGCTTCAGTGAGCTCTGTTTTACGCACTCCAAGCACAACAAGCAGTGCGCATGCGAGATAGTTGTCACGCGTAAAGCTAGTGCGATTTTCTCTGAAAACCTCAAAGGCAAACCTGAGCTCCTCAACGCTAAGTGCTCTATCACGGCTTTTCTCGACCCCGCCCGCATCGTTGACGTTGAAAGCAGACGCAGGGTTATAGGTCAAAAACCCTAGCTTGATGCCATGGTTAAATAGCTGTTTTAAGTACATCAAAGCGTCATTTGCAACGGTTGGGCGACCGCTGTTAGTTACCCTTCTGATAATGGTACGCACATCCATAGGGGTAACGCTAGCCAGCGTTAGCGAACCGATGGCAGGAGCAATATCCTTTTCAAAGACGCGTTTAGGGATGTTGGGATGCTTGAGTCGCTTATCGAGCTCCTGATACCAATCGTCAAACAGATCCTGCACCGTGCTAATGGTTATTTTTTCTTCACGTACGCGCTCTACAAGAGGGTCTGTACCGCTACGAATGGCTTTCTGAGTCTCAACCACTTGCTCACGAGCTTCGAGCAAGGAGAGTTCAGAGCATTTACCCAGTGTCATACCGCGACGCTTACCTGCGAAGGTGTAGCGGCACATCCAATAGGCCGCTCCTGACTTCGGAATCATCAAGTACAAACCGTTGCCATCACCGTAGCGCCCAGGCTTGGCTTCTCTGATCAATGATTGAATTTTCTTGGCAGTAAAACTCCCCATCGCTCTTTCCTCCCCCTCCGCCACGCCTAAAACCATATATTTATTTATATTTCAGACACTTATATTAATATTGGGTAGTAAAACCTCAGAAATACGCCCAACTGGTGGATAGCATGGCATTTTACTACCCACTTTACTACCCACTTGGCGGTGGATTAAGCGGGATTTCGGTGGACGAGCATGGACAAGAATTTTATTAAAAAATATATAAAACAGTATCTTATAGAATTAAAAAAACGACCATAGGCATCACTCAATATTCTGTATCTGCTCCCGCATCTGCTCGATCAGCACCTTCAGCTCTACCGCGCAGCGGGTGGTCTCTGCCACCACGGATTTCGATGACAGCGTATTCGCTTCGCGGTTGAGTTCTTGCATCAGGAAGTCCAGGCGGCGGCCTTTGGGGCCTTTTTGGGCGAGCTGGTGGCGCACTTCGTCGATATGCGCGGTGAGGCGGTCCAGCTCTTCGTCCACGTCGGCTTTTTGGGCCACCAACACCAGTTCGGCTTCCAGGCGCTGGGGGTCGAGTTCGGTCTTGGCGACTTCTAAACGTTCCAGCAGCTGGGCCCGCTGGCGTTCCAGGATTTGCGGCAGCAGGCTGCGTACGGTGGCCACTTGCTCGCTGACGGCGTCCAGGCGGGTGGTGATCATCTCGGCCAGCTTTTCGCCTTCGCGGGCGCGGGCGTCGATCAGTTCCTTGAGCGCCTGGTCGAACAGCGCTTTGGCGGCGGCCTTGATGGCGTCCTGGTCCAGGTGCTGGGTTTCCATCACGCCGGGCTGGTTGAGCAGCGCAAGCGTGGTGGGCGGTACGGCGCAGGGCACCTGCTGCTGAATGGCCGCCAGGGCGTCGGCAATCTCTTGCAGGCGCGCGATGTTCACCGCCGGGGCCTGGGCGGTGTCGGTGCTCTCGAAACGTACGCTGCACTCCACCTTGCCACGCGCCAAGTGGGTACGCAGCGCTTCGCGCAGCAGCGGCTCCAGGTCACACAGGCTTTCGTGCAAACGAAAATGCGGCTCCAGGTAGCGCTGGTTCACCGAACGTATCTCGACCTGCAGGGTGCCAAAAGGGGCGGCCTGCTCGGCGCGGGCGAAGGCGGTCATGCTGTGAACGTGGCGGGGGCTGGCCATGGGGGCTCCTGTGGGTCGCATTTGGGTCAGTCTACCTGATCTTGTCGGGGCGGGGTGCCTTGAATGGGCCTGGCCTGAATAGCCCCATGCCGGGTGGCATTGACGTGTACAATGGTAGGCCTTTTCAACGTAATGATGATGTGAGGTGCTATGCGTCCTGATGTAGTTCGCCCCAGCGGTCGCGAGGCCAACCAGCTGCGTGAGATTCGTTTGACCCGCGACTTCACGCGCCATGCCGAAGGCTCTGTGCTGGTGGAGTTTGGCGAGACCAAGGTGCTGTGCAACGCCAGCGTGGAAGCGGGCGTACCGCGCTGGCTGCGTGGCAAGAATCAGGGCTGGATTACGGCGGAGTACGGCATGCTGCCCCGCGCCACGCACTCCCGCAGCAACCGCGAAGCCACCCAAGGCAAACAGGGTGGCCGCACGCTGGAGATTCAGCGGCTGATTGGCCGTAGCCTGCGCGCGGCGGTGAATTTGAAGAAGCTGGGAGAGTTCACCATTACCGTGGATTGCGATGTGATCCAGGCCGATGGCGGCACGCGCACGGCGGCGATTACCGGTGGCTGCGTGGCGCTGGTGGACGCCATTCGCTACCTGCAGCGGGAAAAGAAGATCAAGGGCGACCCCTTCAAGCAGCTGGTCAGCGCCATTTCCGTGGGCATTTACAAGGGCGTGCCGGTGCTGGACCTGGACTACCCGGAAGACAGCAAGGCCGACACCGACCTGAACGTGGTGATGACCGAAAACGCCGAGCTGATCGAAGTGCAGGGCACCGCTGAAGCGGGCGCGTTCAACCGCCAGGAAATGAACGCCATGCTGGACCTGGCCGAAAAAGCCGGTGAAGAGCTGCGCGAGAAGCAGCGTGAAGCGCTGGGCATTCGCGGCTAGGCGGGCCGGAAACGCAACAGGCCAGCGGTAAGCTGGCCTGTTGCCGATGCGACGCGGGAAGTAGCTAACGCTTAGAGCGCTAAATCATACTCAACGATCAGCGGTGCGAACTCGGAGAAGGTCGCATCGTAATCAATCCACGCGTCTACCACATGGCGCCGGAAGTTGGGGCCGACCAGCTGGTAGTCGATCCGCCAGCCTTCCTGCCGGTCCCGGGGTACTTCCTGGTCCAGCTTGGGCCACCAGGTGTATTCGCCAGCATCGCGATTGATCTCGCGGAAGGTGTCGATGAAACCGGTTGGGCCCAGCACCTGGTCCATCCAGGCACGCTCTTCCGGGCGGAAGCCGGAGGTGAGCTGATTGTCCGACCAGTTGGCCAGGTCGACGGTCTTGTGGGCAATGTGCCAGGTACCGCAGATGATGTATTCGCGGCGCTTGCGCGACATCTTCGTCAGGTACTCCTGGTACTGCTCCATGAACGCCTGCTTGGCTTTCTGGTCACTTCCGTCGGGCATCAGGAAAGTGGCAATGCTGAAACGGTCGTAGTCCGCCTGCAGAAAGCGCCCTTCGTGATCGCACTGAGGAAACCCCAGGCCGTACATGATGGCCTTGGGGATTTTGCGGCAATAGAGCGCCACACCGGCGAAACCATCCTCCTCGGCATCCAGGAAATAGCCTTCGTAGCCTTCCGGATAGAGAATATGGTCACCCAGTTCAAAACTTTTTGCCTTGATGTTCTGCACGCAGACCACGTCGGCATCCTGCTGAGCCAGCCAGTCCAGGAAGCCACGGTCGACGGCATCACGAATACCATTGACATTGATGCTGGCAATTTTCATAAATCGTCCCTTTTGCGTCGCTGCTGTATGATACCCGACGTTTAGACGTTTGGGTAAATAGACAAACCAATTCTTGCTATTTAGCCCCGTTTTATTGTTGCGTTTGACTTACATTCCTATCGACCACACCTACCGACAAGAGAACACCGCCGTGGCTACCACTCTACAACCCTACCAACGCGATTTCATTGCCTTCGCTATTGAGCAGGGCGTGCTCAAGTTTGGCGAGTTCACGCTGAAGTCGGGGCGAGTAAGCCCTTACTTTTTCAACGCGGGCCTGTTCCAGACGGGCCGAGCGCTGGCCAAGCTGGGGCGTTTCTATGCCCAGGCGATTGTCGATAGCGGCCTGCAGGCCGACGTGCTGTTCGGCCCTGCCTACAAGGGCATCCCCCTGGCGGCGGTCACCGCGGCGGCCCTGGCCGACCACCACGACCGTGACATGCCCTACGCCTTCAATCGCAAGGAAGCCAAGACCCATGGTGAAGGCGGTAACATCGTGGGGGCTGAGCTGGCGGGCGATATCTTGATCATCGATGACGTGATCACGGCGGGCACGGCCATCCGCGAAGTCATGACCCTGATCGAGCAGAGCGGCGCTCGGGCGGGCGGCGTGATCATTGCTCTGGACCGCCAGGAGCGTGGCCAGGGCGAGCAGAGTGCTATTCAGGAAGTACAGGCGCAGTATGGCATGCCCGTGGTCAGCATTGTGACGTTACAGCAGGTTCTAACTTACCTGGAAGAGCACGCCGACAGTGAGGTTGCTGCCTACGCCGATGCCGTGCGTGCTTACCGGGATTGCTACGGTGTCAGTAATATATTACGCTAGCCTAATTTTTACCTTACAGGAAGCATGAGATCAATGAAGAAGAGTGTATTCGTTGTCGGTATTGTCATCATGGCCGTGGCCAGTCAGCAAAGCCATGCCTTCAGTGTCGGCGCGACGGCGGGGGAGAACTCCTACAGTATTCAGGGCACCAAGCGTATCGTCCCTGGGCTGCATGCCGGTATCGGTTATTACTCGAGCGATGATAGTGGCGGGGATGCCAAGGCCTATTCCGGGTCGCTTATGCTCACCCCTTATACACCGCTGGTGGACGTCAGTGTGGGTGCGCGTTACCAGTATCTGGATACTGACTATGGCAATGGCGGCAATCTGGGGCTGGGTGGTAGCGCCTATATTCCGACGCCGATTCCTCGGGTTTCGCTGGGTGGCGATGCACATTACTTCCCATCTGCCCTCTCCCATGGTGATGTGGATGAAAGCTATGAATATGGTGCAAATGCCCGCTTCCGGATTTTGGGCAATAGCTACCTGACCGGCGGTTACCGCTATTTCAAGACCGACTTCGATGGCAGCGCTGGGTCGCGGACACTGGAAAGCGGCTGGGTGTTCGGCCTCAGAGTAGGGTTTTAAAGGTTCTTCGTCACTTCACGTGGATTTGGCCTGATCGAACAGGCGGCCCACCGGGCTGCCAATCAGGTAGATCATGGCAATGAAGTTGGCTTCGTTCCGGTAGCCGCGTGCGCGTGACCGAGCCGCCTGGAACAGGCCGTTCATGCCTTCCAGTCGTGCGTTCGTCAGCCCCGAGATCCAACGCCTGACCACTGCCTCTGCATGTCGCTCCAGCGTCGCCAGGGCCTTGCCCATTGGCTTCAGAAGTGGCTTCTCCGAGACCGCCGCTTTCATGACCTTGAGGTAGTTCGTGATGCGCCACCGAGCCGATCGCGGCGTCGGAGCCTTCTGGATCCAGCGCAGCTTCTCCTTGATCACCCAGGCATCAGACGTCGCGCTCTGATCGGCCACCAGTTCCTGGAGTGCCGCCAGCTGCTTGGGCGTCAGGTTCTCGTTGTCCAGGCTCTTCAGCAGGGCCCAGCGCAGCGACTTGGGGTGGCCCTGCTCGCGGCGCTCTTTTTTGCGCACTTCGTCCAGTCGCTTGGTGAAGGTCTGCACGATATGGAACCAGTCGACCGTGACCTCGGCCTTGGGGAGGTTCTCGGCCACGCCGCTGAGGAAGGCTGGTGACATGTCGCAGACCACCTCGACCACGTTGTTGGGGTCGCCGCCATGAGCCGCCAGGAAGGCGCTGAATGCCTCGATGGCCCCCTTGCCATGGCCTGGGACGGCGAAGATCACGGGCTCCTGCTTGCGCTGCATATCAAGGAACACCGTCACGTACCGCTGGCCACGCCGGGAGGCGGTTTCATCAACGCCGACAGTGGCCACACTGGACAGGTCCAGCTCCCCCAGCATGCGGCCTACGTAGTGGTGCACGATGCGCCACAGTCGCTTGTCGGTGATCTCCAACTGCCGAGAGACCGCCAGCACGGGCATCTCTTTGGCCAGCGACATGGCCGCTTGCTCGAACAGCAGGGTGAAGTCGCTGCCCGGGCGCGCCCAAGGCACTTCGATGCGCTTGACGCCATGCTCGGGGCACTTGGTGCGGGGCACTCGGGCGTGCAGGTAGCAGTGATGCTGGAAGAAGTTCAGGTGCCGCCAGGTCTTGTCGGCGAAGTCGTGAGCCGGACAGGCCTCGCTGCATTCAGGGCAGGGGTAGAGGCTGCCACGCTCGGCCTCGACGTAGAGGTCCAACCGGTGGGGCGATACGGAGGTATCCAGGTGCTGGTCCTTGAGAATCCAGGGCGCTTGCAGGCCCAGGCCGAGGGCCAGAATCTGGGTGCCATCCATGCCATACCTCCTATCGTCGTAGAGGTCATATCCTGGCCCAGCTCAGGGGGCGAATTCCACACCCAACGACGAAGAGCCCTTTTAAACTAGTCGCCAACTGCCGGGAAGCACCCATGCTTGATGTCGTACTGTTCGAACCCGAGATCCCGCCCAATACTGGCAACCTGATCCGGCTATGTGCCAATACCGGCTTTCGCCTGCATCTGATCGAACCGCTGGGCTTCGTGCTTGATGACAAGCGCCTGCGCCGCGCCGGACTCGACTACCACGAGTGGGCGGCACTGCGCGTTCATCGAGACTGGCCAAGCTTTGTCGAAGCCGTGGCACCAGTGCGGATCTTCGCCGTATCAACCCGCGGGCGTATCGGCTACCACCAGCCGGCCTATGCGCCGGGCGATGCATTGGTGTTCGGCCCTGAGACCCGTGGCTTGCCTCAGGCGCTGCTTGATGACCTGCCCGAGACATGGCGGTTGCGTATCCCCATGCTTCCCGGAAGCCGCAGTCTCAACTTGTCCAATGCCTGTGCGGTGGTCGTCTTCGAAGCCTGGCGCCAGCTCGACTTTGCCGGTGCTAGCGAACTCGCCAAGGAGTAAGCGATGTCGATTCAGCAGCGCTTGGCCAAGCTGAACCCACGCCAGCAGGAAGCAGTACGCTATATTGATGGCCCCTGCCTGGTGCTGGCCGGGGCTGGCTCCGGCAAGACCAGTGTCATTACCACCAAGATTGCCTACCTGGTGCAAGAGTGCGGCATGAGCGCCCGCCGGATCGCCGCGGTGACCTTTACCAACAAGGCCGCCCGAGAGATGAAAGAGCGGGTGGGCCAGATGCTGAAGGGCAAGGAGGGCCACGGGCTGACGGTCTCGACCTTCCACAACCTGGGGCTCAACATCATTCGCGGCGAGCTGAAGACCTTGGGCTACAAGCCGGGGTTTTCGCTGTTCGACCCGGAAGACGCCAAGGCGCTGCTGCGGGACTTGATGAACAAGGACGCTCAGGTGGACGCCGAGCAGATCAACGCCGTTCAGGCCAAGATTTCCCAGTGGAAGAACGACCTGGTGCTGCCCGGGGATGCGCTTTCGTTCGCTGCCGATGACGACGAGCATTTCGCGGCACGGGTGTACGAAGCCTACGTTCGCCACCTGAAAGCCTACAACGCGGTGGATTTCGACGACCTGATTCTGCTGCCCGTAGTGCTCTTGCAGCGTGACCCGGAAGCGCTGGCCCGCTGGCGGCGCAAAATCCACTACATGCTGGTGGATGAGTACCAGGACACCAACGTTTCCCAGTACCTGCTGGTGAAGCTGCTGATGGCCGAACGCGCCACCTTTACCGTGGTCGGCGACGACGACCAGTCGATTTACGCCTGGCGGGGCGCTCGGCCGGAAAACCTGGTCACCCTGGGGGAGGATTTCCCGCGCTTGAAGGTCATCAAGCTGGAGCAGAACTACCGCTCTACCGGCACGATACTGCGCGCCGCCAACACGCTGATTGCCAATAACCCCCACGTCTACGACAAAACCCTGTGGTCGGAGATGGGCGACGGCGCGCCGATTCGCGTGGTGGTGAACCGCCATGAGGAGGCGGAAGCCGAGCGAGTGGCCAGCGAGATGCTCACTCGGCGCATCAAGGAAAAAGCCGAGTGGCGCGATTTTGCGGTGCTTTACCGAGGCAACTTTCAGGCGCGGCTGCTGGAGCTGAAGCTGCAGCACTACCAGATTCCGTACAAGCTCTCCGGCGGCACGTCGTTTTTCTCGCGTAACGAGATCAAGGACGCCATGGCGTACCTGCGGCTTTTGATCAACCCCGCCGATGACAACGCCTTTTTGCGCATCGTCAACGTGCCCCGGCGTGAAATTGGCCCCGGTACGCTGGAAAAGCTCGCCAACTACGCCACCGAGCGCTCCATTTCGCTGTTTTCCGCCTGCCACGAGCTGGGCCTGGAGCAAATGCTACCCACCCGCGCCGTGGAGCGGCTGTCGCGCTTTACGCACTTCATCGATGGCGTGCGCAAACGGATGGACCAGGGCGATGCCATTGCCGCGATACGCGACATGCTGCGGGATATGGATTACGAGGCGTGGCTGTACCAGAACGCCAGCGCCCCGACCATTGCCGAGCGCCGCATGGCCAACGTATGGATCCTGATCGACCAGCTGGAAAAGTCGCTGAACCGCGACCCGGAAGAGAGTACCGCCAGCACCGAGACGGAAACCGACAGCGTCGAGGCCGCTATCTCGCGGCTGGTGTTGCGCGACATCCTGGAGCAGCAGGCCGAAGAGGATGATTCGGATCGCGTGCAGCTTCTCACCATGCACGCCTCCAAGGGGCTGGAGTTTCCCCACGTTTACCTGATGGGCTGGGAAGAGGATCTGCTGCCCCACCGTAACGCCATCGAGATGGGCACCGTGGAGGAGGAGCGCCGCCTGGCCTACGTGGGCATTACCCGCGCCCGGCGGACGCTGACGCTGACCCTGGCGCGCCAGCGCAAGGCGTATGGCGAACTGATGGACTGCCAGCCTAGCCGCTTTCTGGATGAGCTGCCCGCCGACGACCTGGAGTGGGAAGGCCGCGCCGACAAGGAAGACCCGGACAAGAAGCAGGCTCGGGGCAAGGATGCCATTGCGGGGCTGCGTTCCTTGCTGGGCTGAGGACGTTTGACAGGAAGGCGGTTTTTCAAGGCAAAAAAATATCCACAGGGGGGTAGGCAGAACCCGCCTGTGGATAGTTTGGATCATCCGCTAACGAAGGATTACTCGGCTTCGGCGACCATGTAGTCGACGATG
Organism: Halomonas sp. BC2; assembly: GCF_002078115.1. Taxonomy (NCBI): domain Bacteria; kingdom Pseudomonadati; phylum Pseudomonadota; class Gammaproteobacteria; order Oceanospirillales; family Halomonadaceae; genus Halomonas; species Halomonas sp. BC2. The sequence continues at coordinate 90,571 of NZ_LFGT01000021.1, read as the reverse complement.
GCCATGATCTCTTCATCGGAAGCGCTGCTGCCACCGCGCGGCGGCATCACGCCCAGGCCGTTGAACACGCTGGCGTAGAGCTCATCCATTCCTTTGTCGATGCGCGCTGCCCAGGCATCCGCATCGCCCAGCACCGGTGCACCGGCCACACCAGCGGCGTGACAAGCGACACAGCCTGCGCTGGAGTAAAGCGCGGCGCCATCCAGATCGCTACCGCCATTGGCGGCTTCTTCTGTGCTGGCCACGGCTTCGTCTTCGCTGGTGGCTTCTTCAGCCGCGGCGACGTCCTCGCTGGCACCTTCGTCTTCGGCAGCCGCTTCTTCACCGCCGCCCAGCTCAGGCACGTCCATCACCGGCTCCAGCAGGTAGGCCGTGGCGGCTTCCATTTCGGCATCCGACAGGTTGGGGTTGCCGCCGCGGGCAGGCATCGCGCCAATGCCGTTGATCGAGTGCTCGAGCAGCGTGGCAAAGCCCTGCTCGGTACGCTCGGCCCAGGCGCTTTCATCACCACGTACCGGTGCACCGGCAGCGCCCGTCTCGTGACACGCCATGCAGATACGGTTGTAAATGCCCGCGCCGTCGATCTCGTCGCCACCACCGCTAGCCGCCGCCGGTGCCGATGCGGTACCACAGTCCTGGCCTTGGAGGCAGAGCTGGCCTACTGGTGCCAGGCGCTCAGCCATTGCGTCACGTGCGGCGTCGTCCAGAGCATAAGCACCCGATGTGCCTGCCATGACGCCGAGGGCCGCCAGCCCGCTCATGATCAGCTTAGATTTCACTCTCACCACCTCTTTGAGTTTTATATAAAACGTTGTGCTTAAGAATCGTGCTTGAAGATCGAGCTCAGGAACCGTGCTCAGCAACCGGACGCTTGAAGATGTAGCACTGAACCCCTGCGCACCAGCGCCACTACGCACTCTGCCGCCGAAACGCCAAAACATGCCTCTTGGAGTTAGTATACCGAGAACACAAAGGGTAGGAAAATGCTACTAAGCGCGGCAATTCAACTCGGTGGCGGGCAAGACACACCAGCCCAGCAGTTGATGCTCACCCGCAGGCAGCATCCCTGCCTGCCGATAGGCTCGCTGCGCGGGCAGGTTGTCACGGTCTACCGTCAGCGCCAGCTGGCTTGCGCCCGCCTGGGCCACCATGGCCTGCGCTTGCTGCACCAGTGCCTTGCCTTGCCCCTGGCCGCGCCAGCCAGGCACCAGCCCCATCAACTGAACGCTCCAGTGCTCGCGGCCTGGGCTGGCATCCAGCAGCAGCAGGCCCGCATGGCGGTCCTGCTCCCCCTGCAAGTAATACCAGTGTTCGGAAGCGCTCGATGCCTGGTGATAAAAGCCTTCCAGCAGAGCCTGCGCAGGCAATACATCGCGCAAGGCAGGGCAATCCAGCGAGCCCTCCCCCACCTGCTCGACCAGTGCCTGCTGCTGAGCGGACGTCAGCTCATCAAACGGCCGTAGCGGTGGCAGCCCCCGCACGTGAGAAACCGGCCGACAGTGCCAAGCCAGGTGATCGAGGGTGGCCAACCGCTGCATGCCCAGGTTCAGCAATGGTGCTTCCCAGCTCGCCATGGTCTCATCCAGGGCAACGTGACACAGCACCAGCCCTTGGGTCGCCACCCAGCGGTGCAGTTGACTTAGCAGGGGCTCGACAAATTGGTTATTCTGCTTGGGCAACCATAGCTGCGCGATGCGGTTTTCCTGGCACTCTACCCAGGCGGCAGCGCAGACTCGCCCTGCCTGGCAAGCCACCCACAGGCCCGACCAACCCTCGGGCCGTGTGCTGGCCTTGACCAGCGCCTGCTGTAGCGCAGCCTGCTGGGCAGGATGGTGGACGGCAGCCAACTGCAGCAGCGCCTCGCGCCGTTGCTGCGCCGGGCAGACCATGATCGACGTTGCCGGGTGGGTCGAGAACATGCCAGATAGCCTTGTCGCCAGCAGGCGCAACACAACAAGAGGAGTGGCCTGTCAGTATGCGAATTTTATTGGTGGAAGATGACCCTAGCCTGGCATCGGGCATTCGCATGGCGCTAAAGCCCGAGCATTACACGGTCGATCATCTGACCGATGGTGACACGGCCCTGGTCGCACTGCAAAACGAACCGTTCGATGCCGTGATTCTGGACCTGGGCCTGCCCACCATGGACGGCATCGAGCTGCTGCAAACCCTGCGCCGTCAGGGGCACCAGGTGCCCATTCTAGTGCTGACGGCCCGCGACGCCGTCGAGAGCCGCATTGCCGGGCTGGACGCGGGTGCCGACGACTATTTGACCAAGCCCTTCGAAGTGGATGAGCTGAAAGCGCGCCTGCGGGCCTTGCTACGCCGCAGCCAGGGCCAGCCCAACGGCCTGCTCTCCTGCCGGGGGATCAGCTTGAACCCTCAAACCCTCACCGTACACTACCAGCAGCAGACGATTCCCCTATCGCGTCGCGAGCTGGCGCTGCTGCAGGAGTTCATGAGCCACCCGGGGCGCGTCTTCACCCGTGATACGTTGGCCCGGCTGGTATACGGCTGGGAAGAGGACGTGGAAAGCAATGCCATCGAGGTCCATATCCATCACCTGCGGCGCAAGCTGTTTGCGGATGCCATCCGCACCGTGCGGGGCATTGGTTATGTGATGGAAAAAACGGGCAAGGAGAGCTGATGCGCTCCATTCGTCGCCGCACGCTAGGGCTCGTGCTGCTGGTATTCGGCGTGAGCATGTTCATCATCGGCTTCATCAGCTATCGCTTTGCGGCACAGGAAATCGAAGAGTTGCACGACCGCAGCCTAGCGCAAAACGCCCGTTTGCTGGAGGGCCTGCTACAAGCCCCCTTGCCCACTCAGGACCGCACGCTGCTACTGCAAAGCCTGGAGAACGCCTTACTGCAGCCCGGTGCCACAGAACCACCGGATCTGAGCGATGGCTATACCCACCAGCTAGCGTTTCAGCTGTGGGAAGGCAACCAGCTGCTGCTGCGTTCCGATAACGCCCCGACGACCCCGCTGGTAAGCCAGCCGGTCGGGTATTCGACCGCCATCCTGGGAGAGCAAACCTGGCGGGTCTACGTACTTTCGCTGGCAGATGCCAACAAACGGGTCATCGTCAGCGAACGCCAGGATGTGCGCGCGGCGCTGACCCGCGAAGTGGCGCTGCGCACGCTACTACCCGACCTGATTGGCCTGCCTCTGCTCACCCTGCTGCTGTGGTGGTCGATTGGCTGGGGGCTGGCGCCGCTGTCACGCATGGCGGAACAGATCCGCAGCCGCGATCCTAACAACCTCCAGCCGCTGTCATTGCAGCCCCTTCCTCAGGAGCTGGATACCATTGCTGGGGCACTCAACCGCTTACTGGCACGTTTACAGCAGATGCGTATTCGCGAAAAGCGCTTCATCGCCGATGCCACCCACGAGCTGCGTACGCCGCTGGCGATTCTCGACCTGCACGCTCAAAACGCGCTGGCCGCCGATAACCGCGAGGATCGTGAAGAGTCGCTGCACCATTTACGCAGCGGCGTGGCCCGTTCGACGCGGCTGGTGGCCCAACTATTGACCCTGGCAAGGCTGGACCCCGAAGAGGAGCCGCTGCCCGAGATCCGCCATGCCAACGTGCGCCAAGAGACCCAGGAGACCCTGGCGAAACTCCTGCCGCTGGCCACGGAGCGCCGCCAGCAGCTGCATATGGTGGTTGAGGAGCAGCAGAGCTGGCTCATGGAAGAGGAGCCCGGGGCCATCGAGACCCTGGTACAGAACCTGGTGGGCAACGCCCTTCAACACTCGCCACCCGGTGGGGCTGTGACAGTGCACCTGAGCGCGTCCCATCACCATATCACGCTGATGGTCGATGACCAGGGCAAGGGGATTCCGCCCAGCGAACGCAGCCGGGTCGTGGAGCGCTTTCAGCGTGCAGGGCCCGGGGCGGGCGCTGGGCTGGGCTTGTCGATCGTCGAACGCATCGTGAAACGCCATGGAGGCACCCTGTTACTGGAGGATGCACCCAGCGGAGGCCTGCGGGTACGCGCCACGTTGGCGAGAGATGCGCTGACTCAGCGCCAGGCAAAAGAATGAGAAAAAATGTAACAGTTTCTGGCTGTTAAGATTTCGATAAGAATTCCGTGCAACTGTGAAGGTACAGAGCAGGCAATCAGTCAATGATCTGCTGCCCACCCCACGGAGGTACCCCCGATGAATTCACTGCTGAAATCTCATAAAGCCCTTATCCAATTTGGCACTACCCCGCTGCTGACTACCCCGGCCGCCAAGACGTTGACGCCCGATAGCCCAGCACTGTCGGTTCTAACCGATTTCACCAAGGTGGTGCCACAGTCTGTCGCTGGCGATACGCCCATCGATGAAGCCCACCTGAAGATGCGCCATGGCGGTGTTCGCCTGCTGTTCGTGATGGACAAGCAGAATCACTGCGTCGGCGTGCTGTCGGCCAAGGAAGTGATTGGCTCACGGCGCATCAATATTGCCATGCAGCAGCGTAATCTGGAACGTTCCGAAGTGACGGCTGCCATGATCATGACGCCTTGGGAAAAACTCAGCGCCATGCCGCTGGAGCAGCTGACAGCGCTCACCATCGAGGATCTGGTGCGTTCCATGGAAACGTTCGCCGAGCAACACCTGCTGATTACCGAGCAAACGGCCAACCACGAACTCAGCGTACGGGGAATCGTGTCGGCCACGGACATTCAAGCCGTCATGGGCAAACAGGCCAAAGGGAAAGCCGATGCCACGGTAGTACCCATGGCCCGCAGCTTCGCCGACATTTGCCAAGTGGTCACCGGTCACGATTTGTAAGTTTCAACCCGCTTACTGACCAAAACGCCCCTTATCTTCGATAAGGGGCGTTTTGTTTGCCTGCCCAGCGGCCAGCGCTGGGCAAACGGTGGGTTTTCAAAACATGCTGGCGTTGATCATCAGGTGCGCCGCAATACTGGCCACATAGCCCAGCAGGATGGCAGGCACCCAGCGCAGATGAACGGCAAAGGTGTATATGCCCCGTGCCTGGCCCATCAGCGCCACCCCAGCGGCCGACCCCATGGAAAGCAGGCTACCGCCCACCCCCGCCGTCAGGGTAATCAGCAGCCAGTTGCCTTCGCTCATGTCGGGCGCCATGGAGAGCACGGCAAACATCACGGGGATGTTGTCCACCACGGCGGAAATCAGGCCCAGCACCACGTTGGCCCAGACCGGGTTCCAGCCGCCGTACAGGGTTTCAGACAGCAGGCTGAGATAGCCCATGAAGCCCAGGCCACCGACACACATGACGACCCCGTAGAAGAACAGCAGCGTGTCCCACTCGGAGCGCGCAATCCGGCTGAAGATATCGAACGGCACCACGCTGCCCAGTTGCTCCAGCTTTTGCCAATCGCCACGGCGAGAGTAGCGCTCGCGCTTGCGCTCCAGCGAGCGAGGCAGGCTGCGACGCAGGTAGTAGCCAAAGAACTGCAGCAGGCCCAGGCCAAACATCATACCCATGGCAGGGGGGAGATACAGGATCGAATGGCACAGTACCGAAATGGCCACGGTCACCAGGAACAGCAAGATGATGCGCTTCGCGCCGCGCTTCATCCAGACGTTCTCGGTCAAGGCAGCGGGCTGACGGTTGACGAGGAAGAAGTTCATGATCAACGCGGGCACCATGAAGTTGACGATGGCGGGCACCAGCAACGCAAAGAAGCCTTCGAACGGCACTTGCCCGGCTTGCCATACCATCAGCGTGGTAATGTCGCCAAACGGGCTGAAGGCGCCCCCTGCGTTGGAAGCAACCACCACGTTGACACAGCACAGGCTGATGAACTTGTTGTCTCCCTCAGCCACCTTCAAGACGACGGCACACATCAACATGGCCGTGGTCATGTTGTTGGCAATCGCGGAGATGGCAAACGCAAGACAGCCGGTAATCCAGAACAGGCTTCGGTAGCTGAACCCCTTGCGCACCAGCCAGGCGCGCAGCGAATCGAAGATACGCCGCTCTTCCATGGCGTTGATGTAGGTCATCGCCACCAGCAGGAACAGCAGCAGCTCGGTGTACTCCAGCAGCGTATCCTTGAAGGCTTCTTCCGCTTCATGAGGCATGCCGGCCTGCACGTACACCCAAGCCACCATGGCCCAGATCAATCCCGCCGCCACCAACACCGGCTTGGACTTGCGCATGTGGATAATTTCTTCGCTCATGACCAGTGCATAAGCAAGAATGAAAATGATAACGGCGGCAATACCGGCCATCGAGGTGGTCAGGTCTAGCGGGCCGGCAGCAGCAAACACAAAGGAAGGAAAGAGGGTCAAGCAGAGGGCGGTCAACAACCGAGCAGCGCGGCGGGAGGCGTGCCGTGCTACAAGGGCGTCTGGTGGTTTCATGGCAGTGTGGTCCTGGCAGGATAAGAGAGTACCGCCACGATGATAAGCACACTAACTATGTGCTGCAACGCAGCGATCGCGCATAAGATGCGGCTATTCGCCGCATCCTGTAAAGCGCTTTTATGCCGACCTTTGCAATTATTTGTGTTCCGGGTTTATTCCACCGTCACGCTTTTCGCCAGGTTACGTGGCTGGTCCACATCGGTGCCTTTCAATACGGCCACGTGGTAGCTCAGCAGCTGTAGCGGCAGGGTATATAGCAGCGGCGCCAGTGCCTCATGTACCTCCGGTAATTCCAGCACGCGGATGTCGTCCTGAGCGCTAATGCCTACCTTGCGATCAGCGAATACGAACAGCTGGCCGCCGCGAGCGCGCACTTCTTGCAGGTTGGACTTCAGCTTCTCCAGCAGGTCATCGTTCGGGGCCACCGAAATCACCGGCATTTCACTATCCACCAGCGCCAGCGGGCCGTGCTTCAGCTCGCCAGCCGGATAGGCTTCCGCGTGGATGTAGGAGATTTCCTTGAGCTTCAGGGCACCTTCCAGGGCAATCGGGTAGTGAGCACCACGCCCCAAAAACAGCGCATGGTGCTTTTCGGCAAACGCCTGGGAAAGCGCTTCGATCTGCGCATCGAGGCCCAATACCTGCTGGCAAAGCGCCGGTAGTTCCTGCAGGGCAGCCAGAATCGCTGGCTGTTCAGGCCGCCCCTTCGCTTTACTGACGGAGAGCGTCAGCAGCAGCAGTGCGATCAATTGCGTCGTAAACGCTTTGGTGGAGGCCACGCCGATTTCAGGGCCTGCACGGGTCATCAGCGACATATCCGACTCGCGCACCAGCGAACTGCCGGGCACGTTGCAGATCGCCAACGTACCGACATAGCCAAGGGTTTTGGCAAACCGCAGCGCTGCCAGCGTATCGGCGGTTTCCCCAGACTGAGAGAGGGTGACGAATAGCGTGCCTTCCGGCACCACCGGGTGGCGGTAACGATACTCGGAGGCCACTTCGACCTGCACCGGCACGCCAGCATAGCGCTCCAGCCAGTAGCGGGCCACCAGGCCCGCATGGTAGCTGGTGCCACAGGCGATGATATGCACCTGGCGGGTTTTCTGAAACAGCGCCTGGGCGTCTGGCCCGAAGCTCTCGACCAGAACGCTGCTGGCACTCATGCGCCCTTCCAGCGCTGCCTCGATGACCTTGGGCTGCTCGAAGATTTCCTTGAGCATGTAGTGGCGATACTCTCCCTTGCTGGCGGCGCCATCGCCATGCTCGAAGGTATGCACCGGGCGCTCGACAACGTTCCCCTGACGGTCGACGATGCGGATGACACCGTGTTCGCGCAGCTCGACCAGATCGCCCTCTTCCAGGTAGATGAAGCGGTCGGTGACCTGCAACAGCGCCAGCGGGTCGGAGGCCAGGAAGGCTTCATCGATCCCCACGCCCACCACCAGCGGGCTGCCCTGACGGGCGCCCACCACCACGTTAGGCTCGTGCGTACTCATCACGCCCAGCGCGTAAGCTCCCCCCAGCCCGCTGACGATCTCCTGGGTCGCTTCGAACAGTGTCTTGCCAGTAGTGAGTTTGTCGGCCAGTAAGTGGGCGATCACTTCGGTATCGGTGTCGGAAGTGAAGGTGTAGCCGCTGCCCTGCAGCGTCTCCTTGATCTGCTCGTAATTCTCGATGATGCCGTTATGTACTACAGCGACACTGTCGCGGCTGTGGTGGGGGTGAGCGTTGGCCTCGGAGGGCTTGCCGTGGGTGGCCCAGCGGGTATGGGCGATACCGCAATGCCCCGGCAGTGCCTCGTTGGCCAGGCGCTCTTCCAGGGCCGCTACCTTCCCCAGTGCCCGGTGGCGGGTCAGCGCTCCGCTGCTGAGTACCGTCATGCCTGCCGAATCATAACCGCGATACTCCAGGCGCTTGAGTCCTTCCAGCAATATCCCCTGCACATTGCGCTGTGCCACGGCTGCGACGATACCGCACATACTCCACTCTCCTGAAGGCGCCAAGCGCCTGTATCACCGGTGTTTAGTTTGCTTTTTTGGTGGGGCGCGGCCAGTCGGCCTTTTCCAACTGGCGGCTGCGGGTCACTGCCAGGGCGTGCTCCGCCACGTCCTTGGCGATGGTGGAGCCCGCCCCCACGGTGGCCCCCTGACCAATCGAAACAGGGGCAACCAGCGCGCTGTTGGAGCCAATGAAGGCGTGGTCGCCAATCTGCGTGCGATGCTTGTTGACGCCATCGTAGTTGCAGGTAATGGTGCCTGCCCCAACGTTCACCTCGCGCCCCAGGGTGGCATCGCCCACATAGCTCAGGTGGTTGATCTTGCTGCCTTCGCCGACCTCGGCGTTCTTGGTCTCCACGAAGTTGCCCACTTTCGCCTTGACCGCCAGACGCGTGCCGGGGCGAAGACGAGCGTAGGGCCCAATCTGATTATGGCCAGCGGCCACCGTGGAGTCGATGACGCTGTGGCTATCGATGACGCTTTCAGCACCGAGGGTGCTGTTCTTGATCACGCAATAAGGGCCAACGCGCACGCCTTCGCCCAGCTCCACGTTCCCTTCGAAGACGCAGCCCACGTCGATGAACACATCGTGGCCACAGGTTAGCGTGCCGCGTACATCGATTCTCGCCGGGTCTGCCAGGGCAACGCCCTGAGCCATCAACGCTTCCGCCGTCTGCTGCTGGTAAGCACGCTCCAGACGGGCCATCTGCGCACGGTTGTTGACCCCTTCCACCTCGGTAGCATCGTGGGGCTGCGCCGTGGCCACCTTGATACCTTCGCTGGCAGCCATGGCGATGACGTCGGTCAGATAGTACTCACCCTGGGCATTCTCTGCCGAGAGCTGGGGCAACCAGCGCTTCAGTTGAGCGCTGGTCATGGCCATGATGCCGGTATTGCACTCGGTGATGCTCAGTTGCTCGTCGTTGGCATCTTTTTGCTCGACAATCGCCACGGCCTGCCCGTCACTATCGCGCACGATGCGCCCGTAACCGCCAGGGTCGTCCAGCGTGACCGTCAACAGGCCCATATGCTGCTCATCCACCTGAGTCAGCAGGTTGGCCAACGTGTCACGGCGAATCAGCGGCACATCGCCGTAAAGCACCAGCACGATGCCGTTGCCCAGACGAGCCTGGGCCTGGGCCACGGCATGGCCCGTCCCCTTTTGCTCTTCCTGCAGCGCAAACAGAACGTCATGCTCTGCCAGCGCGTCACGCAGTTGGTCAGCGCCGTGACCGATCACCACGTGGGTCCGTGCCGGATTCAGCGCCTGAGCGGTCTCCAGCACGTGCTGCACCATGGGTTTGCCTGCCAGGGTATGCAGCACTTTCGGCAAGGGAGAGCGCATCCGCGTACCTTTACCGGCCGCCAGAATGACGATGTCGAGATCATGCATGTTCAGTACCTACCGTTATTGGGCCGCTGCCGGTGTCCAGGCATCGATGCCCAGCTCTTCCAGCAGCGTATCACCAAAATAGTCCTTGAATGCTGGGCTGGCGATGCTGCGCCAGCGGTCGCCGTCGCGCACCAGCAGCAGTACGTTCAAGTCGTGTTCCAGGGCCAGCGCCATGCCCTCTTCCGTACCAACCACCAGCAGTGCCGTGGCCCAGGCATCCGCCCATGCATTGGAAGGGTGGAAGACCGACACCGATACCAGGTCATGGGTAATCGGTTTGCCGTCACGAGGATTGATGGTATGCGAGTAGCGCTGCCCGTCGACTTCGAAGTAATTGCGGTAGTCGCCTGAGGTCGCCACCGACAAGTTGCTGAGCGGCACGATATGCTGAGCCCTTTGCTCACCGTCTTCCGGCACTTCGATACCTACACGCCAAGCCAGTTCATCGTCGGGCTCCCGGTAACCACGGGCGATCATGTCTCCCCCCAGGTTCACCAGATAGTGCTCGATCCCCTGCTGGTCCAGATATGCACCCACTCGATCGACGGCATGACCTTTCGCCACGCCAGAAAGATCGACAAAGATATCCCGCGTGCGTCGCGCCTGCATCTGCTGGGTATCCACTTCCAGGGCGTCATACCCGACGGTCGAAAGGCGTTCGGCAAGGGCTTCATCGCTGGGCACTTCTTCTGGCCTCGCCTCTGGCCCGAAACTCCACAGATTCACCAGGCCGCCCACCGTCACGTCGAAGGCACCATCGCTATCTGTCGCAATGGCTTGGCTGACGGCCAATACCTCGATCAGCTCATTGGACAGCGGCTGCCACTCATTCAGCGGCGCATGATTGAAGGTCACCAACTCGGCATCATCTCGGTAGGTCGACATGGAGCGGTCCACGCTTTCGAGTTCGGCCAAAAAACCCTCTTCCAGCGCCTGTGCTTGCCCTTGGGTCAGCGGGTCCATCACCGTTACCTGATAGAAAGAGCCAAACACCCCGCCTTCAAACCGGGTGGGGGGTTCCAGAGGGCGATCACTCTCCGAACAGCCTGCCATCAGGGGCAGCAGGGTGAGTAAACCAAGGCCAGCTAAAAAGGGACGATAGCCGATGTTCATCGCATTTTCCTTGAAGTTTGCACGAGATTAGAAGTGGAAGAACCACAGCAGCCAGAGACCGAATACCACGCGGTAAATCACGAATGGCTGCATGCCCAACTTCTTGATGACGACCAGAAAATAGTGAATACAGAGATAGGCACTAATACCAGAGAGAAGCGTACCCACGATCATGGCGGGCCAGTCGATGGCTTGGGGATCACTGAGCAAGCCAACGGCCTCCAGACCTCCGGCCAGCACAATCACGGGGATCGACAGTAGAAACGAGAAGCGCGCAGCGCCCTCCCGGCTCATGCCTACCAGCAGGGCTGCCGTGATGGTGATACCGGAACGGGATGTACCCGGAATTAGCGCCAGTGCCTGCGCAAAACCAATGATCAGCACATCCTTTAGATTCATGCTGTACTCGCTGCGGGTGCCGCGCTTTTTCCAGTCGGCATAGCCCAGCAGTAAACCAAAAGCGACCAGGCTCAGCCCGATGATCAGGGTCGAGCGCATGTGATCGGCAATCAGATCACGACCCAAAAAGCCGATAATACACACCGGCAAAGTGGCCAATGCGACCCAGAACCCTAGCCTGGCATCCTCATCGACGCCTTTGCCCCGTAGCGCGGCCACGCTGCTGACGACCATGCGTATGATTTCATGACGAAAGTAGAGGATGACGGCACTCAAGCTACCCAGATGGAGTGCCACATCGAATGCCAACCCCTGATCTTCCCAGGGCGTAAATACGGGCACGAGAATAAGATGTGCGGAACTGGAAATCGGCAGGAACTCGGTTATTCCCTGAACCACTGCCAAAATCACGACCTGTAGCCAATCCATAGATTCATCCTAGCGTCAGTTGAGAGGCGTTCTGAAAAGCCACAAGGATACACGTGCGATTCCATGATGTCCGCCTGCAAATATTCTGTGATTGACAATCATGAAAACGCCTCCTAGGATGGCGCCGTGTTCAAGCGCCCTACCTGTGGTCCATGAATGCGATACAACTCCTTATCTTTCCCTTAAAAGAGGTTCCGAGAGCAGCCCATGGAAGATCCCAGTAGTCGATTATGTATGCGTGAAGCAGCCATGAAGTTTGGCTCGCTAGTGCACACGACCCGCCGGTAAGCTTTCTGCTCTCCAAGCCGTTGTGGCCTGGCCCTCTATACCCCCGCCTCTCTTCATAGCTCTTTCGCGCCATGCGCGAGTCGTTGTCGTCAACTCGCCACATTAGTCGTTCACTATGCACACAAGTACTTTGTCGACCGTGTGTCCCTGACTCATGTCAGGCCACTTTGGCCAGAAAACCTTGTGTGCGTGGATTATATGCGTGTTGGTGCGTCGTTATGAACGCTGCCTTCACATCGGGTTGTCTCGCCTTGATTCCGCCATTGCCGGAGGCGAACAATGAGCTATGCCGTACTAGCCGCTTCACTAAGAAGCGCCATGCAGCGCAACGATCACACCGCGATTTCTCATATCGTCGCGGAAATGCAGCCTGCCGATATTGCCGATTTTGCCCGTTACGAGCCCGCCTATACGGTGTTGGCGTTGCTCATGCAGCTTCCCGAAGCGCAGCGTGGCCCTACGTTCGGCTACCTGGAAACGGAGCAACAGCGGGACATCGGTGAAAAAATGACCGATGAAGAACTCGCAAAACTGGCTGCCACGATGGATGCAGACGAGCGCGCTGACCTGTTCCACCTGGTGGCGCCAGGCAGGCAGCCTGCCATCCTGCGCCAACTATCGCAAAAAGAGCGCGATGACTTAACCAAGCTGGCCAGCTATGCCGAAGGCACGGCAGGGGCCGTCATGACCTCCGAGTATGTTTCCGTGCCGGTCACCATCGACGTGGCGGAAGCCTTGAGCCTGCTACGCGCCAGCGCGCCTGACGCCGAAACCATCTACCAGGTGTATTGCGTCGATAAAGAAGGCCGTTTGCAGGGCACCGTATCGCTACGCCAGCTGATTCTTGCGGCCCCCCACCAACGCGTGGAAGAACTAATGGTCTCGGAAGTGGTGTTTGCCTCCGTGGAAACGCCGCAGGAAGAAGTCAGTCGGCTGATTGCCCATTACGACTTGCTGGCACTTCCCGTGATCAATGGTGGTGACCGCCTGGTGGGCATCGTGACCTACGACGACGCCATGGACGTGGCCGCAGAAGAAGCCACCGAAGACATGCACAAGGGGGTGTCGGTGGGCAAGCTGGAGGGCAGCCTGCGTTCGGTCAGCCTGTTCGAGCTCTACCGCAAGCGTGTGGTGTGGCTGGTATTGCTGGTATTCGCCAATATCTTCTCGGGTGCCGGTATCGCCTATTTCGAAGAAACCATCGAAGCCTACATTGCGCTGGTGTTCTTCCTGCCCCTGCTGGTGGATAGCGGTGGCAACGCAGGCTCTCAGGCGGCCACCCTGATGGTACGCGGCATGGCCACCGGCGATGTACGTACCCGCGATTGGGCCAAGCTGCTGGGTCGTGAAGTCGGCGTCGCCTTGGCGCTGGGGCTGACCATGGCACTGGCGGTGTCCGTGGTGGGTATTTTCCGCGCGGGCAGCGAAATAGCACTGGTCGTCGCGCTATCAATGGTGCTGATCGTCACGGTAGGTAGTCTAATCGGGATGATTCTGCCGTTCATTCTGCAGCGCTTCAAGCTAGATCCGGCGACCGCCTCGGCACCGCTGGTGACCTCGATTGCCGATGCGTCAGGCGTACTGATCTACTTTGCACTGGCAACGGCTATTTTGGGGCTTCCTGTATAGACAATGCAGTCAATCAGGTGAGCCTCTCACCTCAGTACGCTACAATGAGGCCTTTATATAGCGTGTACGCCATCGGGTAACGCAAGCCATGAAGATAGAGCAACTGACGGCCACTCCAGACGATTCATCACACATCCATCATAGCCAGGAAGCCAAGCGCGTCACGTACATTGGTGCCTGGCTGGATGGGCTGCTGAGTGTCGTCAAGGTGGTGGTGGGGTTTCTGGTTGGCTCGGCAGCCTTGATTGCCGATGGCATTCACTCCCTGTCTGACCTTGTCACCGATGGCTTTGTTCTGGCCGCCATTCATTATGGCCGTCAGGAACCGGATAACGACCACCATTATGGCCATGGCCGTATCGAGACGCTGACCACGCTACTGCTGGGCAGTGTGCTGATCTTTGTGGCCGGCGGTATCGCCTGGTCGAGCATCGACCGTCTGTTGAGCGGTACCGAAGTAGGCGCGCCCGGCGCTTTTGCCATCGCGGTGACGGTGCTGGCCCTGATCAGCAAGGAGTGGATATTCCGCTACACCATGCGGGTCGCCAAACGGGTCAAGTCCAAGCTGCTGGAAGCCAATGCCTGGCACTCCCGCAGCGATGCCCTCTCAACGGCCGTGGTGCTGGTAGCGCTGGTGGGTGCCCAGTATGGGATGGGGTGGCTGGACGCCGTGGCCGCAATCATCGTGGGGCTGCTGGTAGGTAAGGTCGGCATCGACCTGCTGTGGGAGTCCGCCAGAGAACTGGTGGATACCGCCTTGCCCGAAGACGTGCAGCAGCAGATGCATGATGTGGCCTGCAGCGTGCCCGGCGTGGATAGCGTGCATGACCTGCGTACGCGCCAATCGGCAGGCTGGGTGATGGTGGACCTGCACGTGGTGGTGGGTCCGCGTATCACCGTTTCCGAAGCTCATGAAATCGGCAATGAGGTGAGTCGCCGCCTGCGCCACGAGTTTCCGCTACTGACCGACGTCATCTTCCACGTGGACCCGGAAGACGATGCCGGTGAGGGCGACCCGAGCCGCCTGCCCGGCCTGCCCTTGCGCCCAGAAGTGGAAGCCGCTCTCGATGAGCGCTGGTACATGCACCCGGTATGGCGCACGTTGAACGATCTACAGCTTCACTACCTGGACGACAAGGTATCGGTCACGCTGATCATCGGTGACGCGGTCCACCAGCCGCCCCAGTGCCTGGCCAGCCAGCTCAAGGCGCTGGCCAGCGACATCGAGTGGCTGGGCCACGTGGAAGTGATGTTCATCACCCGCGCGGCCAGCAGCGCCATGCGCTAGACGTTGGTCAGAATGGCGGTGGCGATGGTGAAGTAGATCAATACCCCCGAGGCATCGATCAAGGTCGTCACCAGCGGTGCCGAGGCCGTGGCCGGGTCGACCTTGAAGCGTTCCAGCACGAACGGCAGACACATGCCCATCATGCTACCGAACAGCACGATGGTGACCATGCTCAACGCGACCACCATGGCGACTTCCTCACCGCCACGCATGACCCCGATGGGCGCGACGGCCAACGCCATGGTCAGCCCCAGCGCACCGGCCACCAGCAGCTCCCTACCCAGCATCTTGCTCCAGTCCTTGACCCCTACGTCCCCGGTGGCCATACCCCGCACCATCAGCGTGGCCGCCTGGGCGCCCGCATTACCACCACTGCCAATCAACAGCGGCAGGAAGAATACCAGAGCGACCTGAGCGGCAATGGTATCTTCGAAGTACGCAATACCAGCCCCCGAAAACAGGTTGGCAAACACCAGCAGTACCAGCCAGGTCACCCGCTTGCGGTAAAGACTGGCCAAGGGCACCCGACTGACACCGTCTTCCAGTTGGCCAATCGACATCCCCTTGTGGATATCTTCGGTGGCCTCGGATTCGGCCACGTCCATGGCATCATCGTGGGTCACGATCCCCACCATGCGTCCATCCTGATCGAGCACCGGCAGCGCCAGCAGGTCATAACGCGCCACGATACGCGCCACTTCTTCCTGCTCTTCGTCTACGTGGGTGCTGATGACATCCTTGATCATGATGTCATCGACCACGGCTCCTGGACGGGCGACCATCAGCTGCCGTAGAGACATGGTTCCGACCAACTCACCTTCCTTGTCGAGGATGTAGAGCTGGTAGACCGTTTCCGCATCCGGCGCTGTCTGTCGCACCCGCATCATCGCCTGTGACACCGTCATGCCACTGGCTATCGCCACATAGTCAGAGGTCATGATGGCGCCGGCCGTGCCTTCTTCGTAGCTTGCCAGACGCTTGAGATCTTCCCGCTCCTGGTGCGCCATGCGACGCAGCAACGCTTCGCGGCGGTCTTCATCGAGCAGGTTGAACAGATCCACTCGCTCGTCCGACCCCATCTCCTCAAGCAGCTTGAGCACTTGGGTGTCGCTCAGCTCACCGACGACTTCGAGCTGACTCTCGCCTGGCAGATAGCCCAGCACGTTGGCGGCTCGCTCGGTGGAGAGTATGTCCAGCACCGTCAGGGCCGCACGTAGCTCTTCATCCTCTTCGATCAGCTCTTCCAGCACTTCGCCAATATCGGCCGAGCGAATTTCAGCGAGGCGTTCTGCCAATTGCGCCTTGCTGGGCTCTTCCTTGACCAGCTCATCGAGCAGTTCGGTTTTCAATTCCTGTAAGGCTTCTTCGTTCAGCGCCATCGCTCTCTCCTGATGCCATTCAAATCCGGGACGACTGACCACCATACTAACAGACAAAAAAAACGCCCCTTAAACCCTGGTCGGGTTTAAGGGGCGTTTGGGTACACAGTGCGTGTAACTAGCCTTTTCCCGCCTTCTTGCGCAGCTGCTGGATCGTTCGCAACTGAGCAACGGCTTCGGCAAGTTCAGCAGCAGCACGGGTATAATCCAGCTCTGCTGACTTGTCGTTAAAGGCTTTCAGCGCCTGCTGACGCGCTTCCTCGGCGGCGGCCTCGTCGAGGTCACCGGCACGAGCAGCAGCATCTGCCAGGATCGTCACGACATCTGGCTGGACTTCCATGAAGCCGCCAGAGACAAAGAAGTTTTCTTCCTTGCCGCCATCGTGGATCACGCGGATCGGGCCCGGCTGAAGCTCGGTCAGCAGCGGGGCGTGCCCCGGCAAGATGCCGAGGTCACCCATGATCCCGGAAGCCACCACCTGCTCGACCTTGCCTGAGAAGATGGATGCTTCTGCGCTGACGATATTGCAAGTGAAGCTATTCGCCATAGCGAATCCCCCTAATGGACGGGATTACTTCTTCATCTGGTTGGCTTTGTCGACAGCTTCGTCGATGGAGCCGACCATGTAGAAGGCCTGTTCCGGCAGATCGTCATACTCGCCAGCCAGAATGCCCTGGAAGCCACGGATGGTGTCTTTCAGAGAAACATACTTGCCGGGTGAGCCTGTGAATACCTCAGCCACGAAGAACGGCTGAGACAGGAAGCGCTGGATCTTACGCGCACGAGATACGGCCAGCTTGTCTTCGTCAGACAGCTCGTCCATACCCAGGATCGCGATGATGTCCTTCAGTTCCTTGTAACGCTGCAGAACGTTCTGCACGCCACGCGCCACTTCGTAGTGCTCTTCACCGACGACCAGCGGGTCCAGCTGACGTGACGTGGAGTCCAGCGGATCGATGGCGGGGTAGATACCCAGCTCAGCGATGGAACGCGCCAGTACCACGGTAGCGTCAAGGTGGGAGAAGGTGGTCGCCGGAGACGGGTCAGTCAAGTCATCCGCAGGAACGTAAACGGCCTGCACCGACGTGATAGAGCCTGTCTTGGTGGAAGTGATACGCTCCTGAAGAACGCCCATCTCTTCCGCCAGCGTCGGCTGGTAACCTACCGCTGAAGGCATACGGCCCAGCAGTGCAGATACTTCGGTACCGGCCAGGGTGTAACGATAAATGTTGTCGACGAACAGCAGAACGTCACGGCCTTCATCACGGAATTTCTCAGCGATGGTCAGGCCGGTCAGCGCTACGCGCAGACGGTTGCCGGGCGGCTCGTTCATCTGACCATAGACCAGCGCTACCTTGTCGATAACGTTGGATTCGGTCATTTCATGATAGAAGTCGTTACCCTCACGAGTACGCTCACCCACACCTGCGAATACAGAGTAGCCGCTGTGTTCGGTGGCGATGTTGCGGATAAGCTCCATCATGTTGACGGTTTTACCGACACCCGCGCCGCCGAACAGACCAACCTTACCGCCTTTCGCGAAGGGGCATACCAGGTCGATGACCTTGATACCGGTCTCGAGCAGCTCGTTGGAAGCTGCCTGGTCGGCATAGCTGGGGGCTTTACGGTGGATCGGCATGCGCTCTTGCTCGCCAATCGGGCCCGCTTCATCGATCGGCTCACCGAGCACGTTCATGATGCGGCCCAGCGTTTCCTTACCCACCGGTACGGAAATCGCGGCACCTGTGTTGACCACGTCCAGGCCACGCTTCAGACCCTCGGTGGAGCCCATGGCAATGGCGCGTACTACGCCGTCGCCCAGCTGCTGCTGGACTTCGAGGATGGTCTCAACATTGGAGACCTTCAGCGCGTCGTAGACCTTGGGCACAGAGTCCCGCGGAAACTCTACGTCAATCACCGCGCCGATGATTTGTACGATACGTCCGCTCATCTTGGTTCCTCTCAAAAACCTGCAAATGAAACCTGTCTGCCGGGAATGACCTGTCAGTCAGACCACTCCCTCGGCGTTAAACGGCAGAAGCGCCGCCGACGATCTCGGAAATTTCCTGGGTGATGGCGGCCTGACGGGCCTTGTTGTAAACCATCTCCAGATCGTCAATCAGGTTGCCCGCGTTATCAGTGGCACTCTTCATAGCGATCATACGGGCGGCCTGTTCGCACGCACCGTTTTCGACTACCGCCTGATACACCTGCGATTCGATGAATCGAACCAACAGGCTGTCCAGCAACGCCTTGGCATCCGGTTCATACAGGTAGTCCCAGCTTCCGGGACGGGCGTTTTCTTCGTCATGCTTCTCTTCGCTGCCCATGTCAGTGGACAGCGGAAGGATCTGATGCACGACCGGGCGCTGCGTCATGGTGTTCACGAACTCGTTGTACACCACGTACAGGCGATCCAGCCGACCTTCATCGTACGCTTCCAGCATGACCTTCACACTACCGATCAGACCCT
This sequence comes from Halomonas sp. BC2, assembly GCF_002078115.1. Classification (NCBI taxonomy): domain Bacteria; kingdom Pseudomonadati; phylum Pseudomonadota; class Gammaproteobacteria; order Oceanospirillales; family Halomonadaceae; genus Halomonas; species Halomonas sp. BC2. The sequence goes on along the minus strand of NZ_LFGT01000021.1, from coordinate 71,832 downwards.
CGACGGTCGGTGCTTCACCTAATCCGCTCTTGGCAGCAACCAGGTTGCCACCATAATTGCGGAAGAAGGCACCGGCCTTGGAGCCAAGGGCACAGAAGTCCAGCTCAGCGCCTTGCTGTTTCCAGGCCATCGCATCTTTCAGAACGGCCTTGAACAGGTTGACGTTCAAGCCGCCACACAGGCCGCGGTCTGTCGACACCACGATATAACCCACGCGGTTGACAGGGCGCTCGACCATGTAGCGGTGCTTGTCTTCCTGCTCTACGTCTGCATCCGCAATATGGGCTACCACATTACGGATCTGCTTGGCGTAGGGCTGACTGGACTTCATCAGATCTTGCGCTTTACGCATTTTCGATGCAGCCACCATTTCCATGGCGCTGGTGATCTTCTGCGTATTTTTGATGCTCCCGATCTGGGTGCGTATCTCTTTTGCAGCTGCCATAGCGATCTACCCTTCGTTCGTGGCTCTCAGAAAGCATGCAAGCCCGCCCGCAGGCGGGCCAGACATTACCAGCTCTGAGTCGCCTTGAACTTCTCGAGACCCGACTTCAAACCGTCCTGAATCTCGCCGTTGTAGTCGCCGGTCTGGTTGATCTTGTCGAGCAGCTCGCCGTGCTCGGACTTCATGTAGTCGTGCAGGGCACGTTCGAAGTCCAGCACTTTCTCGACGCCCACGTCATCCAGGTGACCTTCGTTGGCTGCGTACAGAGACAGCGCCATTTCCGCCACGGACATCGGCGAATACTGCTTCTGCTTCATCAGCTCGGTGACACGCTGACCGTGCTCGAGCTGCTTACGCGTGGCTTCATCCAGGTCAGAGGCAAACTGCGAGAACGCCGCCAGTTCGCGGTACTGAGCCAGCGCCAGACGCACACCACCACCCAGCTTCTTGATGATCTTGGTCTGTGCGGCACCACCAACACGAGAGACCGACAAGCCTGCGTTGATCGCCGGACGGATACCGGAGTTGAACAGGTTGGTTTCCAGGAAGATCTGACCATCGGTGATGGAGATAACGTTGGTCGGAACGAAGGCTGATACGTCACCGCCCTGGGTTTCGATGATCGGCAGCGCGGTCAAGGAACCGGTCTTGCCTTTCACTTCGCCGTTGGTGAACTTCTCGACGTAGTCGACGTTGACGCGCGCGGCGCGCTCCAGCAGACGGGAGTGGAGATAGAACACGTCACCCGGGTAAGCTTCGCGGCCCGGCGGACGACGCAGCAGCAGCGATACCTGACGGTAGGCAACGGCCTGCTTGGAGAGATCGTCATACACGATCAGCGCGTCTTCGCCACGGTCACGGAAGTACTCGCCCATGGTGCAGCCAGAGTAGGCCGCCAGGAACTGCATGGGTGCCGGGTCGGCAGCGCCAGCCGCCACCACGATGGTGTGCTCCATCGCGCCGTGCTCTTCGAGCTTGCGCACCACGTTGGCAATGGTCGACTGCTTCTGACCGATGGCCACGTAGACACAGGTCACGCCCTTGCCTTTCTGGTTGATGATCGCATCGATGGCAATGGCGGATTTACCGATCTGACGGTCGCCGATGATCAGCTCACGCTGACCACGACCGATCGGCACCATGGCGTCGATGGACTTCAGACCCGTCTGGATGGGCTCGTCAACGGACTGACGAGTGATAACGCCAGGCGCTACCTTTTCTACCGCGTCGGTCAGCTTGGCATTGATGTCGCCCTTGCCGTCGATGGGGTTACCCAGCGCGTCGACAACGCGACCCACCAGCTCGGGGCCTACCGGAACTTCAAGAATACGACCGGTACACTGAGCGGTCATGCCTTCTTCAAGCTGCAGGTAGTCACCCAGGACAACGGCACCCACGGAGTCACGCTCCAGGTTGAGTACCATGCCGAAGATGCTGTTGGGGAATTCAATCATTTCACCGAACATCGCGTCTTCGAGGCCGTGAATTTTCACGATACCGTCGGAAACGCTGACGATGGTGCCCTGATTACGGGCTTCGGATGCGACGTCAAGCTTCTCAATTCGCTGCTTGATGATGTCGCTGATCTCGGAAGGATTCAGTTGCTGCATGCCATGTCCCTCAGACTCAAGCGGTCAGCGCTTCGGAAAGACGGTTCAATCGACCACGCACCGAACCGTCAATGACGGTATCACCGGCACGCAGGATGACACCGCCAATGAGCGACTTGTCGACCTGAGTAGTAATGGAGATTTCGCGATTCAGACGTTTCTTGAGCGCGTTTGCCAGCTTGGTCTGCTGCTTGCTATCCAGCTTGTAGGCTGAAACCACAGTGACGTCGATACGCTTTTCATGTTCTGCGCGAAGGTGTTCAAACTGTTCAGCGATTGCACTCAACGCCATCAACCGACGCTGGTCGGCCAGGGTGGTGAGAAACCGCTGGAAAGCGTCATCGGCACCGTCGCCCAGCATGTCAGCCAGCAACGCCACTTTCTGTTCGCTACCCAGTTTGGGACTACCTAACAGGTTGGCGACCTGATGATCCTTGACAACGAGACCTGCCATTGCCAGTGACTGAGACCAGGTATCCAGTGCCTGATGATCGCGCGCGTATTCAAACGCCGCTTTGGCGTAAGGACGAGCGACGGTCGTTTGTTCCGCCATGGATCACCTCCTTACAGTTCAGCGGCAAGCTTATCAAGCAAGTCGCGGTGCGCTTTCTCGTCAACAGAGGCTTCAAGAACACGCTCGGCGCCTATGATCGCAAGGTGAGAAACCTGCGCACGCAACTCGTCTTTCGCGCGATTGATTTCTTGCTCAATTTCAGCCCGAGCACTGGCCACCAGACGCTCGCCTTCGGCACGTGCTTGTTCACGTGCTTCTTCGATCATCTGCGCAGAGCGCTTGTTCGCTTGCTCGAGGATTTGAGATGCCTGCTCCTTGCTTTCACGCAGTGTCTGCTCGGCACGCTCTTGAGCGAGCTCAAGGTCACGCGTTGCACGGCTGGCTGCGTCCAAGCCATCAGCAATCTTTTTCTGACGCTCGTGAAGCGCGTTGCTGATCGGAGGCCACACATACTTTATGCAAAACCAGACAAAGATCGCGAAGGCGATCGTTTGCCCGATAAGCGTCATGTTGATATTCACAGGGATGTACCTCTGACAAATTCGTGGCGACCGGTGTGAAACAAAACCGAGCGGTTGCCCGCTCGGTCAAGCTGCATTAACCGGCAACAACGAAGATCAGGTACATCGCGATACCAACACCGATCATCGGTACGGCGTCAAGCAGACCGGCCATGATGAAGGTACGAGTTTGCAGCTGGTCGCTCAGCTCAGGCTGACGAGCGGTGTTGTCCAGCAGCTTGCCACCCAGCATGGCGAAACCAAAGCCAGTGGTCAGGGCGCTAACACTGATGATGATGGCGGCAGCAATGTAGACGATTTCCATGATGAAGCTCCTGATAGTGCGTTAATTTCAAGGGTTTAGGTTAAGGGTTTAATGCAAAGCGTTGCTCGGGTTCAGTGATGCTCGTGCGCGGCGCTCAAGTAAACGATAGACAGTGTCGTAAAGATGAAGGCCTGCAGCGAAACCACCAGAATATGGAAGATGGCCCACGGCACATCCAGCATCCAGATCGCCCAGAACGGTAGCAGGGCAATCAGGATAAAGATAACTTCACCGGCAAACATGGCGCCGAACAGACGGAAACCAAGGCTGATCGGTTTGACCAGCAGGCCGACGATTTCGAGAATCAGGTTGAACGGTGCCAACAGCCAGGTATTGAACGGCGTCAGCGCCAGCTCCTTACCGAACCCAGCAACACCTTTCACCTTGCAGCTGTAGTAGATGATCATCAGGAAGACGCCGATGGCCATACCCAGCGTGGCGTTGATGTCGGTGGTGGGAACGATTTTCATGTAGCCCACACCCAGCTTGCCGAACAGCTCCGGGAAGTAGTCCAGCGGGATCAGCTTGAGGCTGTTCATCAGCAGAATCCACATGAACAGCGTCAAGGCGATCGGGCCGATGTTCTTGTTGTTGCCGTGGAAGGTAGAGCGAGTCAGGTTATCGATGAACTCGATGACCATTTCAACGGCATTCTGCAGACCGCCCGGAACACCGGTGGTCGCTGCCTTGCCCGCTTTATGGAACAGCCACAGGAACAGAGCACCCATGCCGATGGACCAACCCATCGTGTCCAGGTGAATGGCCCAAAAACCCATTTCGGTCGCTTCGGCAGAGGTGGACGCAAGCGACCAACCATTTTCCGGGTGCTTTCCGAACGTCAGGTTCTGGAGGTGGTGCTGTATGTAATAGATGGCCGATATTTCGTTATCCGCTGCCATACTGCTTCCTCAAGTTTAAGGGGTTGACCGCTCACGCACGAGCCAGGGGGCTAGCCAGTGCATCAGTTGGGCCACCACATAGGCGACAAAGAAAAAAGCTGGGTTTGAAGGGGGCGCTATCGTCAGCACTATGGCGAATAACGCCACCGTCAAACCAAACTTGCCTGCTGCAGCCTGGTACAAGTTGAGCACATTACGCTGTGGTTGGCGGTTACGCTGCTGCCTTTGACCACGCCACACAAAATAGATGGTCGGTAGAAGGCTAATCAGCCCCCCCGACAAGGCAGACCCTGCTGCCTCGATGCCGACCATGACGCTTGCCAACATGGCCACCAGCAAGATCACCACCAGCTGAGCAAGAAACAGCCGCCGAAAATCCAATAGACGCCGACGGACAGGCGCTGCACTTTTCACTTTGACCACGACTCCGTGCAGGCTGGGCTGCTGCTCAATGGGGTAACGAGTACGCCCGTTCATCCAAGCAAGCTTTTGACAAACACGGCGGATTATAGGGAAGCGCTATCACACCTTCAACCGAAGTTGCACGGATTTCGCACGTTTTGGCGTTTACTTGCGACCAAAGGGTTAAAAAAAGGCCGCTTATTTCATTAGCCTGCTACTTTATGTGCGCAAGAATGCCATCCAGCTCTTCAAGGCTTGTATAACGTATGGTGACTTTGCCTTTGCCCTTTTGACCGTGGTCGATGGAGACAGGCGCGCCCAGCAGCTCGCCCAGGTGCGTTTCGAGGCGCGCCACATCGGCGGTCTTGGCCACTTTTTTGGCCGATGCTACCGGTGACTGCTGAGTGTCGTGCACCTTCTTGACCAGCGCCTCGGTGTCTCTCACCGTCAGGTCCTTGTTGACCACTTCATGGGCCACCTGGCGTTGCTGAGCGCTGTTCAACGACAGCAGGGCACGAGCATGCCCCATATCCAGATCGCCACGCTCCAGCAGGGTCTGCACTTCCGGGTCCAGAGCCAACAAGCGCAGCAGGTTGGCCACCTGCGTGCGGGATTTGCCCACGGCATCGGCCACCTGCTGCTGGGTAAGCTCGAACTCTTCTGCCAGGCGTTTTAACGCCAGCGCTTCTTCGATGGCATTGAGGTTTTCACGCTGAATGTTCTCGATCAGCGCCAGCGCCAGCGCCACGTCGTCACTGACATGGCGAATGACCGCCGGAATGACATCCAGCTCGGCCAGTTGGGCAGCGCGCCAGCGCCGTTCACCGGCAATGATTTCATAGCGGTCCGGGCCAATCGGGCGAACGACGATCGGCTGCATGACCCCCTGGGCACGAATGGAGTCGGCCAGCTCCTCCAGTGCCTCGGGCTGAATGTCGCGGCGAGGCTGGTACTTGCCCCGCGTCAGCTGCCCCAGCGGCAGCCGCTCCAGGCGTTCGGCATGGGCATCGTCCTGCGTTACCTCGGCGGCGGAGCCTTCCGGCAGCAGCGCCTCTGTGCCTTGCGAGGCGCTGTTGGTCAGGTCCAAACTGTCACGACGACGGGCGCCCGCACCAATCAGGGCATCCAGGCCACGTCCTAGCGCGCGTTTACGCGTCATTCGCTTTCCCTCGTTGAACGTTACGTACTTCGAACCTTACAGCGACAGCCGCCGTAACGACAGGCGTTACAGTGACAACCGTCGAATCATCTCTTTGGCCAGCACGCGGTAGGCCTGGCTGCCCCGCGAAAAACGGGCGTACTGGGTCACGGGAAGGCCATGGCTTGGCGCTTCTGCCACTTTCACGTTGCGCGGAATGGTGGTTTTCAGCAGCGCATCGCCGAAAAAGTCGCGTAGCTGCTTGTCCACTTCCCGCGTGAGGCTGGTGCGCTTGTCGTACATGGTGCGCAGGATACCGGAGACGGCAAGCTCGGGATTCACGCTCTGCTTGATCTGTTCCACGGTATCCAGCAGCGCCGAGAGTCCTTCCAGCGCGTAAAATTCACACTGCAGCGGGATCAGTACGCCGTGGGCTGCAGTAAGCGCATTCACCGTGAGCATGTTCAGCGACGGCGGACAGTCGATCAGCACCACATCGTATTCGTCGGCCACGCTGGCCAGCGCCTGAGAAAGGCGACTCTGCCGCTGCTCGGCGTCCAGCAGCTCGACTTCCGCCGCCGTCAAATCGCCATTGCCCGGCAAGACATCGTAACGAACCGACAAACCGCGCACGATGGCGTCGCTGGCCGAGGTTTCCCCCAGCAGCACGTCCAGCACGCTCTTTTCCAGATCGTACTTGTCGATCCCACTGCCCATGCTGGCATGCCCTTGGGGGTCGAGATCGACCAACAGTACGCGCCGGTCCAGGGCGGCCAGGCTGGCGGCCAGATTGACGGCTGAAGTGGTCTTGCCCACGCCGCCTTTTTGGTTGGTCAGGGCAATGATCTGGCTCACTACTCAACTCCTTTTGGGGTCAGGATCAACAGCTGCCGCTCGGCCGTCTCGAAGGGTACATTCAACAGGTGCCGAGCGTTCAGTTCAACACCTGCTGGCAGGTCGCGCAGCTCGTCATCGGCACCGGGGCCCTTCATGGCCAGCCACTGGCCGTCGGCGGTCGGTAGCGGGCGCGTCAAGGTCACGAAGTCCACCAAGCTGGCGAAGGCCCGCGAGATCACCTGATCGAAGTGCTGGCCCGCAAACTGTTCGACTCTTGCCTGAGTGGGCGTCACGTTGCTCAGCGCCAGCTCCATGACGGCCTGCCGCTGGAAGCGAACCTTCTTGCCGTTGCTGTCCAGCAGCGTCACCTGAAGCTCGGGCTTCAAAATCGCCAGCACCAGCCCAGGCAAGCCTGGCCCGGCGCCTACGTCCAGAAGTCGGGGCCCCCGTATGAAGGGCGCCACCGCCGCGCTGTCCAGCACGTGGCGAGACACCATTTCATCAACGTCGCGTACGGCGGTGAGGTTATAAGCCCGGTTCCACTTGTGCAATAGCGCCAGCAGCCCCAGCAGCTGCTCACGCTGGATGGGCGTAATGGCGATATCCAGTTGGGACAGCCCTTGCTCCAGTCTGGGGGCCACGCTAGCGGGCAGACTTTCAATCAGCGGCGGCAAGAAACTCATCCGTTGGCGACCTCGGTATGGCTGATCAGGCGGCGCTTTTTCAGGTGAATCAGCAGTATCGAGACGGCAGCAGGCGTCACTCCAGAGATACGGGCAGCCTGGGCAAGGGTTTCCGGCCGCGCGGCGCTGAGCTTCTGGCGAATCTCGTGGGAAAGCCCCTCCACGTTGTGATAATCCAGCTCAGCGGGGAGCGCAGTGGCTTCGTGGCGCTTGAGCTTATCGATTTCGTCCTGCTGACGATCGATGTACCCCTGATACTTGGCCTGAATCTGCACCTGTTCGGCGACAGCTTCATCCTCCACGCCGCCGCTTTCCATGCCCGGCAGGTCAGCAATATCGGCGTAGGTCAGTTCAGGGCGCTTCAGCAAATCGCTCAGGCAGTACTCCCGCGACAGCGGCTTGCCGGTTTTCTCGGCGATGCTGGCGGCAGCCGGGCTGTTGGGATGTACCCAAGCGCTGGACAAGCGCGTGGCTTCACGCTCGATGGCCTCACGTTTCTGGCTGAAAGCCGCCCAGCGGGTGTCATCGACCAACCCCAGCTGGCGGCCCTGCTCGGTCAGGCGGAGGTCGGCATTGTCTTCACGCAGCAGCAGCCGATACTCGGCGCGCGACGTGAACATGCGATAGGGTTCCTTGGTGCCCATGGTGATCAGGTCATCCACCAGAACGCCTAGATACGCCTCGTCACGACGTGGGTACCACGCCTCCAGCTGCTTGGCTCGCCGTGCCGCGTTGAGCCCCGCCAGCAACCCTTGAGCACCCGCTTCTTCGTAGCCAGTGGTGCCGTTGATCTGCCCGGCAAAAAACAGGTTGTGGATAAATTTGGTTTCCAGCGAGTGCTTCAAATCCCGCGGGTCGAAGAAGTCATACTCGATGGCATAACCCGGGCGCGTGATATGGGCGTTTTCCAACCCTTTGATGGAGCGCACGACCTGCAGCTGCACATCGAAGGGCAGTGAGGTGGAGATCCCGTTGGGGTAGAGCTCGTGGGTATCCAGACCTTCCGGTTCGATGAACACCTGATGGCTCGATTTGTCGGCGAAGCGATGCACCTTGTCTTCGATCGACGGGCAGTAGCGGGGGCCGATGCCTTCGATTACCCCAGAGTACATGGGGGAACGATCGAGGTTGTTCAGGATGATCTCGTGGGTGCGCTCGTTGGTGTGCGCAATATGGCAGCTCACCTGCTGAGGATGCATGCCTCGATGCCCCAGATAGGACATGACCGGCGTAGGCGTGTCACCTGGCTGCTCTTCCAGCTGTGAAAAGTCGACGGATTTGGCATCGATACGCGGAGGGGTACCGGTCTTCAACCTGTCGACGTGAAAAGGCAGAGCCCGCAGTCGCTCGGCCAGCGCATTGGAAGGCGGGTCGCCTGCGCGGCCACCACGGCTTTGATCCAACCCGATGTGGATAACCCCGCCAAGGAACGTGCCCGTGCTCAGTACCACCGACTCGGCATGAAAACGGATGCCGGTCTCGGTCACGACACCACGTACGGTGTCGCTATCCACAATGAGGTCGCCAGCCGCCTGCTGAAAAATCGTCAGGTTCGGCTGGTTTTCCAGCATGCCGCGAATGGCGGCCTTGTAGCGAATCCTGTCTGCCTGGGCGCGGGTCGCGCGTACGGCAGGCCCCTTACGTGCGTTGAGTACTCGAAACTGGATGCCGCCCAAATCCGTGGCTAGCCCCATGGCACCACCCAACGCATCGATCTCCTTGACCAGATGGCTCTTGCCGATCCCACCAATGGCGGGATTGCAGGACATTTGGCCCAGCGTCTCGATGTTGTGGGTCAGCAATAGGGTTTGACAGCCCATGCGAGCAGAGGCCAATGCGGCTTCGGTTCCCGCATGGCCACCGCCGATGACAATCACGTCAAAGCGGTCGGGGTAGTTCAAGAGACACCTCGTCTTGTGCCCAAGGCACGGATGATGTGGTCAGCGGATCACCGCTGTTTGAATAAGCCCGCCAGTATAAACCTCCTGTGGGTAACCGTCAGGTTTTTCCACACCCCTGCTATCAGCGAGTTTATAGATTAATAACAAAATAAAAATATATAAGAGAAGTTCTGTAAATGTAGTAACTAATGGTGTGGACAAAATCTGTTGATAAATGGTTTTTTCCCATATATATCATGGGTTTGTATTGTTGACCAAGCAGTGGCGAACCGGCGGAGTGCCTGCGTAGAAGCGGTGACAGAGCTGTGGATGAAAAGCTTACTTACCCACAGGCCAGGTTAACGACGGCTTATCCACCGCTGGCTACCGCGCTTGTTACCGCACCTGTGAACAAGTGATCTGGTGACCATCATATGCGTTGAAAGATGCCCATGGCGCGGGTGTTAGCCCGATAGTGGCAGCCGAGAAAAAAATATTATCCACAGGCAAAAAAAAGGCCTGTCGCAAGGACAGGCCTGTCGCGGAGGTACCCTGATGGGCTGCTAGTGCTTCAATACGCGCGCCAAGAAGGACTGGGTGCGTTCATGCTGAGGTGCATCGAACAGCTGTTCCGGTGGCCCTTGCTCGGTGATTTCCCCTTTGTGAATGAAGATGACGCGGTCGGCTACTTCCCGCGCAAAGCCCATTTCATGGGTCACGATGACCATGGTCATGCCTTCCTTGGCCAGCTCACGCATGGCGTCCAGCACTTCACCGATCATCTCCGGGTCTAGCGCCGAGGTGGGCTCGTCGAAGAGCATGAGCCGGGGTTCCATGGCCAGCGCGCGGGCCAGGGCGACCCGCTGCTGCTGCCCTCCAGAGAGCTGGCTGGGGTACTTCTGTGCCTGATCGGCAATGCCGACGCGTTCCAACAGCCGCTGAGCCGTCTCTTCGGCATCCTTACGGCTCCAGCCACGCACTTTCATGGGGGCCAGGGTAATGTTGTCGATGACGCTCAGATGGGGGAAGAGGTTGAACTGCTGGAACACCATGCCGACTTCGGTGCGGATGGTTTGCAGGGCCTTGCTGCTTTTGCCATCGGGCAGCAGCGTATTGCCATCGACATCGAGGCTGCCGGACTGAAACTCTTCCAGCCCGTTGATGCAGCGGATCAGCGTGGATTTACCAGAGCCGCTGGCGCCGATTACGACGACGACTTCCCCAGGGACGATTTCCAGATCGATGTTCTTGAGCACATGCAGGCTGCCAAAGTGCTTGTTGAGCTTCTGCATTTGCACAATGGGCGATGAGGTCGAAGTCATTGTGCGCTCCTTATTGGCCAACGACGCCGCGCCGTTCCAACTGGCGCAGGATGATAGAGAGGGTCCAGGTAATGGCCAGGTACATCAGGGCGACCATGAAATAGACTTCCAGCGCCGTGAAGGTGGTGGCAATGTAGATCTGCCCTTGGCGCACCAGCTCGCCCACCCCGATGACGGAAAACAGCGAGGTGTCCTTGATGCTGATGATGCCCTGGTTGCCCAGCGGAGGGATCATGCGGCGGAAGGCTTGAGGCCAGATGACGTAACGAAACGACTGCGCTCGGGAGAGCCCCAGCGACAGCGATGCTTCGCGTTGCCCGCGTTCGATCGACTGCACGCCTCCACGTACGATTTCGGAGATATAGGCCCCTGAATTGACGGCAATGGCGGCAATGCCGGCCACCAGCGCATTGATGGGGCCACCCAGCAGTTGGGGCAGGCCGTAGAAAATGAACAGCACCTGCACCAGGATGGGCGTACCGCGAAAGACTTCGACATACAGGATAGCTGGCCAGCGTAGCCAGCGCGTGCGGCTGATGCGCAGCAGGCCAAAGAAGATGCCGATGAAAAAGCCAATGGCCAGGCCGCCGAACGAGATCAGCAGTGTCCACGGAATACCGGGTAACAAGTAGGGAATCGAGCGGAAAGCGGCCGCCCAGTCGAATTGAAAAGTGACTTCCACGTGACGTCTCCAGAACAGCACCACACAATGATTCAGGGCCGGGGGCTAGGCCGCCCGGCCCTGTAAACGCGAGATAATGCACTTACCTCAGACAGTGCTTACTCTTCGTCGGAGGACTCACCAAACCACTTCTGGTAAATCTCGTCGTAGGTGCCGTCTTCACGCATGGCCGCGAGTGCTTCATTGGCGGGTTCTACCCACTGGCTACCCTTGTGGAAAACGATGCCGTACTGCTGGCCTTCGTACAGGGGGCCGACGACCTTGGTGCGACCTTCACCGCGTGTTTGCGAGAAGTAGGCAACGTTGGGGGCATCGTAGAACGCGGCATCGACGTTACGCCCCAGCAGGGCCATGTACATGTCGCTATTGCCTGGATAGGGAGTGATATCGGCGTCGTCGCCCAGCTGCTCTTGCAGGAAGTCGTAGCTGGTGGAGCCGATGCGCGTGGCGATGGAGAGCCCGGCCAGGTCTTCGATGGACTCTACGTCATCGTTGTCGGCACGCACGATGATCTGCAGGCCCGAGTCGTAGTAGGGATCAGAGAAGTCGACGATCTGCGCACGCTCTTCGGTGATGGTCACACCGGCAATGGCAATTTCCTGGCTGCCGGTCTGGACGGCCGGAATGATGCCCGCGAACTCCATGGTGGTGAGATTGACTTCGAAGCCAGCCCGTTCGGCGATTTCGTTGATGATGTCCATGTCGAAGCCGATCATTTCACCGGTTTCGGGGTCGAGCATCTCGAAGGGCACAAAGCTTGGGTCAGTCACCACATTGACCGTGGGTGTGTCAGCAAACGCAGTGGTACTGCCCAAGCCCAGTGCAACGGCAGTGGCGATAGCGGAGGTGGTAAAAAAGTGTTTCATTAGTTTCCCCGAGTTTTATGTGGTTTCCGTCACCGTTTATAGCGTGTTTCTTCTTATAAACCGGTCGATGAACCGTTATTGACCTTTTTACCTTGGCGAGAAACCGCCAAGGCGTCAAGTCATGGGGAAGTCGTTGCGACCAACGCTGGTCATACCATGAACGAGGCACCACAGCCGCAGGTGGTGGTGGCATTGGGGTTTTGCACGCGAAAACGCGCCCCTGCCAGGCCCTCTTCGTAGTCCACGGTAGAGCCGACCAGGTATTGGTAGGAGAGCGGGTCTACCACCAGCGTGGCATCTCCAAATTCGATCAGGGTGTCGTCCTCTGCCACGTTGTCGGCAAAGTCAAAACCATACTGAAAGCCGGAACAGCCACCACCGGTGACATAGACACGCAGCTTGAGGGCTGGATTGTGCTCTTCGGCCATGAGTGCCTTGATGCGCTGGCGCGCACTGTCGGACAGCATTAAAGGGGTTGGAACAAAAGCTTCTGCACCGCTCATGGGTACCTCCCGCGAGCTTTAGGAACGAATAGATGGCATGGGGGGATTATGGGTAATTCCCAGCAAAATGGTCAACTATTGCGTTGGTATATCAAGCAGAGGGCAACTCGCCGAGGAGGCGCTGTGAATCCTTCCATGGAAGCTACATTTGCCTTCCTTGGCAAATGACCTCCTCTCTGAGCTGCCCTCTGCATGCTGGTTTTGTGAGGTGTTTAAGGCATCAGAGCGGGGGCGTTGAGGCCCATCTGCTCATCGAAGCCAAACATCAGGTTCAGGTTCTGGATGGCCTGGCCGGAGGCGCCCTTGACCAGGTTGTCGATGACGGAAAGTACCACCACCGTATTGCCGTTGCCCGGACGATGCACGGCGATGCGGCAGGTATTGTTGCCTTTTACGCTGCGGGTTTCCGGGTGGCTGCCGGCGGGCATGACGTCCACGAACGGCTCATTGGCAAAGCGTTTTTCGAACAGCGCCTGCAAGTCGCCTGGCTCGGTGCTGAGGGTGCTGTAGAGCGTGGCGTGGATGCCGCGGATCATGGGTGTCAGGTGGGGGACGAAGGTCAATCCCACGGTGTCTGGCTGCATGTCGCCCAGGCCCTGACGGATTTCCGGCAGATGGCGATGGCCGCCTGCACCGTAGGCTTTCATGGACTCGCTGGCTTCGGCCAGCAGCGAGGCGACCTTGGCACCCCGCCCAGCGCCGGTCACCCCGGACTTGCAGTCGGCAATCAGCTGATTCGGGTCGATCAGGCCCGCTTCCAGCAGCGGCAGGTAACCCAGTTGAACCGCCGTGGGGTAGCAGCCGGGCACCGCGATCAGACGTGCGGTCTTGATCTTTTCACGATGCATTTCCGGCAAACCGTAGACCGCCTCCTTCAACAGTTCAGGGGCGCCATGGGGCTGGTCGTACCAGCGGCTCCACTCGTCGGCATCGCGCAGGCGAAAGTCGGCCGACAGGTCGATGACGCGGGTTCCGTTGGCCAATAGCTCGCCTGCCAGCGCGTGGGCCACGCCATGAGGGGTGGCAAAAAAGACGGCGTCCATGGCCCCCAGGGCCTTGGCATCGGGCTCACTGAAGGTCAGGGTATCGTAGTGGCCTCGCAGGTTGGGGTACATGTCACAGACCTTGACGCCTGCTTCCGAGCGCGACGTTATCGCTTGAACATTTACCTCGGGGTGCTGGGCCAGTAGCCTCAGAAGTTCAACACCGGTGTAGCCAGTGCCGCCTACAATGCCAACGTTTATCACAGATCACTCCTTGCGCCTTCTGCACAGTCCTGGCAGCGGTAATTAGCAGCCTGGCAAGTTTTGCGAGGCTGTTGATGTGTCTCCAGCTATGATACACAAGAGAGCAGGCGCAGAAGAGCACTGCGTGTCGTAGACCCACTCTACCCAACCAAGGACGAGCGTTGTGGCAGGTTTTTCGCGGTCAGATTTCACCTTAGAGGGTTTTCGTCGCCAGCTGGCCAATGTGGATGCCTTGCCGCAACTGTGTGTGCTGGGGCTGGTGTCTGGTGTCATGACCGGGGCCGTCATGGTGGCATTCAGGCTGCTGCTGGAGGCGGGAGCCGCGCTGTACATGCCGGACGGTAACCCGGAAGGCTTCGAAGCGCTGCCCCCGTGGGTCAGAGCGCTGCTGCCCCTGCTGGCCGTGAGCGTCATCGGTGTGCTGCTGTATCGTCAGAAGGCCACCGCACGCAAGCTGGGCGTCGGCCATGTCATCGAGCGCCTGACCTACCATCAGGGCCGTTTTCCACTGCGTAACTGGCTCAACCAGTGGTGGGTCGGGGTGGTATCGGTGTTGGGCGGTCTCTCTGCTGGCCGTGAAGGACCAGCGATTCATCTGGGGGCGGCGGCTTCCAGTGGCCTGGGGGTGCGGCTGCGGCTGCCGCACAACAGCCTGCGTGTGCTGGTGGCCTGTGGAACGGCGGCAGGTATTTCTGCCTCTTTCAATACGCCCATCGCGGGGGTCATCTTTGCCATGGAAGTGGTCATGATGGAGTACACCCTGATGAGCTTCATGCCCGTGATTCTGGCATCTACCATGGGTGCGCTGGTGGCCCAGCTGGCGTATGGCAACGAGCCAGCCTTCCGCATCCCTGAAGTAGCGCTTGGCTCGCTGATGAACCTGCCCTGGATAGTGGTGACGGGGCTGGTGATTGGCCTGATGGCTGGCGTATTCATTCATCTGGCACGCCATGCCTTCCTGCAAGGGCTGCCGTTATGGCTGAGGCTGGGCAGCGTTGGAGTGGCCACGGGAGCACTGGCGTGGTGGTTTCCTGAAATACAGGGCATTGGCTACGATAGCCTGGCCGCGGCGCTGAATAACCAACTGACCGTTAGCGTATTGCTGGCGCTGATGATCGGCAAACTGCTGATCACGGCCCTGACCGTGGCGGGCGGGGTGCCGATCGGTATCATCGGCCCCGTGCTGGTGTCGGGCGCAGCCACCGGCGCACTGGCAGGCATGCTGGGTGGCTGGCTATGGCCCGACAAGGCGGCAGATCCCGGGATTTATGCCATGCTGGGGATGGCCGCCATGATGGGCGCTGTGCTGCAGGCTCCGCTGGCGGCCTTGATGGCACTGCTGGAGTTGACCCACATCCCCCACATGATGTTGCCTGGCATGCTGGCGGTGGTGGTGGCTTGCCTGACCTCGCGACAGTTGACGGGCTGTGAAGGGTTTTTCGTCAGTTCGGTGCGGTATGGCATGCACCCCTTGCAGCAGCCGTTGATGCAGGCACTTTCCAGAGTGTCGGTGCCGGCGGTCATGGAGCGCTCTCTGGTGCGTACCGAGCGCATGATCACCCTCGAGCAGGCCCGCCAGCGGCTGGAGACCAACCCTACCTGGCTGGTGATCGAACGATCCAGCGACGACAAGCCGGTATTGGGCTTGAAAGCGGCAGAGCTGGCCCGTTGGTTGCTGGAGCATGACGAAGCCTTGAAAGAGGGAGCCGCGCAAGAGGAGGAGTTGATCGACCTGCTGGAAATTCCCGGGCAGCGGCTGGAAATGGCCCCCATCGGTTTGCAGGCCACCCTGTCGGAAGCCTTCCTCAAGCTGCAGGACAATACGCTGGATGCGCTCTACGTGATTCATGGCTACCGGCCAAAGCAGCAGCGAATTTCAGGTATCATTACTCGCGGCGCCATCGAGCGCTATTACCACTATACCGATACACGTCATTCTGACCCCCGTGACCCCACTGTTTCGCAATGAGCGCACCTATTAAGGAGAGACCATGTACGAGTGGATAAAGGCCATTCACCTGATGGCCGTTGTGACCTGGTTTGCTGCACTGTTCTATCTGCCACGGCTATACGTGTACCACGCGATGGCGCGCGACAAGGGGGATGTCCAGGCCATCGACTACTTCAAGACCATGGAGCGCAAGCTTTATCGCGGCATCATGACGCCCTCCATGATCGTCGTGCTGCTGTTTGGCGGCTGGCTGCTTTACCTGGTACCTGCCTGGTTCACTCAGGGCTGGATGCACGTGAAGCTGACGCTGGTGGTATTGCTGGTGGCCTATCACCACGTATGTCTGATCTATTTGAAGCAGTTGGCCCAGGATCGCTGCACCAAGAGCCACGTGTTCTTCCGCTGGTTCAATGAGGCCCCTGTCGTGGCCCTGATCGCCATCATTCTTCTGGCGGTAGTGAAACCCTTTTGATGCGCCAACCACTTCCTCCCGTTGTACTGGTATTGGCAGGCCATGACCCTACCGGCGGCGCTGGACTGGTCGCCGATAGCGAAGCCATCGCCGCGTGTGGTGGCTGGGCAGTGACCATTCCCACCGCCCTGACCGTGCAGAACTGCCATAATGTCACCACGGTATTGCCAGCCGATGCAGCTGCCATGCGGCAAATGGCAGAAGCGCTGGTCGACATGCAGATTGCCGCCATCAAGCTAGGCTTGCTGGCGGACGAAGCGACCTTGCGTGCGGCCGAGCAGATCGTGCGGCGTTTTCCGGGTGTACCGGTGGTGGCAGACCCCGTCTTGAAAGCGGGCGGCGGCACTGAGTTATCCATACCCCGTTTGCAGAAGCTTTATAGTGACCGTCTGCTTCCCCTTGTGGATATCCTGACGCCCAACCGTCATGAACTGATCGCGCTCACGCCTGAGATCGACGCACCGTTCGATGATACGGCCCGCGCTGTTTCGTTGTTATCGCGCGGGTGCCAGGCGGTACTGGTCACCGCCACGGATGAGCCTCTGCCCGGCAGCGGGCAGCAGGTGGTCAACACACTGCATTCGCCCGATACCACTCGCCAGTGGCAGTGGCCCAGGCTGCCGGAAGTATTTCACGGGTCCGGATGTACGCTGGCTTCCGCCCTGGCCGCTCGTTTAGCGGTAGGTGAGCGCTTACCTACGGCTTGCGAACAGGCACAGCACTTTACCTGGGAGAGTTTGTCACACGGCTATCAGCCGCCCAGCGGGCAGTGTTTGCCTCAACGTCTATCACGCCCTGCACGCTTTTGATTTTTATTGTCCGTCAGCTATTGCTATAGAGGATGCCATGACCACATCTGCAGAATTATTTGATCTGGCCAGTCGCCATATTCCCGGTGGCGTGAACTCGCCGGTGCGCGCCTTCAAAGGCTTGCATCGTCCCCCGGTGTTCATGGAGCGCGCCCAGGGGGCCTACCTGTTCGACGTCGAGGGCAATCGTTACATCGACTATATCGGTTCCTGGGGGCCGATGATTACCGGTCATGCCGACCAGGACGTGCTCGCCGCCGTGCGGGCGCGCCTGGATAATGGGCTCTCCTTTGGCACGCCTACGGCAGTAGAGACCACCATGGCGGACCTGATCTGCGAGATGATTCCGTCCATGGAAATGGTCCGCATGACCAGCTCCGGTACCGAGGCGACCATGTCGGCCATCCGGCTGGCGCGGGGCACCACGGGAAGAGACAAGATCGTCAAGTTCGAAGGCAACTACCATGGCCACTCGGATTCGTTGCTGGTCAAGGCGGGCTCTGGCGCGCTGACCCACGGTGAGCCCAGCTCGCCCGGTGTGCCTGCCGCGCTTGCCGAGCACACCATCACGCTCTCTTATAATGACCCGGAAGGCGTGGAAGCGTGCTTTGCCGAGATCGGCGAGCAGATTGCCTGCATCATCGTCGAGCCGGTGGCGGGCAACATGAACTGTATCCCACCCCAGCCTGGTTTCCTGGAAACCCTGCGCCGTGTGTGCGACCAGTACGGTAGTTTGCTGATTTTCGACGAGGTGATGACCGGCTTCCGTGTGGCCCTGGGCGGGGCCCAGGCCTATTACGGCATCACGCCTGACCTCACCTGCCTGGGCAAGGTCGTGGGCGGGGGCATGCCGGTCGGGGCGTTCGGCGGCAAGCGTGACATCATGCAGAACATCTCGCCGCTTGGCCCGGTGTATCAGGCAGGCACCTTGTCGGGTAACCCGCTGGCCATGGCCGCAGGCGTCGCGCTGCTCACCAAGCTGCAGGTGCCGGGTTTCCATGATGCTCTTACCCAGCGTGTGCAAACCCTGTGTAACGGCCTGCAGGAGCGTGCCAACGCCGCGCGGGTACCCATGTTGACCCAGTCGGCGGGGGGAATGTTCGGCGTTTTCTTCACCTCGCAATCGCGGGTCGATAATTTCGCTCAGGCCACGGCGTGCAACCCGGATGCTTTCCGCCGCTTCTTTGGTGCGATGCTCGACCATGGCGTCTATCTTGCACCGTCTGCCTACGAAGCGGGCTTCATGTCCAGCGCCCATACCCCAGAAGATATCCAGCTCACGCTGGATGCCGCCGAAAAAGCCTTTGCCGTTATGTAGTATTCAGTAACGGGGGGTATGTCGACTGCTACACTACAAGGGCCGCTCAACATGAGCGGCCCTTGTGGTTACCGAGGTAGCTAACATGAAACGATCATCGGCTTGGCACGCTTCACGTCTATACGGCACGCTATTCACCGCCGAGTGGCGCATTACCCAGGACGGCGACACCGTCGAACACCCTGAAACCCGTGGCACGGTTCCAGCAGAATTTACCTTCGAAGGCGATACGTTGGAAGGCACCGTCAAGGGCAGCAACCGCTCCCGCTCCTCGACCCAAGGCAAGGGCGGTACGCTGACGATGTACACCAAGCCTTGGGTCTTTTGCTGGGACATGGGGAAAGCCTCATTCAAAGGAGAGCGTCAGCAGGTGACCTTATGACTGTTGTCTATAAGATGATTTTCGTAAAGAATTGTTACTAAAATAATGAGTAAAGTAATTTGAATATTTTTATGCTGTTTTGATATTTCTGAATAAGTATTTGATTTTTATATATAAAATAGCCAGTTTTATGGTCATTGCGTTGTGATGATTAAAATTCTGATAGTTACATTTCGTGTGCTTTAGCTGCGTTTCCGATAAGCGTAAACTGAGGCTCCCTGTTTGGAGGTTTCGATATGTCGACGGGTACGACGCTTGTCCTGGCCAGTGGAAACGCAGGAAAACTTAAAGAGTTCAATCAGTTGCTTGCCCCGCTTGGGCTCGATGTAAGAGCACAGGCAGAGTTTGGCGTGCAAGACGTGGAAGAAACCGGACTGACCTTCGTTGAGAATGCGCTGTTAAAAGCCCGTGAAGCCAGCCGAGTCAGCGGGTTACCTGCCCTGGCAGACGATTCGGGGCTGGAGGTGGATGCACTGCAAGGAGCACCGGGTATCTACTCTGCGCGTTATGCCGGTGAGCCGAAGAGTGACGAACGCAACAATCAGAAACTGCTGGCGGCGCTTGCCGACTGTGCGGAAGGCCAGCGTAGTGGCCGCTACTGGTGTGTGCTGGTCTATTTGCGTCATGCCGAAGACCCTGTCCCCGTCATCGTACAGCGCAGCTGGGAAGGTGAAATTCTGGCGCATCCCCGTGGGGATGGTGGGTTTGGTTACGATCCTCTGTTCTGGTTACCGGATCAAGGCATGAGCGTGGCTGAGCTGGCGTCAGAGTCCAAGAACCGATTGAGCCACCGCGGGCGTGCGCTGCACGATCTCGTGGATATCCTGAAGGTGGCGCATGGCTGAGGCACTGCCGCCCCTGTCGCTTTACATCCACACCCCGTGGTGTGTCCGCAAGTGCCCTTATTGCGATTTCAACTCTCACGAGCCAGGCGCCCAGGGGCTCCCTGAAGAGGCGTACCTGGCTGCGCTATTGGCTGATCTGGAGCACGATCTTCCTCTGGCAGCCGAACGCCCTCTGCAAACGATCTTCATTGGCGGCGGGACGCCTAGCCTGCTCTCGCCGGACTTCTATCAGCGGCTGTTTCAGGGCATTCAGCAGCGTTTGGCGTTTGCACCATCGATCGAGATCACCCTGGAAGCCAACCCAGGCACGACTGAGCAGCAGCGTTTCGTCGGTTACCGTGAGGCGGGTATCAACCGGCTTTCGCTGGGCGTGCAAAGTTTCAGGCCCGCTCAACTGCAAGCGCTTGGGCGTATCCACAGCGGGCAAGAGGCATTGACGGCCGTGGGGCAGGCCAGGTCGGCGGGCTTCGAGAATATCAACATTGACTTGATGCATGGGCTTCCCCAGCAAACGCCCGAACAGGCCATGGAAGACATCGACCAGGCCTTGGCACTGTCGCCAGAGCATCTCTCCTGGTACCAGCTGACCCTGGAACCCAATACGGCTTTTTTTTCACACCCACCTCCGTTACCTGAAGAGGAAGCGCTGTGGGACATTCAGGAGGCGGGGCATGAGCGCCTTGAACAGGCAGGGCTACAGCGTTATGAAATATCGGCCTATGCGCGCCCCGACTTACAAAGCCAGCACAATCTGAACTATTGGCGTTTTGGCGATTATCTGGGCATTGGGGCGGGTGCCCACGGCAAGCTGACGCATATCGATAGGAATGGCCAATGGCAGATCGAACGCCGTTGGAAAACCCGCCAACCTCAGTCTTATTTGAGGCGTTTCAACGATCCACGTGGTTTTGTGGCAGGCCAGCAGTTGATCGATGCTGATGAGCTGCCGCTGGAATTTGCCATGAATGCGCTGCGGTTGACGGAAGGAGTAAGCCTGCAGGCGTGGCAAGCGAATACGGGGCAGCCTGTGGAACGGTTACTCGACCGTTTACAAAGTGCTCACAAAAAAGGACTTTTGGTGGAAATGCCTGAAAAGCTGCGTGCTTCTCCTCAAGGTCTATTATTCTTGAACGAATTGCTGGCACTGATCAGCGATGAGTGAACAGTGATCACAAGGGCAGAACCTAATCGTAAAAAGGAGTAAGTGATGCGTATGTTCCGACTACTGACCCCGTTGGCGGCGGCTATTCTGGTGGCGGGCTGTGCCACCACCGACCCTTATGGCGGCCAAACACAACGCTCCAGCACTGCCGTAGGTACGGGCGTGGGGGCTGCCATTGGTGCCGCCGCCGGTGCCTTGTCTGGTGATGGAAGCACCAGCCGTCGTGATCGGGCCTTGATCGGCGCAGCTGTTGGCGCCGCTGCCGGTGCTGGGGTGGGGGCCTACATGGACCGCCAGGAGCAGCAGCTGCGTGAAAACCTGCAGGGATCACGTATTGAGATCGACCGTCGTGGCGATGACATCGTGCTGAACATGCCCAGCAGCGTCACCTTCGGTTTCGACTCTGCTGAGCTGACCAGCGACGCACGCAGTGCACTCAATGAAGTGGCCAATGTGTTGACCCAGTACACGGATACCCGCGTCAATATTGCTGGCCACACCGACAGCACGGGTAACGCGGATTATAACCAGCGGCTTTCCGAGCGCCGTGCCGAATCGGTAGGGCGTTACCTGAGCCAGAATGGCGTTTCCTCCATGCGTCTGAACACCTTGGGCTACGGTGCTACCCGGCCCGTTGCCAGCAACGATTCCGAGCAGGGACGGGCGCAAAACCGTCGTGTAGAAATCACGCTGACCCCGACAGGCAACGGTCAATAAGCCGCAAAAAAACCCTGTATTGCTCTAGAACGCCCGCTATGCTCCCATAGCGGGCGTTCTGTTTATATAGGCATCCTCATGCTGTCATACCAACACGCCTACCATGCCGGTAACTTCGCCGATGTTCAGAAGCATCTGACGCTCTATGCCGTCATTGATCATCTGTTACGTAAAAAATCAGCAATTACATATGTAGATACCCATGCGGGCAGAGGCTTCTATCCGCTGGCTACCGAAGAGACACAGCGGCTGCTGGAGTACCGTGAGGGCGTTTTACCGCTTTGGCAACATCGCCAGCAGTTGGCCGATCCACTTCTCAGTGCCTGGCTTGAGGCCGTGGTCACTGCTCAGCCAGATGCCAATACGCTCTCCTGCTATCCGGGTTCCCCCTGGTGGCTCGCCCAGCGTCTGCGCTCGGAGGATCGGCTGACCCTGTTCGAACTGCACCCCGGTGAGCACGAACATCTCGCCAGCCAGTCGCTGCCCAAGCGGGCGACGCGTATCTTCGGCGATGGACTGGCCGGCCTGCGCCACCAGGTACCGGCATCGACCCCCAGGGTGTGTGTGTTGATGGATCCCAGCTACGAGCGCAAGGTCGAGTATCACGAAGTGGTGGAGAGCACGACCTACGTGCTCGAGAAAGCCAGGCATGCCGTGGTGATGATCTGGTATCCGTTATTACCTGCCGAACACCATCAAGCGCTGCTGGCAGGCCTGCGTGACAGCGGAATTCGCAAGATCTGGCAAAGCGAATTGCTGCTGCGCGCCCCTGAGGCGGGTGCCCGCGGCATGTATGGAAGCGGTATGCTGGTCATCAACCCCCCCTGGGGGCTGGATGAGCGTCTGACCAATGCCATGGCTCAGGTAACGCCAAAGCTAAGCGTTCACAGCCGCTTCCGAGCGTCCTGGTTGGTCCCGGAGTAGGGATCCACAGGTATCAAAGGGACTCATGCCAAGTTGTCCAAATCGGACATGACTGCGAGCGGCGTTGCACATCCGATTGTAGGAAGGATGTGCTCCTTTGCTCGTCACTTTCGACAATATTGGCGTGCCACTGGTCGTCAGTTCGAGCCGGGTAGCCGGTTAGGCGAGTTAAGCTGGGGCAGCGATACGAAATTTCATGCTTCAATCCACGTTCATATCGACGACGTTGGCTTGCCACTCTTTGCACAACTTGCGGAATGATCGGCTGTTATCAAGTGCCTGTTGCAGATCGAAGTAAGCGGTGAAAGCAGGCTGATCTAGTACTTCGCTATAGGTTTGGCTTCCCATATTCTGGCGTAACCAGCCTTTTGCGTCTCGTGGTGTCTCTGCGTCGGCTGGAAGTTCATCTGGACAACGAAATCCCCTGCACCCGTCGAGCGATCGTGCTGCGGCAATGAACCAGGCTTCGTATTCTCGCTTTGGCAACACTACCGACAAGCGTCGGTGCGGCACATGCTGCCTTGCGCGCTGATAGATGTCAGCCGCCAGTTCGACTGGACAATCGTCATCGGCGTCCAGCACCACCAAAATCCACCCCTGCTCACCACACTTGGCGGCTGCTAACAGCAGTTGCTTGCGAAACTCGTCTTCTCGATTGAGGAAGCGGTCTCGATGCACGCGAATGGGCGGTAGCGCCTGCGCATAGCAATGTCCGGGGCGCCACTCGTTCAAGCGGCGCAGTAGCACAGGTAGTGCGGCCACCTCGCCATGGCCTTCTACAATGCTGGCTATTTGGATCATGAGGATTCTGTCTCACTGAAAAGGTCACCAGAGGCAGCCTTGTTCTGTTGATCTATGCTCATGCGATCAGGTGCCAGTTGGTTCATGCGCAGCAGTTCTCCTGCCGAGAACAGGTGATCCCGCATCATTTGGCGCGATCCTTCATCTAGCGGCGCAACCTTGGTTTCCCCTGCCTCTGATACTACGGCCAGCACGGCATCTTCGTCGATGTTACGGTCATCCAGCAGGTCCGGGCTGTGGCTGGTTACCAGGATTTGCGTAGTTTTGGACGCACGCACCAACGCCTCACGCAGCGCAGCGCTCGCTGCAGGATGAAGTGCAGTTTCAGGTTCCTCAATGCCGATCAAAGTTGGTGAATAATCCACATTACCCTGTAATAACGCGGCCAGAACACCCAAGGCACGCAAGGTGCCATCGGACATATTTTGAGCAAGGAAGCGCCAGGGGTGCTTGGAGCCCGCCATATCCTGGCGAAACTCCAATGTTTCCATTGGCCCAATAGGCTTGCGTTCCACGCCATGCACCATCGGTGCCACGGAGTGCAAATACTCCTGGATCAGCGCCATCTGGGTAGGTGCTACTTTTTCCAAATGACCGATCACGCTGGCGATGTTCTCCCCAGACGGCCGCAACAGTCGGCCATCTTGCGGCTTCTGTAATTCGCGCATCAGCTTGGGGTTGAGGTTATAGAACCCCATCGCAGTCAAGGCATCGAATACCGGGCGGAAAGCCGTTAGCCCTGAAGCGGCTACCAATGCTAGCCTATCCGCAGTGACAGACGGAAAGGTCGCTTCGCTGCTGTCACGTAATTTGCCTTTGTCGATTCGGAAGAATGGGCCTTTGCCAATACCTGCGATAACACACTCTTCTCTTTGAACCTCGTAACCGCCATTCTTCAACGCTCCTATGACGAAGCCATAGTGAGCGGCTTGGCCACCGTGCATGACAAACTCGATACGAAGTGCGAAATGTGTGGGATGACCACCGCTACGTCGGCGCACTTCGTTGATGCCGCCGCGCTCATTCAAGGCACTATCCAGCGAATTGAACAGCGCGTCGCGTACGAAATGCAGAGCATCCATGAAATTACTTTTGCCTGCACCATTGTGCCCAACCAGATAAGTTAGCGGGCGCAAACATACATCGCTGTAGCCGATGCTCTTGTAGTTGCGCAAGACGATGCGCTTAATAAAAGGAGGATGTATCATTCTTGTCTCTCCGCATCAGACTTTAAATACCTTCATCACACTGGTCTCCAGTGTGTAGTGGTCAAGTGTTTTTGGCTACCGTGATTTGGCTTAGGCGGCGTATCTGCCCCAGCGTTGGTGTCGACGCTCTGGCCTAATTATGTTGCTCGAATTACTTGCCGATACAGAAGCTGCCAAAGATCTCTCCAAGCAGGTCGTCGGCGCTGAACTCCCCGGTAATCTCTCCCAGTGCCTGCTGGGCATCGCGCAGATCTTCGGCCAATAGTTCTCCTGCACCGTAGCCTTCCAGCTGAGCTCGCCCTGCTTCCAATGCGGCCATGGCACGGTCCAAGGCATCCAGATGGCGGCGGCGTGCCGAGAAACGACCTTCGGTAGTGGCGGAAAAGCCCATCACCTCTTTCAAATGGGCTTTCAAGTTATCCACACCTGCCCCCGTTTTGGCCGAGAGCCTGACGATGGGAGTGCCTGTGGGTAACTCAGATGCTTCGAGCCCTGGCGCTTCGGCGCTGCTGTCGATCTTGTTGCGCACCAGGGTCAATCGCTGCTGGTCCGGCAGGCGGGCCACGAATTCGGGCCAGATGGCCATGGGGTCCGTTGCCTGGGTAAGCGAGGCATCGACTAGCAGCAGTACGCGATCGGCTTTCTCGATCTCTTCCCAAGCCCGGGCAACGCCAATTTTTTCTACCGCGTCCGGCGTATCGCGCAGGCCAGCGGTGTCGATAATATGCAGTGGCATGCCGTCCAGGTGGATGTATTCACGCAGCACGTCGCGGGTGGTGCCCGCAATGTCCGTGACGATGGCCGTGTCCTGCTCGGTCAGCGCATTGAGCAGGCTGGACTTGCCCGCATTGGGGCGCCCTGCAATCACCACGCTCATGCCTTCACGCAGCAAGGCGCCTTGGCCTGCGGCCTGGCGCACACGCACCAGCGCCTGCTGCACCTGTTCCAGATGCGTTGCCACGTGGCCATCGGCAAGAAAGTCGATCTCTTCTTCGGGGAAGTCGATGGCGGCCTCAACATAGACACGCAGCTCGATCAACTGCTGAACCAGCCCAGAAACGCGCTGTGAAAACTCGCCTTGCAACGAGCGCAGGGCATTTTCGGCAGCCGAGCGTGAGCTGGCATCGATCAAGTCGGCAATCGCCTCGG
This sequence comes from Halomonas sp. BC2, assembly GCF_002078115.1. Lineage (NCBI taxonomy): Bacteria > Pseudomonadati > Pseudomonadota > Gammaproteobacteria > Oceanospirillales > Halomonadaceae > Halomonas > Halomonas sp. BC2. The sequence continues at coordinate 46,241 of NZ_LFGT01000021.1, read as the reverse complement.
CCTGGGCCAGGTCCAGCTTATCATTCAAGAACGCGCGTTCGGAGAACTCGCCTGGCCGAGCCAGGCGTGCCCCCAGGGCGAGGCAGCGCTCCAGCAGCATATCCATGATCACGGGGCCGCCGTGCCCCTGCAGCTCCAGCACGTCCTCCCCGGTAAAGGAGTTAGGCCCGGCAAACAGCAGCGCAATTCCTTCGTCGATAATGCCTTGAGCACCACTGAAGGGACCGTAATAGGCATGACGCGGGGGAGGGCATTGCCCCAGTATGGCCTGAGCGATATGGCGGCTTTCCGGGCCGGATACGCGGATGATGCCAACGCCGCCGCGTCCCGGAGGGGTGGCCAGGGCGGTAATCGTGTCTTGGGTATAGAGTCGTTCAGCCATAACGCGTCCTGGAGATCAAAAAAGAGAGTGTATCGTGTATGCAGCGGAAGAAAAGGGCAGGCCTGAAACGCCAGACCCCCGCTTTAGCGGGGGTCTGGTAAAGGGCGGGATGAGAGGCTACTTGGTGCGCATCCCTTTGCCCACGTTGGGGTCTTTCTCGATATTGCGGGTAATCACGTACTGCTGGGCTACCGAGATGATGTTGTTCACCACCCAGTAGATGACCAGACCCGCCGGGAACCACAGGAAGAAGAACGTGAAGATAATGGGCAGCATCTTCATGATCTTGGCCTGCATGGGGTCCGGAGGCGTCGGGTTGAGCAGCTGCTGAACGTACATCGATACCCCCATCAGGATGGGCAGAATGAAGTACGGATCTTTCACCGACAGATCCTGGATCCACAGCATGAACGGCGCATGGCGAAGTTCAACGGATTCCAGCAGCATCCAGTACAGCGCGATGAAGACCGGCATCTGGATGAGGATCGGCAAGCAGCCACCCAGCGGGTTGATCTTCTCTTTCTGGTAGAACTTCATCATCTCTTGAGACATTTTCTGGCGGTCATCGCCATAAAGCTCTTTGAGACGCTGCATCTCCGGCCCGAGCTTGCGCATCCGAGCCATGGACTTATAGGCCTTGGCTGAAAGCGGGAATAGCGCGAGCTTGACCAGCACGGTCAGCAGAACGATGGACCAGCCCCAGTTGCCGACCAGGTCATGAATCTTGTCGAGCAGCCAGAACAGCGGGTTGGCAATGAACCACAGCCAGCCGTAGTCCACGGTCAGGCGCAGGTTCGGTGCCACCTGCTCCAGGTACTCCTGAACCTTGGGACCCATGTAAAGGGTAGCCCCCAGAGTCGCTTCGCCTTCGGCGGCCACGCTGGTCACCGGCCCTGCAAAGGCGGCAACGTTGCGGTTGCTGGAGTCGGTGGTCGCGTAGTACAGGTTCTGCTGATTCTGAGCAGGTGCCCAGGCAGAGACGAAGTAGTGCTGAATGATGGCGACCCAGCCACCCTGGGCCTCACGGTTCTCGAAACGACCGCGCTGGATATCATCGAAATCGACTTTTTCGTAGCGGGTATCCGGTGACGAGTAGGCGGCGCCCAGATAGGAACTCATGCCCATAGCGACGCCACTGGAGGGGTCTGGGCTGTTATCGCGCGCTAGTTGGCCAATGAAACGGGCACTGACAGGCTCATCAGTGTTGTTGGCCAGGTAATAGCTGACATTGACCGCATAGCTGCCGCGCTCGAAGGTCAGACGCTTGATCACGTCAACGCCGTTGACCTCTGCCGTCAGGTCGACGGTGAGCTCTTGCTCGTCGTTACCCAGGCGGTATTCGGTGTTTTCAGGCGTAAACGTGATGCGGCTTGACTGGCCATCCAGCTGCAGGCCAGAGCGTGCTACGTAGCTGCGCGTGGCGTTATCCGATAGCAACACGTAGTTGCGTTCAGAGTCCAGCGTCAGCTTGTGCTGTGGCAGAGCGGCATACACGATATCCCCACCAAAGGGGTCGATGCGTACGTCCAGCACATCGGTAGTGACGGCGATGAAGTCACGACTGGCGGTCGAGCTTGGCGAGTCGCTCATGCCTTCATCGATGGCGGCCTGAGGTGCGGAAGTACTGGGAACGGAAAGATCGTCGCTGCCGCCTTCACTCGCAGGTGCCCCATTGCTTGTCTGGGTCATTTCGGGAGTGGAGTCGTAGCTGGTCTGCCCGTAATCCTGATTCCACTGTACAACCAGTAGGTAGGCAAGCACTGCCAGTGGAATCAGTAATAAAAGTCGTTTTACGTCCATGAGGGTTCTGCCCGATGGGTGGTGAACATGCTAATGGCGCAGTGTCATTTGCTCGGCCCATGACACACGAAAGCCTGCCAAGCGGCAGGCCGAGGTCGAGCGGCGAGGTGTGTCGTCAAGTGTCACGTGTCAGGCCATGTGATGGCGGAGATGTCGATACCGCCGGAGCCTCGCGCTGGAGTCGTTTCCACATGCCATGCAATTGGCGAGTCAGCGTCTCGTTATCGATCTCCTGAACGCCTCGCTTGGCCATGATCACGATATCCACAGCGGGCAAGCGATCCTGACGAAGGCGAACGGATTCTCTAACCAGGCGCTTGAAGCGGTTACGATCCACAGCAAGCTTCACATTTTTCTTGCTGACTATCAGACCAATGCGGGGATGTCCCAGGCTGTTCAAGCGCGCTAGCGCCATCATGCCCTTGCCATGGACTTTCAAGTCGGCTTGTTCGAACACGTGACTGAAATCCCCAGCGTTCAGCAATCGCAAGCACCGGGGAAAGCCTTGAGGCGACACACGCAATCCGAGATCAGGCGCTCAGACGCTTGCGGCCTTTGGCACGGCGGCGTGCGATGACGGCACGGCCGTTCTTGGTTGCCATACGAGCACGGAAGCCATGCGCGCGCTTGCGCTTGAGAACGCTGGGTTGAAAAGTGCGTTTCATAACTCGTTATTCCCACGTGGTTTAGGACGGAAATTGAATTCCAGATGACCCGGTCCAGTGAGGAACCAGCCGGGGAGTTTCAATTCAAGACCGGAAATTGTAGAGACTTCCTGGCCTCGGTGCAATTTTTCCTTGCATGAAAAGCGTGAAAAGGGCAATGGCGATCCACGATACCCCGTCAGTCTGACGAACGTCGATGACACTACTATTACTAATGGGTTTTCTTAAACCTGTTGTTATTAATAGTGGGGATACTAATTGTGGATAACTCATTTATCTCTATTTTTATCAAAATCTTAAAATGATAAAAAATCTGTGGGTAACTGGCTGTAAAGCGGCGTAAAAGCTGTGATTTATGTGTGATTAACGCAGCACAACTCAGCAGTATGCGGTTTTGTACCCATGCCGTCCGCTGCTTTTCCTAAGCCCTCATGGGCATTTGTCCACAGGGGAAAAAGAGCCCCGAGTGCGTGTGGATAACCGTTTCGTTGGGCGCTACAATGGTCGGCCGTTTTCAATCGATGGTGAGATGAGTGTCACTCGCGCTTTGGCAACAGTGCCTGGACTACCTGCAGGACGAACTGAATTCGCAACAGTTCAATACCTGGATACGTCCGCTGCAGGCAGAAGAAGGAGAGTCCAACGAGCTTCGCTTGTTGGCGCCGAACCGCTTCGTGCGCGATTGGGTGAGCGATAAATATGCCAAGCGAATCAGTGAACTGATGCGCGAGCTTGCCCCTTCCAAACCTCCCAAGGTCAGCCTTACCGTGGGTAGTCGTCGCACCTCGGCAGCTGCGCCACAGCCTAGAGAGCTGGGTAATCCCGTCTCCGCATCGCCTGCCCAGGCACCTGCTCCCGCCGTCCATACTCCGCCCCGCGGTGAAGTGGGCGATGAGCGTGAGATCGAGCAGTTGCGCGAAGAGCCGGGCGCTGGCCGACGCGGCAACGAGCGCCAGGTACAGGTAGAAGGTAGCCTGAAGCACAGCAGCGGCCTGAATCCCAACTTCACCTTTGATACATTCGTGGAAGGTAAATCGAACCAGTTGGCGCGTGCGGCCTCTCGGCAGGTATCCGAAAATCCGGGTGGGGCCTATAACCCGCTGTTCCTCTACGGGGGTGTAGGCCTGGGTAAAACCCACTTGATGCATGCCGTGGGCAATGCCTTGGCAGGTAGGCGGGAAAACGCCCGAGTGGTGTATCTGCACTCCGAGCGCTTCGTGGCGGATATGGTGAAGGCGCTTCAGCTCAACGCCATCAATGACTTCAAGCGTTTTTATCGCAGTGTCGACGCCTTGTTGATCGATGATATTCAATTCTTTGCTGGCAAGGAGCGCTCCCAGGAGGAGTTTTTCCATACCTTCAACGCCCTGTTGGAAGGTGGCCAGCAGATGATCCTGACCTCGGATCGCTACCCCAAAGAGATCAGTGGCGTCGAAGAACGTTTGAAGTCGCGGTTCGGTTGGGGCTTGACGGTAGCCATCGAGCCGCCTGAGCTGGAGACGCGGGTCGCGATCCTGATGAAGAAAGCCGACCAGGCCAAGGTCGAGTTACCGCATGATGCAGCCTTCTTCATCGCTCAGAAAATACGTTCCAACGTGCGGGAGCTGGAAGGTGCGCTCAAAAAGGTCATTGCCGACTCCCACTTCATGGGCAAGCCGATCACCCAGGACTTCATCCGTGAATCGTTGAAAGACCTGTTGGCCCTTCAAGACAAGCAGGTGGGGGTGGATAATATTCAGCGCACGGTGGCTGAGTATTACAAGATCAAGGTGGCGGACCTGCTCTCCAAGCGACGCTCTCGTTCAGTGGCGCGCCCTCGGCAGGTGGCCATGGCGCTGGCCAAGGAGTTGACCAATCACAGCCTGCCGGAAATTGGTGATGCCTTTGGTGGGCGAGACCATACGACGGTATTGCACGCTTGTCGTAAAGTGAAGGCGTTGCAGGAAGAGAGCGCAGATATTCGCGAGGACTACAAGAACCTCCTGCGCCTGCTGACCAGTTAACCCATTATGTCGGCCTGCTGCGGTGGGCCTTTCAGGATAGAAAACCGGAGTTTCGATGAAATTTACCATTTCCCGAGAGGCGCTGCTTCGCCCGCTGACTCTGGTGGCGGGGGTCGTAGAACGGCGCCAAACGCTGCCTGTGCTGTCGAACGTCTTGATCCAGGTCGAAGGTGATCAGGTAGCGCTGACCGGTACCGACCTGGAAGTCGAATTGGTGGGGCGCACGGTGGCCAGCCAGGTGGACCAGCCAGGCGCAGCAACGGTACCTGCGCGCAAGCTGATGGATATCTGCAAGTCATTGCCGGATCAGTCGGATATTCAACTGGCTGTGGAGGACGGGCGCGCCGTATTACGTAGTGGTCGTTCGCGCTTTACACTTTCTACACTTCCGGTTGCCGAGTTTCCCAACATCGAAGATGCGGATGGTAGCCAGGAACTGAGCGTACCGCGCGGTACATTGAAGCACTTGATCGAGTCGACATCCTTCGCCATGGCCCAGCAGGACGTGCGCTACTACCTGAATGGCATGCTGCTGGAGATTCAGAGCAATCTGCTGCGCACGGTGGCCACCGATGGGCATCGGCTGGCCATGTGCTCACGTCCGGTAGAAGTGGCCGTCAGCCAGGCGCAGAAACTGATCGTGCCGCGCAAGGGTATTCTGGAGCTGTCTCGCTTGCTTGACGACAGTGACGAGCCCGTAAGCCTGACGCTGGGTGCGACCCATGTGCGTGCTCACACGGGCGACTTTACGTTCACGTCCAAGCTGATTGACGGCAAATTCCCGGACTACGAGCGTGTCGTGCCGCGCAATGGCGACAAGGTGCTGATTGCCGAGCGCGCGGAGTTGCGTCAGGTGCTGTCGCGGACCGCCATCCTCTCCAACGAGAAGTACCGTGGCGTACGTCTCTATCTGGAAGAGGGCAACCTCAAGGTCATGGCCAACAACCCGGAACAGGAAGAGGCCGAGGAGAACGTCGCTGTCGAATACAATGGCAGTGCCATGGAAGTCGGCTTCAACGTTGGCTATCTGGTAGACGTGCTTTCCGTGTTGGATGAAGACCGCGTTCAAATGACGTTGGCCGACCCCAACAGCAGTGCGCTGTTGGAAGAGCCAGGTGGCGGTGATGCGCTGTACGTCGTCATGCCCATGCGTCTATAAACGGCAGCAGGACGTTATCTATGACGGCGCTTCTGGCTTCAGAAGCGCCGTTTTCACGTGTGCTGGACGGCAATCAATGGTCTTGAAGAGTGACATCGACGCATGAGCATCAAGGAGCTTACTTTCCACGGCCTGCGTAACCTGGCCCCCACCACCTTGCAGCCATCGCCGCGCATCAATGTGCTGCACGGCGATAATGGCAGTGGCAAGACCAGCGTTCTGGAAGGTATTCATGTGCTGGGTATGGGGCGCTCCTTTCGAACCCGTCAGCTCAAGCATGCCATACAGACGGAAGCCCCATATATGACCCTGTATGGTCGTTTGGGGGGTGACCCTGAGGTTACCCTGGGGGTCAGGCGGTTACGCACTCAGCGCGAGCTGGAGCTGCGTTTGAGGGGGGAGAAGGGGGTGCGCTTGGCCGAGCTCGTGGAGGCGATGCCCCTACAGCTCATCAATCCCGATGCCTTCAGGTTGCTGGAGGGCTCTCCTGCCGGGCGTAGAGAGTTTCTCGACTGGGGTGTGTTTCACGTGAAACATCATTTCCTGGATGCCTGGCGAAGAACGCGCCGAGCAGTGAAACATCGGAATGCCCTTCTCAGGCGTGGTAGAATGGTGGCCAGTGAGCTGGTTGTTTGGGAGCAAGAGCTTGCACAGTGGGGCGAAGAGATGGATCGGCTTCGCCTTGAGTGGTTTAGCCAGTTCTTGCCCATGTTCGAAGAAACGCTGCATAAATTGCTGCCACTACCTGGCCTGACGCTTCGCTATGCCCGAGGGTGGGATAAGCAGCGCTCTCTGGCGGAAGTGCTGAGAGATAGCCGCGAGACGGATCAGCAGATGGGGTTTACCCAGCAGGGCCCCCAGAGAGCAGACCTGCGTATTCGATTGAACAAGCAGCCCGCCGTTGAGGTGCTTTCCAGAGGCCAGCAGAAGTTGGTCGTTAGTGCGCTGAAGCTGGCTCAGGGGCGGCTTCTGGAAAGTACCACGCAGCGGCACTGTATCTATCTGATTGATGATTTACCTGCGGAGCTGGATGACAGGCACCGCCATCAATTTTGCCATTTACTGGAAGAAATGCAGTGTCAGGCTTTTATTACCAGCGTTGAAGCCACGGCTCTAAGGAATAGTTGGCAAGCCAGTACGGACATAAAAATGTTTCACGTGAAACATTCCCCGGCTGGATGGAGTCAATTGGAGACGGATGGCTAAACGACACGGAACCAGACAGACTTCACGACGGAGTGGTCAATGAGCGAGCAGGCTTACGATTCATCAAGCATCAAGGTGCTCAAAGGACTGGACGCAGTACGCAAGCGTCCGGGCATGTACATCGGTGATACCGACGATGGCACCGGGCTGCACCACATGGTTTTCGAGCTGGTGGATAACTCCATCGATGAAGCTCTGGCAGGCCACTGCAGTGAAATTCGCGTCGTCATCCACCCGGATGAATCGATCACCGTAAGTGATAACGGCCGCGGTATTCCGACTGAACTGCATGAAGGCGAAGGCGTTTCGGCAGCCGAGGTCATCATGACCGTGCTGCACGCAGGCGGTAAATTCGATGATAACTCCTACAAGGTGTCTGGCGGGCTGCACGGGGTAGGTGTCTCGGTGGTCAACGCGCTTTCAGAAGAGCTGCGTCTCACCATCTGGCGGCAAGGCGAAGTATTTGAGCAGATCTATCACCACGGCGTGCCGCAGGCTCCCCTTGGGGTCGTGGGCAAAACTGAAAAAAGCGGCACCCGCGTACATTTTCGTCCGTCTCCTGCCACGTTCGCCAATATCGAGTTTCACTACGATATTCTGGCCAAGCGGCTACGTGAACTCTCCTTCCTGAACTCCGGCGTTGCAATCCGCCTGATGGATGAGCGCAGTGGTAAGGAAGAGCTCTTCCACTATGAGGGTGGCTTGAAAGCCTTTGTTGATCACCTCAACAAGAACAAGACCGTTCTCAATCCGGTTTTCCACTTCAATGCGGAGCGCGAAGACGGAGTGGAAGTCGAAGTGGCCATGCAGTGGAGCGATGCGTTTACAGAAAACATCTTCTGCTACACCAACAACATTCCCCAGCGAGACGGTGGCACCCACCTGGCAGGATTTCGGGCAGCCCTCACGCGAACGCTGAATCATTACATCGAAGCTGAAAATCTGCTCAAGAAATCGAAGGTCAATACCTCCGGTGATGATGCTCGTGAAGGTTTGACGGCCATCATTTCGGTGAAGGTACCGGACCCCAAGTTCTCCTCGCAGACGAAGGACAAGCTGGTTTCTTCCGAAGTGAAAACGGCGGTAGAGCAGGAGATGGGGCGTCTGTTCGCAGACTACCTGATCGAAAAGCCCAATGAAGCCAAGTCGATCGTCAACAAGATGATCGACGCGGCGCGAGCCCGTGAAGCCGCCCGAAAAGCTCGTGACATGACGCGTCGTAAGGGGGCTCTGGACATTGCTGGCTTGCCCGGCAAGCTGGCTGATTGTCAGGAGAAAGACCCCAGCCAGTCAGAACTTTACCTGGTGGAGGGTGACTCGGCCGGCGGCAGTGCCAAGCAGGGTCGTGACCGTCGTACCCAGGCCATCCTGCCGTTGAAGGGTAAAATCCTTAACGTCGAAAAAGCGCGTTTTGACAAGATGCTCTCTTCCGCTGAGGTAGGGACGCTGATCACGGCGTTGGGGTGTGGTATTGGTCGCGAAGAGTTCAACCCTGACAAGCTGCGTTACCATTCGGTCATCATCATGACGGACGCCGACGTGGATGGTTCGCATATTCGTACGCTGCTGCTGACGTTCTTCTTCCGCCAGATGCCCGAGCTGATCGAGCGGGGCCATATCTTCATTGCGCAGCCACCGCTGTACAAGATCAAGCGTGGCAAGCAGGAGCTCTACCTGAAAGACGAGCAGGCCATGGTGGACTACCTGACCACGACGGCACTGGATGGCGCAGGGCTCCATGTGAATGCTGATGCACCGGGCATCGCAGGCTCGCAGCTAGAGGCCCTGGTGAATCAGTACCGCAATGTCATGAAGCGGATTGATCGCCTGGCACGTGCTTACCCCATAGAGGTATTGAAGCAGGTAGTACATGCCACTGCACTGCAAGGGGAAGCTAGCCTGAAAGATCGCGGTACCATGCAGAACTGGATTGGTGAGCTTCAGAAAGCCATGGATGACAAAGTGGCTTATGAGGGCGGCCCGCGTTATCAGTTCTATCTTCAGGAAGACACCGAGCGTGGTCTGCACCTTCCCGCAGTGTCACTGATTGCCCATGGCGTGACGACTGATTATGTGTGGGGGTTGGATTTCTTCGAGAGTGCTGACTATCGCGCGATTGCAGGGCTTGGGCAAACGCTTAACGGGCTGTTGGAAGAGGGCGCCTACATTGCCCGTGGCGAGCGTCAGAAGCCGGTTAGCCACTTCTCTGATGTGTTGTCCTGGTTGATGCAGGAAGGCCAGCGTGGCCTGTCAGTGCAGCGCTATAAAGGGCTGGGGGAAATGAACCCGGATCAGCTCTGGGAAACCACCATGGACCCCGATAGTCGCCGCATGCTGCGCGTGACCATTGAAGACGCCGTTGCCGCCGATATGATGTTCAACACCTTGATGGGCGATGAAGTAGAGCCACGTCGTGACTTTATCGAAACCAACGCTCTGGTGGCGAATCTTGACGTATAGCGCTGTACTCCATCAGCTAGCGGTCGTTAATGAAAGATGTTTCACGTGAAACATTGAATAAGAAAAGCCGCAGTGGGCATCGCCCTCTGCGGCTTTTTTGTATGAGACTGCTGTAAGAGCCTGGAGTGTGCAGGTTTGGCGCTTAACTCACCTTCAGCCACGCCGTGGGTGAGTATCCAGTGCACCGGCTAACAACTGGTCAACGAATTCAGCAAGGTCATTGACGACCAGCGTGTGTTCCAGGCCCACACTTTTGGCTAGCGTTCTCTCACCTTTGCCTGTCTTTACCAGCACACTTTGGCAACCTACCGCCTCTCCGGCCTGCAGATCTCGCAGGCTGTCACCTACCATCCAGCTACCTCCCAGGTGATCCAGGCCAAGTGCCTGCTGTATTTGCGTCAGTAGGCCGGGCAACGGTTTTCGGCAGGTGCAGGCATCTTGCGGGCCATGGGGGCAATATGCGATGTGCGCAATCTGGCCACCTTCGGCTTCTACCAAGGTGCTCATGTGATGGTGCATGGCGGCCAGGGTGGTTTCATCGTAATAGCCCCGTGCAATGCCTGATTGGTTGGTGGCCACGGCTACCGTAAAACCGGCCTGTGAAAGCCGCGCGATGGCCGTAATGGAAGCAGGGTAGGGCACCCACTCCGCCAGGGACTTGATGTAGTCATCCGAGTCGTGATTGATGACGCCATCCCGGTCAAGAATCACGAGCCGTTCTGGCATCAGAGAAGTCATCGAAGGCATGAAAGTCCTATTTACTGCGTAGGTGCTGATTCAGTAGCGCCAAGGCATGCAGGGTATGGGCAATTTTCTTACCATCGCTGCCAAAGCGTTGGAAAGGAATTTTCTGGAGACGCTGCAGGCGCGGCAAGGTCGCCAGAAAGCGTTCGCGTACATCGTCGCGGGTGGCCTGCAGGCCGTCCATCAGGGCTGCGGTCAGGCGTTCACGATGAAGAGGTCGTTTGCTCAGCTTGCCATAGAGAGAAAAGATGAAACAGTGCCAATCGCGCACCATGCAGTCGGTGAGTTCATGTACCTGGCCTGGGTCCGTTTCGAAATCGATGAACACGACCCCATCCTTGTTGACCAGTATGTTGCGTGCAAAGGCCTCGCTAAGATAGCAGCTGCGCTCATGCACATCATTGAGCGCTGAAATACCAAGGTTTAACAATTGGTCGATTTCGTCTGGTGTTTGCGCCTGGGTCAATTTCTCCAGCAGCGTGGCTGCGGGTTCCTCCGCGCTGCCCGCATCGGCCAGCAACAAGGCGTCAGGGGTTTCTGCCAGAATGGTCGGTACGGCGATACCCGCGGCAGACAATGCTTTGATGCGACTGGCTTCCAGCGCCACGCTCTCTTGGCCGCCCAGGTTGGGCACCGGCTTGAGTGCTTCGATGTTCAGCCAGCGCGCCATCAAGGTCAGCGGCAGGTAAGCCAGCCGTGAGTTACGTTTAGCCGCTTTTTTCAGCCAGACCTTTCGCCCTGCCAGCTCATAGGATGCCATATTGGACTGCTGCTGAGGCAGAGTATCGAAAAGAAACATATCGTACATGGCCAACTCCCTTGACGGCGTAAGTGCGTGGCCGCCCGGTATATCAGACGCAGCGGCAATTGAAATGTTTCATTAATTTTATCTTGATGTTTCACGTGAAACAAAAGCTTCGTTGAACACAGTCAACAAAAAACCCGGCCACCAGGGCCGGGTTGCATGCGCTTACGAGTAGAGGCTTACTGGGGTAGCTGAGAAATATCCGCGACTTCGAGGAAAAGCGCCTGCAGGCTGGCGAGTAGAGCAAGGCGGTTGCGACGCACGGCCTCGTCATCGGCCATGACCATGACCTGATCGAAGAACGTATCGACCGGCTCACGCAGCGTTGCCAGTGTGTCCAAAGCCTGCTGGTACTCACCGGCGGCAAATAGCGGAGCTACCTGCTGCTTACAGTGGATGACGGCCTCCGCTAGTGTCTGCTCGGGGCTCTCCTGAAGCAGTGTGGTATCGACTTGTGTGCTGCCATCGTGCGCCTGCTTACTCAGGATATTGGAGACACGCTTGTTGGCAGCCGCCAGAGCGGTGGCTTCCTCACGCTGGGCAAAGGCTTTGACGGCACGTAACCGACGCGCAAAATCCAGCGGCTTGCTGACGGGACGAGCACGCACGGCCAGGTACATCTCGGCGGTAATGCCTTCGTCCTGCCCCCAGGCGCGGAAGCGGTCGAGCATGTAGGTCAGCACTTCCTCTACCAGTCCTTCGGCTTTGGGCAGTTGCTGGTGCTGGTCGACGGCGACCTGCAGCAGTTCACGCAAGTCGAGGTTCAGCTCGCCTTTTACCAGGATATTCAGCACACCAATGGACGCGCGGCGCAGGGCAAAGGGGTCCTTGGCGCCCGTGGGGCGCTGGCCGATGCCGAAGATGCCCACCAGCGTATCCAGGCGGTCTGCCAGGGCCAGTGCCTGGCCAGTCAGGCTGGCGGGGATGGCGTCGCTGGCAAAGCGCGGCAGGTACTGTTCTTCCAGTGCCTGGGCTACTTCGGCAGGCTCGCCATCCTGCTCGGCGTAGTAGCGGCCCATGATGCCTTGCAGCTCGGGGAACTCGAGTACCATCTCAGTGACCAGGTCGCATTTGGCCAGTGCCACGGCACGCTGAGCGTGGGCAACATCACCCTGGATGCGCTCGGCGATGAAGGTAGCAATGGCCGTGCTGCGGCGTGCCTTGTCTGCCAGCGTGCCGAGCTGCTGCTGAAACACGACGCTTTCCAGCTGAGGAATGCGCGATGCCAGCGTTTTTTTGCGGTCGGTATCGTAGAAGAATGCAGCATCCGCGAGGCGAGGACGGATGACCTTCTCATTGCCGGCAATAACCTGATCAGGGTCCTGGCTTTCGATGTTGGAAATGGTGATGAATAGCGGCTTGAGCTTGCCCTGGTCATCCAGCAAGTGGAAGTATTTCTGGTTGGCCTTCATGGAGGAGATCAGGCACTCGGCGGGCACGTCCAAAAAGCGCTCATCGAAGCTGCCGGTCAATGCCACGGGCCACTCGACCAAACCGCTGACCTCGACCAGCAGGTCTTCATCGATGACCGCATTGGCTTCCTGAACTTCTGCCTCGGCCAGCACCTGCTCACGAATACGCTCGCGGCGCTGCTGACGGTCGGCCAGCACGTAGGCGTTTTCCAGTACTGCCAGATAATCGTCGGCGTGTTCGAGCTGGATCGCATCCGGGGCGTGGAAGCGATGACCGTAGGTGGTGCGGCTGGCCTGCAGGCTTAGTGCTTCTGCGGCAATCACTTCCTTGCCATACAGGGCGACCAGCCAGTGTACCGGGCGGGAGAACTCCACACGAGACGCACCCCAGCGCATGTTCTTGGGCACCGGCAGCGACTGAAGCGCCTTGCGAATCATCTCTGGCAGTAGTGCTTGGACACTCTCGCCTTGCTGCTGCTCCTGGAAGCCCAGCCAGGTGCCTTTGTCGGTTTCCAGGTGAATCAGCTCATCCACGCTGACGCCACAGGAGCGCGCAAAGCCTTCGGCGGCCTTGGTGGGCACGCCATCCTTGAATGCGGCGGCCAGCGCGGGACCACGGCGCTCCACTTCACGATCCGGCTGCTTGTCGGCCAATCCCGATACCTGGACGGCCAAACGACGCGGTGTTGCATAGGCAGTGACGGAGTGAAACGGAACCTCTGCTTCCTGCAGACCTTTTTCAATACCCGCAGCAAACGCATCAGAGAGCGCGTCCAGGGCGGTAGGCGGCAGCTCCTCGGCACCCAGTTCCAGTAAAAGCGTATCAACGGCCATCATGCGTCTCCTTGGTCGGCTAGCAGTTCGCGGCGCAGGGCCTCGGGCGCCATGGGGAACCCTGCTGCTTTGCGTGATTCGAAGTAGGCGGTCGCCACGTCACGGGCCATGGTCCGCACACGCAGGATGAAGCGTTGACGTTCGGTGACCGAGATGGCGTGGCGCGCATCCAGCAGGTTGAAAGTGTGCGACGCCTTGAGCACTTGCTCGTAGGCGGGTAGCGGCAGGCTGGCGGCCAGTAGTTTGCTGCACTCTTTTTCCTGATGGTCGAAGGCAGCAAAGAGCTGGTCGACGTCGGCGTGCTCGAAGTTGTAGGCGGACTGCTCCCGCTCGTTTTGCAGGTAAACATCGCCGTAGCTGACCTTGCTGCCGTCCGGCGCAATGGCCCAGACCAGATCGTAAACGCTATCGACGTTTTGCAGGTACATGGCGATACGCTCGAGGCCGTAGGTCAGCTCGCCGGTAACGGGGTAGCATTCGATGCCGCCCGCCTGCTGGAAGTAGGTGAACTGGGTGACTTCCATGCCGTTTAGCCATACTTCCCAGCCCAGGCCCCAGGCCCCGAGCGTGGGGGATTCCCAGTTGTCTTCCACGAAGCGAACGTCGTGAACCAGCGGGTCGAGGCCCAGGCGCTTCAATGACCCCAGGTACAGGTCCTGCAGATTGCTGGGGGAGGGCTTCATCACCACCTGAAACTGGTAGTAGTGCTGCAGGCGATTGGGATTTTCGCCGTAGCGGCCGTCGGTGGGGCGGCGGGAAGGCTGCACATAGGCAGCGTTCCAGGTTTCGGGGCCAATCGCTCGCAGGAAGGTGGCGGGGTGAAAGGTGCCCGCGCCGACTTCCATATCGAGGGGCTGGAGAATCACACAGCCCTGTTCTGCCCAGTACTGTTGCAGAGCAAGGATCAAGCCTTGAAAGGTCGACACATCGGGTGTCGATTGGTTTGTCGAGACACTCATCGCGGAAAGCACCGTTGGCCATGAATTCATAAGCCGTCAAGTATACAATTACAGGCAGATGGGTTATAGGCACGTTAGCAAAACAGCCGCTTTTGATAAGGAGAACGAGATGATCGTGGTAACAGGCGGCGCCGGGTTTATCGGCGCCAATATTGTCAAAGCGCTAAATGCTCGTGGCCGTGACGATGTGATGGTGGTCGACGACCTGCGCGATGGCACCAAATTCGTCAACCTGGCGGACTGCACGCTCGCCGACTACCTGGACAAGGATGATTTCATTGCCCGGGTGAAAGCCGCGCTGCGCGGTGAAACGGTGGACCTGCCGACCATCGATGCGATTTTCCATGAGGGTGCCTGCTCGGATACCACGGAGTGGGACGGCCACTACATGATGGAGAACAACTTCGAGTACTCCAAGGTGCTGCTCAACTACTGCGAGAAGCTGGGCATTCCGTTTCTGTACGCTTCGTCAGCGGCCACCTACGGCGGCAGCGAAGTGTTCAAGGAAGCCCCTGAGCACGAGAAACCGCTCAACGTCTATGGCTACTCCAAGCTGCTGTTCGATCAGCACGTGCGTTCGCGCTGGAACGAGCTGACTACCCAGGTAGTAGGTTTCCGCTACTTCAACGTCTACGGCCCTCGAGAGCAACACAAGGGCAAGATGGCGAGCGTGGCATACCACAACCATCTCCAGATCCGTAACGGCGAAACGCTGAAACTGTTCGGTGCCTACGGCGGCTATGAGGCGGGCATGCAGAGTCGCGACTTTGTCTACGTCGGCGATGTGGTCGACGTGAACCTTTGGTTCCTGGACAACCCCAGCGCGTCGGGCATCTTCAACCTGGGTACGGGCCGTGCCGAACCTTTCAAGGCGATTGGTGAAGCGGTGATCGATTTCTATGGTCAGGGCGAAATCGACTATATCCCGTTCCCCCAGGAGCTGAAGGGGCGCTACCAGAGCTATACCCGTGCGGACATCGGCCACCTGCGAGCAGCGGGATGTGATGTCGAGTTCAAGACGGTGGCTCAGGGGGTCAAGGCTTATCTGGAGTGGCTGAATGGCTGACTCTGCCAAGCGGCTTCTGGTGGTCGGCCCCTCCTGGGTCGGCGATATGGTCATGGCGCAAAGCCTGTTCATGACTTTGAAGGCGCGCACCCCGGGGGCCACGCTGGGCGTGGTGGCCCCGGCCTGGTCGCAGCCGATTCTCGAGCGCATGCCCGAAGTCGATGAGGTGTTGCCACTGGAGGTCGGCCATGGTGAATTTGGCCTGGCGAGTCGGCGGGAGCTGGCCGCTCGGTTGCGGGGCCGCTTTGACCGCGCCATTGTGCTGCCGCGCTCCTGGAAGGCGGCGCTGGTGCCTTTCATGGCACGGATCCCTGAGCGGGTAGGGTTCCTGGGGGAGCATCGTTACGGGCTGCTGAAAGAGCGCCGCAAGCTGGATAAACAGGTGCTGGATCAGACCGTCAAGCGCTTTGTCTCGCTGGGGCTTCCTGCCTCTGAAGCGCAAACTGGCCAGTTTGCCATTCCCAAGCCCAGGCTCACCATTGACCGTGACAACCTGGTGAATCTGCGGTTGAGCCTCGCGCTCTCTTCCCGCCCAGCAATCGGCATGATGCCAGGCGCTGAGTATGGGCCGGCCAAGCAGTGGCCGCTGGCCTACTTTCACCAGTTGGCGGCGAAGCTCACCCAGGACGGTTTCGAGGTGCGCGTGCTGGGCGGAGCAAAGGACCATGAGGCAGGGCAGGCGATCGTGAAGGGGTTGTCGCATGCGCACAATCTGTGCGGGAAAACCCAGCTGGCCGACGCCGTCGATCTGCTGGCCGATTGCTGCCAGGTAGTGACCAATGATTCTGGCCTGATGCACGTAGCGGCAGCAGTTGGGGTACGTATTCAGGCGCTGTATGGATCGTCGTCTCCTGCCTATACGCCGCCCCTCACCGAACAGGCGTCCATTCACTACCTGGGGCTCTCCTGCTCGCCATGCTTCGAACGGGTTTGCCCGTTGGGTCATACCAACTGTCTCAATGACTTGTCCGTCGAGCGCGTCTATCAGTCGATCTGCGTCGGCCTGCCGTGAGGGGGCTGCCAAGGCAGCTGTCAGTGAAGGATCTCGACTTCTTCGGCTTGATCGGCCGGGGTCTCCATGACCTGCGCCGAGGAACTCTCCTCGGTCTCTCTGCGCTGAGGAGCGAGTCCTTCCCATAGCCGGTGCTGGAGGGCCGTTTCTTCGCGCAGGCGAGCATTGAGCGTACTCAGCCCGTGGGTTTCCGCCAGGGTCGCGCGGCGGCCCAGCAGGGAGGTGCCAAGGCCTGCACGACCCTCGTGTAGCGGCAATCCCATGGCGTCCAGTATGGTGGGAAACACGTCCAGCATGGTGGCTTCGCGGCGTATCCGCTGGGGCACCACCCTGTCGCCTAGCATGATAAAGGTATTGTCGCGATCCAGCGCCGTCAGTTGGTCCCATACCGACACGCGCATGGTCAGGTGGTCGCTGAGCACCACCACCAGCGTATTCTCCAGCAGGTTTTCTGCTTCCAGGCGTTCGATCAGATCGCGGGCCAGCCAGGCCGAACACTCCACGGAGTAAAGAATGTCCTGGCCATCGAAGGCCCCTTGGCGGTCCCGGCAGCGCTGGGCGGGAAAGCCGTTGGGTGCATGGCCCGCGATGCTCAGGTTGACCACTGCCCAGGGGCCATCGTCTTCACGGTTCAAGCGACGTATTTCGTCGACGGTGAAGTCGTAGAGGGTATCGTCATAGAGGCCCCAGCTATTGAGATACTCGGGGTCGTCCATGTCCGTGATGAAATCCTCCTTGCCCTTGACCGTGTCGAACTGATGCCCTCTGTAAAAGAGACCTTTACCCGCAAACTGCGTACTGGCGCCACCCAGATAGCTGAGCCGGTAACCTTGACCCGCAAGAATATCGCCCAGGCAGTCTACGCCAGGCACGACCTGAGAAAGGGGTTCGAACTGGCTGTCATGCAACAGGCCAGCGGGCATCAGGGGCACGCCGCACTGGCTGGCGATCATCCCGGCCATGGTCCAGCCGGTGTTGTCCATTTGCTGCACGCCTTCGAAAACGACGCCACGCGCCCCCAGTGCGTCAAGGTCATCATAGGCATTGCCGAATATGTCGTGACGATAGGTACGCTCGATGCTTTCCAGGTAGAGGAGCAGCAAGTTAGGAGCACCGGGCTGGTCTTCCAGCGGCGGCTGAACGTAGCGTCGATCCAGCCAGGCCCCATCGTCGGTGACGATGGCGGCACTGCGTTGCCCCAGCCCGTATAGCAGCGGGTTTCCGGCTAACAAGGCAATGGCAAAAAAGCGTTCGGTCAGACGCCAGCGCTGGTCGTGACGGGCGATATATAGGACGGAGATCAGCATGGCGAGCACGACCAGCGTATATACCACTGCCATGACCATTTTGCCGCCACCGCCATGGTCGGCCATGCCCGCTTGCAGATGGAAAAATACCGCGCCCAGGTCCACACTGCCAAAGCTGTCGACCAGGTAGACGTAAATGCCAAACAGGCTCAGCGGTAGCAGCGACCATGGCCAGACGGGGCGGTA
Source organism: Halomonas sp. BC2 (assembly GCF_002078115.1). NCBI lineage: Bacteria > Pseudomonadati > Pseudomonadota > Gammaproteobacteria > Oceanospirillales > Halomonadaceae > Halomonas > Halomonas sp. BC2. Next base: position 28,241 of record NZ_LFGT01000021.1, on the reverse strand, counting down.
GCGGGCATTCAAGGGAGCACCCCAGCGCAGCTTGAGGCCTACCAGCATCCACACGGTGGCGGTGATGAAAAGCGTCCACCAGGGCAAGCGCGTCAAGACAGTAACGGCATAGCCCAGGCTCGCGCCAATCACGACCAGCGGTAGCCAGGGAGTCAGGGGGGGTGACTTGGAAGCGAGCATGCCATGTCCCTTTTCGTCGCTTGCTGAATGAGCCTGTTAGCTTACCAAATCTCGACGTTCATGGTCGTGGTAGCATGCAATGAAACTGGCCATGAAGCATGAGCGAATGGATCGCTCATCTCGTTGTTATAAATTCGTTGCTATAGATTCGTTGGTATAAATTCGCTGGGATAGGTGAACTGTGACTCTTGCTGCTGTGTTGATCGTCAAAAACGAAGCCCACCATTTGCGTGAATGCCTCGAAACGCTCACCTGGGCCGATGAAATCGTCGTGCTGGATGCGGGCAGCCAGGATGCTACCTGCGAGATTGCCCGCGCGTTCACGGACAAGGTCCATGTGAATGCCGACTGGCAGGGGTTTGGCATTCAGCGCCAGCGAGCAGAAGCCCTGGTAAGCAGTGACTGGATTTTGATGGTCGACGCCGATGAGCGCGTGTCCCCTGAATTGCGTGACAGCATTCAAGAGGCCATTCAGCAGCCTCCCGCTGCATATAGCGTCAGTCGGCTCTCCTGGTGTTTTGGCCGTTTCATTCGCCACTCGGGCTGGTACCCAGACCGGGTGCTGCGTCTCTACCCGAAAGGTCAGGCAGGGTATAACGCCGCGTTGGTGCACGAGAAGCTGGTCGTCGACGCAGGCCTTGCCGAAAAGCCGTTATCCGGCGACCTGCTTCACTACACCTACCGCGACCTGCGCCACTATCTGGAGAAATCCGCCCACTATGCCCAGGCCTGGGCAGAGCAGCGGGCTGCGCAGGGCAAAACGGCCACGCTATGGCAAGGCATTCGCCATGGTCTGGCCTGCTTTCTCAAGATGTACGTGCTCAAAGCCGGTTTCAAGGATGGCAAGCAGGGGCTGTTGCTGGCTCTGCTCTCTGCGCATTCCACGTTCGCCAAGTACGCCGATCTATGGGTGCGTACCCAAACTGCCGAGAAGCAGCGCTGAGATCTGTTGGGCTGCCGCGTCGAGATCAATGGCAGTCATGTCCTGTGTGTCAGCGCCTGAAGGCGGGCTGAACGCCAGGCGCTTTTCCGCACGGTTGCAGGTTTGCCAGCGGAGCGGCGTGGCAGAGCGTTTGGCCGGATAAAAACCCGCCGTGGCGATGTCCAGGCAGCCTGCAATATGCAGCGGGCCGGTCGAGCCGGCAATCAATAGGTCAGCTCCCGCCAGTTGGCGAGCGAAGTCGGCCACATTGGTAGTGGCAGGGAATGGCTTGGCTGTCACGCCTTCGCTCGCCAATTTTGCCTGCAATGCCTCGGCCTCGCGCTGTTCACCAGGGCCTGCACTGATTAGCCAGTGGGGTGGATGCACACTCCCCAATTGCTGCTGAATCTGTATGATCAGTGCTGAGTATTGATCCAGCGAAAGATTGGCCGCTGAACCACCACTGCCGGGGTGAATCACCACGATCTGGCTTTCGGTTGCTTGTGCGCTGTGCAGCAATAGCTGACGCTGCTGCTGGCGATCCTCGCTTTCCAGTGGCCAGAAAGGGGGCGAGGGTAACGCAGATAGCGTCAGTGATAGTCGGCCCAGCAGTTCACAGGCAAGGTCCACATTGTATTGATACTCTGGCTTGGCTGAGCGGGAACGGCGCTGGCGTACACGCTGATTATAGAAAATCTGCGCCCACTTGGTTGCTGGCGCCATGCGTAGTGGGATACCCGCCCGCCAGCCCAGCCAGCCGATACGAGGGGTTGAAAACAGTGTCAGCAGGGCATCGAATTTGGCTGCTTTGACCTCATGCAGCAGGGCCTGCTGGGCGGCTTTATCCGCATTGGGGCCGGGATCAATCATCACCTCATCTACCCACGGGCAGGCCCTGGCCAGCGGCGCTGTATAGTCAGGCACCAATACGCTGATATGCGGCGTTGGCGTTGCCTTTTTCAGGCATGCCAGTGCTGGCCAAGCCAGCATAAAATCGCCAATTTTGTCATTGCGTACGACAAGCACTTTGTGCGCCATGGTTTAGGCCCCGTTAATTGCAGCCTGTATACTACCAGAATGAGCACATGGCCTGGAAAATGTGCTGACTAGCGGCATTAACCGGCAGGGCATACAACAGGTGCAGTAATGGCAGCAAATAATTTGGCAGAGAACGACTTGGCGGAACCCTCGGTAGCAACTCGCAAGGTAGTGCAGCTATGCCTATCGGATGGCAATGGTGGTCTGGAACTATACGTCGAGCGCATCATTACAGACCTCAAGAGCGAGGGCTGGGAAGTGCTGGGACTCTGCCTTTCCAATACTCGGGTGGAAGCCAGTATGCAGCAGCATACCATTCCCTTTCGGGCCTTCAGCAGTAATATGCAGGCCGTTACCCATGTGCTGTCACTGCGACGCTGGTTGGTTGAGGAAGAGGCGGATGTTATCCACTGCCATAAATCGAGTGACTTGCGGCTAATCACCCTGCTCAAGCTAGTGATGCCAGGTTTAAGAGTTCTTTATACCGACCATATGGGGGGGCGACGCCCCAAGAAAAGCCCCTATCATCGTTTGGCTTATGGCTCTGTTGAACGTGTTTTGTCAATTAGTCAGGCAACCTGGCAACGTAATGTCAGGAATTTGCCGCTGCCGAAAGAGCGGGTGGTGTGTTTACCTCACGGTGTTGATACTCGGCACTACCAGCCCTGCAACGATCTGGCGGCGATCCATGCCAAGCGTCGCGAGTTGGGGGTGCCTGTGGATGCGGTAGTGATCGGGTTGCCGGGGCGAGTCACTCCAGGCAAGGGACAGGAGGTATGGGTAAAGGCTCTGCTCGAACTGGACCAGTCACTCCTCTTTTATGCCCTGTCGATTGGCGGAACCGACTATGCCTCGGGCGGTATTGAAAGCTTTTATACTCAATTGCAGCAACTTATCGCAGGCACTCCATTGGAGAGCAGGATCAGTTTTTTAGGTCATCGCAGTGATTTGACTGAAATCCTGCCTGTGCTCGATATCGTTTGCATTCCCTCGGAAAATGAAGCCTTTGGCTTGACCATTATCGAGTCGATGGCGTGTGGTATGCCGATTATTGGCTCAAACACCGGCTCACTGCCGGAACTGGTGGACAGCGCTTCAGGCGTACTGGTCGGGCCGTTTGATGTGCCCGCCTGGCGCGATGCCATGACAACTCTGATTGCTGATGCGCCACGTCGCCAGGAGATGGGAGCCGCCGCCAGGCTGCGCGTTGAGCAGCATTTCAGTAATCAGCAGCATGTAAGGCGTTTGATCGAATATTACATGGCTGCGCCATAGCCGCCCCGGTCTTGTCGGAACAATGCAGGTCTGGAGTGGATAGATAATGAGTGAAACCTCTCAAGGCGCTATACGAGGAGTCATAAGTGAGAGCCTGGATTGATAAGTGTGCCTACGTGAGTAAGCGCGGACGACGCTGGCTGGAGAGTTCAGCAGTGAACGAGGTGCCGCGTATCCTGGTGATTCGGCAGTGTGCCTTCGGTGATTACATGGCCGCTCGGCCTTTTTTGGTGGAGCTGCGGCGCCTGTTTCCCAAGGCGCACATTATCCTGGCAACGGTACCCGCCTACCGCTATGCCGTGCCGGAAGATCTTGTCGATGAGGTGTTTGTCCAGGAAGGGCGTGGTAGTCTGGCAGCACAGTGGCGTTCACTGCGCTCGGTGGGCAAGGTGGATATGCTGTTTGATCTAGCGGATACCTCACGCTCGAGGTTACTGAGCCTGATGACACCGGCGGCCATCAAACTTGGCTTTCCCTACCGCAGCCTGTCCAATACGCTGCTCTATGATGTCGGACTGCGGCGCTCCAACTATCACTATGAGGCCGAAGTACTGCTGGATTTCCTCAAGGTATTGGGCCACAAGCCACGCTATCCGCTCGATTTTGCCCTGCCCTGGCACCGGGGAGAGGAAGCAGCAGCGACCATTGTGTATTTCCCGTTTGCCTCGGTAGCGAGCAAGTCGTTGACATTAGAGGCGTGGAGCAGGTTGATCGAGCAGGCTGCACAGGCATTGCCACAATATCAGCATGTACTGCTGGAGGGGCACAAAGCCGAGGAGTCGGGGGACTTTCTCGCTGAGGTCGTAGCTCGGCACCCCAATGTCTCGGTTCAGCCACGTATGGGCCTTGATGAACTAAGTCACTGGATGGCGGAAGTCTCGGTACTGGTATGCGGTGATACCGGCGTGCGCAATCTGGCACTGGCAACGCATACGCCTACCCTGGGTATCTTCTTCAGTACGCTGCCTTACCGCTACTGGCCCCGTTATGAACCCTGCCACGAAGCAGTGTTCCGGAGAAGCGGCGAAGTGCCAAGTGAAGAGGAGATTTTAAGTGAGCTCAAGGGGCTATTGCAGCGTTGTTACCCAGGTCGCCGTTCCAGGCAGTGATCGCTCGGCGTCAGATTACCCGGTAGCCCTGCCGAATGGCTGTCATGGCCTGGGAGGCGTCGAACTTTACCAGTGAGCGCTCAAGGCGTGCCAGATTGCGCTCCTGCCACTGGCCTGCCGAGCGCAAGCGGCAACGATCCAGGTCGATCAGCCACGGTTCTCCCTGGCGATCCACCAGAATATTGCGCGCATTCAGATCCACATGATCGAGCCCTGCCTGGTGAAACCGCTTGATCATGGCGCCTACGCGCATCAACAGCGCCTCGTCTGCCTCTTCGGCGCTCAGTAAGGAGGCGAGCGCTCGGGCGCCCGGGATGCGTACGGTCAGCAGAGCCGCCTCATAGGTCAAACCGAACCGAGTGACGCAGCAGGCCACTGGGCGAGGCACGGGCAGGCCTTGCTCATACAGCGCGGCGGTCAAGCGCACTTCACGAAACGCTCGTGTGCGCTCTGCCCCCAGCCAGACATAGCGCTGCTTGTTGACCTTGGCGATGAGCCCGCCGCGCTGGTAAGGGCGCAGCACCCACTGCTCATGGTCGCGTGCCTGCAGGAACAGGCTGCTGCCACGGCCAGGTGCTTCGCCGGCCACCAGGCCTCGCGATTGCCAGTAATCCGCCTCGAACAGCGCCGTGCTCAGTGGGTGAGTCGGGGAGGACAGTTGGTGTGATGCGCAGGCGTCACTTAAACTGTCTGCATCATGTAAAATCAGCCCATTTTTCTGCTGGAGTGCCGCTAAGCGCATGAAGCCCTCTCTGCCTGCTCAACCAAACCATATTGCCATTTTGCGCCTCTCCGCGTTGGGAGACGTGTGCAATCTCGTGCCCACGGTGCGAGCGTTGCAGCGCCAGTGGCCGCATGCGCGCATTACCTGGATTATCGGCAAGGGGGAGCACAGTTTACTGGCCGGGCTTTCCGGGGTCGAGTTCGTCGTGTACGACAAAGCGACCGGGCTTGCCGGCATGCGGGCCCTCTGGCGTGAGCTGGCCGATACCCGCTTCGACGTGCTGCTGCATATGCAGCAGGCCATTCGTGCCAGTGTGCTCTCGCTCGGCCTCAAAGCCAGCGTCCGGGTAGGGTATGACAAGGCCCGTGCCAAGGACGCCCAGCACTGGTTCACCCAGCACCAGCTAGCCCCCCACGAGAACGCCCATGTGCTGGAGTCGTTCATGGATTTTGCGCGTCTGCTGGGCGTCGAAGACGAGCGTCTGGAGTGGAATCTCGCGGTGCCTGCCGTTGCCTACGAGGAAGCCCGGGCAATCAGTGGCGACACGCCTTATTTGGTGATCAACCCCTGTAGCAATGCGCGCTTGCGCAATTTTCGCAACTGGTCCGTGGAAGGGTATGCCAGCGTGATTGAACACGCCTGGGTACAGCATGGTCTCAAGAGCGTGCTCACGGGGGGCGGTAGCCCCCTGGAGCGTGAAATGGGCGACCATATCGAGGCGCTCTGCCAGCCGGGGAGCGTCATCAATGCCATCGGCGGCACCTCGCTGAAGGGCGTGCTGGCGCTGATCGATAACGCTCGCGCGGTGATTGCCCCAGATACGGGTCCTGCGCATATGGGCAACGCCATGGGCACGCCGACGCTTGGCCTCTATGCCACCACCAACCCTCAGCGGGCTGCGCCCTATCTGTGGCGCGATTTTGCCGTCAATGCGTACCCCGATGCGGTACGCACCTATCTGCATAAATCGGTGGACGAAGTGAGCTGGGGGCAGCGGGTGCGGCATGCCGATGCCATGGACCTGATCAAGGCGGACGACGTCATTGCCAAGTTAGACGCGCTGCTGGCGCATAGCGCAGCGCACACCACAACAGGACTCTCGGATGAAAGTTGATCTAACCGCCCTGGAACATGCCCGCGTACTGGTGGTCGGGGATGTCATGCTCGACCGCTACTGGCATGGCGGCACCTCGCGTATCTCACCGGAAGCGCCGGTGCCCGTGGTACGCGTGGAAGATGCCGATGACCGCCCCGGCGGCGCGGCCAATGTGGCGCTCAACGTGGCGTCATTGGGTGGGCACGCCGCGCTGGCGGGCCTGGTGGGAGAGGATGACAATGCCAAGCTGCTCACCCAGCGCCTGGCGGCAGCCAATGTAAGCACTTACTTCCAGCGCAGCCCTGATGTCCCAACGATTACCAAGCTGCGTGTGATGAGCCGTAACCAGCAGCTGCTGCGCCTGGATTTCGAGCAGCGCCTCGATAGCGTGGACACCAGCGCCCTGCTGGCACAAGTGGAACAGGCGCTGCCCGAATGCGACGTGGTGATCCTGTCGGATTACGGCAAGGGCACGTTGAATCAGGTCGAGCGGCTGATCGAGATGGCTCGCCAGCACGGCAAGCGGGTACTGATCGACCCCAAGGGTCAGGATTTCACCAGGTACCGGGGAGCCAGCCTGATCACTCCTAACCTGGCCGAGTTCGAGGCCGTGGCAGGCCCCTGCGCCACCGACGCTATCCTGGCCGAGCGAGGCGAAGCGCTGCGTGCCGAGCTGGCACTGGAAGCGCTGCTGATTACCCGCAGCGAGAAGGGCATGACGCTGATCCGTGAAGGCCATGCACCGCTGCACCTGCCCACCCGTGCCCAGGAAGTGTTCGATGTCACGGGGGCCGGCGATACCGTGATTGGCCTGATGGGCCTGGCCCTGGCCGCTAACCATGCGCTGCCGGAAGCCATGATGCTGGCCAACTTGGGCGCGGGCCTGGTGGTGGCCAAGCCGGGTACCGCCACGCTCTCCATTGCCGAGCTTTACACCGCGCTGCATGGCGACAAGCTGGCCGAGTTCGGCGTGATCGAGCCAGCGCCTCTGGTCGATGCCGTTCGCGCTGCGCAGCTGCGCGGTGAGCGGGTGGTGATGACCAATGGCTGCTTCGATATTCTCCACGCAGGCCATGTGGCCTACCTGGAACAGGCCAAGCGCCTGGGTGACCGGCTGGTCGTGGCGGTGAACGATGATGCGTCCATTGGCCGGTTGAAAGGGCCGAAGCGCCCCATCAACCCGTTGAACCGGCGGATGCAGGTGCTGGCGGGGCTCGGCGCGGTGGATTGGGTGGTGCCGTTCAGTGACGACACGCCTGCCGCCCTGATCGAGCAAGTATTGCCGGATATTCTGGTCAAAGGCGGCGACTACCGTCCCGAAGACATTGCTGGCGGCAGCGCCGTGATTGCCAACGGGGGCGAAGTCAAGGTGCTGGGCTTCGAGGATGGTGTTTCCACCACGGCAATGATCAGCTCGATTCTGGATCGCGAAAGTTGATGACCACCCCCCGCTGGCCACGGCTGGCCTATTCGGCAGCGTTGTATGGGCTGGCGCCCTTGATTGGCTGGCGCATCTGGCGTGAGCAAGTCCCCACGTACTCACGACTCCAGCGGCTGGGACTGCGCCTTGAACCACTCCCGCCCGCGCCGCGACTTTGGCTGCACTGTGCTTCCGTGGGGGAAGTGCGCGCCGCACGCCCGCTGATCGAAGGGCTGCTGGCGCGCTTTCCTCGCCACAGCCTGCTGCTGACCACCATGACGGCTACCGGCGCCAGACAGGCACAGGCGTTGATAGCAGAACAGGAGACTGCCGACCAGACGCGCCTTGCCCACCGTTTTTTGCCGTTGGATTTTCCCGGCGCGGCCAGGCGTTTTGTGGCTCGCGTACAGCCGGACCTTGCCATCCTGTTTGAAACCGAGCTGTGGCCGAACCTGCTTCACGCCTGCCATCGGCAGGCGGTGCCCGTTGCCGTAGTGAACGGCCGACTATCGCCCCGCGCGTTTGGCCGCTACCAGCGTTTGCGCTCGCTGATGCAGGGGGCCTTGGCCAACGTGACGTGGCTGGCTGCCAAGTCGCCAGAGGACGCCGAGCGTTTTCACGCGCTGGGCTGTGCGGCTGAATCGACCACCGTGGTGGGGTCGCTGAAGTTCGAACAAGCCTTTCCTGAAAGGCTATTGGAAGAGAGTGAGTGCTTACTTAGTGCGTGGGGCCAGCGTCCCGTGTGGGTCGCTGGCTCTACCCGAGACGGGGAAGAGGCGCTGCTGCTGGCTGCCCATCGCCAATTGCTCACGCGCTTCCCCACGGCGCTGTTAGTGCTGGTGCCCAGACATCCACAGCGCTTTGATGAAGTGGCCGCCCAGTGTGAGCGTGAAGGGTTCAAGGTGAGTCGTCGAAGCCAGCAACAGCCCGTCACGCCCGCCACCCAGGTCTACCTGGGGGATACGCTGGGCGAGTTGGCGACGCTGTACGCTGCGGGCAGCGTCGCCTATGTGGGGGGGAGCCTGGTGCCACTGGGCGGGCACAACGTGTTGGAGCCCGCTGCACTGGGTAAGCCCGTGCTGTGTGGTCCGTCACTGGAAAACTTCAGCGATGTTGCCGAGCCGCTCTTGGCCGCCAAGGCACTGACGATGGTTGACACGCCAGATGCGCTGGCGAGCGTTCTGGTAGAACACATCACCAACCCTGAGTGTGCCAGGCAGCGCGGGCTGGCTGGGCAAGCGGCAATCACAGCCCAGCGCGGGGCGCTTTGGCGCACGCTGGATGGGCTTGGCCGGTGCCTGGCCTTGGCCGGGGATTAGTCCTGGCCAAGGCCAGGCTTTGGCGAGAGCTCAGCGTAAGGCCGTGCGCTCTACGCCATCCGCTTTACCCAGCAGCAATACATCGGCACCGCGTGCAGCAAACAGGCCGTTGGTGACTACGCCGACGATGCCATTGATACGCGCCTCCATGGCTACCGGGTCGTCGATCATGAAGTTGAAGCAGTCGATGATCTGGTTGCCGTTGTCGGTGATGACGCCCTGACGGTAAACGGGTTCGGCACCGAGTTTGACCAGCTCGCGGGCCACATAAGAGCGCGCCATGGGAATCACTTCTACCGGCAGGGGAAAGTTGCCGAGCTGGGCGACGTATTTCGAGCCATCGGCAATACAGATGAAGCGCTCGGCGCAGGCGGCGACGATCTTTTCACGCGTTAGTGCGGCACCCCCACCTTTGATCATATGAAAGTGAGCATTCACTTCGTCGGCACCGTCGATGTAAAAGGGGACGTTGCCAACGTGATTGAGTTCGAAGACCTCGATACCCTGTGCTTTCAAGCGCTCTGCGCTGGCCTCAGAGCTGGCCACAGCGCCTTTGAAGCGGTCGCGTAACGCGCCCAAACGATCAATGAACAGGTTGGCGGTGGAGCCGGTGCCAATGCCCAGCACGGTGCTTTTTTCGAGATATGGCTCGATTTCATCGAGCGCGGCATCGGCGACAGCGGCTTTTAGTTCGTCTTGTGTCATGATGGAGTCCAATCAGGGTGGGCAGTCGTGCTTAGTATAACGGCCTGAACGCCCGCTGCCGATGGCAACGCCGCTAGACGTTGGCGGTTGTCATCTGCTACCAATAGAGGTTTTGTTCGCACCCGCCAGGGTCACGCCATTTTTCCGGGATATCAGCATGCTCGAAGCAACCGTCAAAAAGATTCTCCAGGCCCGTGTCTACGAAGCGGCCTGCGAGACGCCTATTTCCCCCGCTCCCTTTTTGTCGCGTCGTTTCAACAACCAGATTTTGATCAAACGCGAAGACTTGCAGCCGGTGTTTTCGTTCAAGATCCGTGGGGCCTACAACAAGATGGCCCAGCTCACGGAAGAACAGAAAGCCAAGGGGGTGATTGCTGCCTCGGCGGGCAACCATGCACAGGGCTTGGCCATGGCGGCCAAACTGATGGGCGTGAAGGCCGTCATCGTGATGCCTCGCATCACGCCGGATATCAAAGTGCAGGCGGTACGTGCGCGGGGGGCAAAAGTGGTGCTGAAGGGCGACGCCTTTGCCGCCGCCGCCGAGCATGCGCAGGAGCTGATCAAGGAGCATGGCTACACCTATATTCCACCGTTTGACGATATCGACGTCGTGGCGGGCCAGGGCACCATCGGGGTCGAGATTCTGCGCCAGCACAGCGGGCGGCTGGATGCGATTTTCATCCCGGTAGGCGGTGGTGGGCTGATCGCCGGGGTGGCGGCCTACGTGAAATACCTGCGTCCTGATATCAAGATCATTGGCGTCGAGGCCGAGGATAGCGCCTGCCTGAAAGCGGCTCTGGAGGCCGGGGAGCGCGTCGTGCTGGAGCAGGTGGGCGTGTTTGCAGAAGGCGTGGCCGTGGCGCAAATTGGCGAAGTGCCGTTCTCTCTGGTACGTGACCTGATCGACGATGTCATTACCGTGAACACCGATGAGATGTGCGCGGCGGTCAAGGACATTTTTGAAGATACCCGTGCCGTGGCGGAAACGTCTGGAGCGCTGTCGTTGGCCGGCCTGAAGAAATACGTGCAGCAGACGGGCGCGGAGGGAGAAACCCTGTTGTGCATCAATTCGGGAGCCAACACCAACTTTGACCGCTTGCAGCATATTGCCGAACGGACGGAGCTGGGCGAGCAGCGCGAAGCCATCCTGGCCGTCACCATTGCTGAAAAGCCTGGCAGCTTCAAGAAGTTCTGTCGAACGCTGGGCAAACGAATGGTGACTGAATTCAGCTACCGTTATGCCGATGACAGCGAGGCCCATATCTTTGTTGGCGTGCAGGTAAAACCAGGTGGCGAAGACCGCCTGGCGGTGATCGAAAAGCTGCGCGAAGGCGGGTATCAGGTCGAAGACTTGACCGATAACGAACTGGCGAAGCTGCACATTCGCCATCTCAGCGGCGGTCGGCCCCGGGAGCACTTCGAGGAGGAGCTTTACCGTTTCGAATTTCCGGAACGCCCAGGGGCTTTGATGAACTTCCTCACCCAACTGCCCCATGACTGGAATATTTCATTGTTCCACTACCGTAATCACGGCGCCGCTTACGGCCGTGTGCTGGTGGGCATGCAGGTGCCCAGTGAGGACCGAACCCACGTGACCGAGTACCTGGATGCCATTGGTTACCGCTATTGGCAGGAGAGCGACAATCCCGCCTATCGGCTTTTCATGGCGTAAATGAATGTAAGTGTTTGCTAACTTCGCAGATAAGGACTGCCCGCCAGGTTCACAAGACTAAAACGTTTAATTAAGGGGTGAAAATAGTGCCAATAGCGGTTGTCACTACCCCCCTTATAGCCCTATAGTCATCGCCACAAATAATGAGGTGTGTCATCTTTCCAAAGGCAACTCCTTGGTGACGCACCCAGGGCTACCGGCACTTGGAAAGACGTTGGAGATTTGGCATGCGGCGAAGAAAACCTGATATGGTCATGGCGCTAACCGTGGTGTTTTTGCTTGGGGTTTTGGCGACTGGCTATGCCCAGGCAATATCGGGAAGTTGATCAATGGTAGCAGGGTAGAGCGGTATCGACGTCGCGAGCCTGCAAAAGGTCAAACAAGAGGGCTGATCATGGATCAGCCCTTTTTATGGGGCGTACCGTGGCTTGATCGGTGACCACGGCCGTGAGCGGAATATCCCAGGGCTCCAACGGCAGCTGGTCGACCTGTTGGCAAGCGTGCGCCACCCCAATCAAGGCGGGAGCCGGGCCAGGTCTGCGCATGAAGGCCAGGCTGCGGTCGTAAAACCCTCCCCCCATGCCCATGCGGTTGGCCTGCTGGTCGAACCCGACCAGCGGTACGATCAGCGTATCCAGTGCCCAGGCGGGTAGCCGATGGCCACGGTGGGCAGCAAACCTTGGGCAGGGTTCGGCAATGCCGAAACGATTCTTGACCATGGGGGTATGCTGGTCGTAACGCACGAACCATAGGCTATTGGCGCTGAAAGGGCGTAGCACAGGAAGGTAAATCGTGGTGCGTCGCTGGCGAAGCCATGCGATCAGGGGTGTCGGGTCGATTTCGCCATTGACCGGCAGGTAGAGACTGATGCGTTTGGCGCGTCTGATTTCGGGCTGATGCCTCAGGCGCTGGCAGAGTGAGTGGGCCGCCTGCTGTTGCTGTTTGGCGGTCAGCGCCTTGCGTCTGCGCTTGAGTTCACGGCGCAGGGCCTGCTTTTCATCGGGCGTCGTATGCGTCATCTCTATCAGGCCATGTTGAAGTGTTCCCCAGAATGCCGCTGTCGTTCTGGCCCTGAACCTATTGGTTCAGGTGGGTGGCCGCAGCCAGACCGTCAGGCTTTCCGACGCACGGACATGCGCACGGGTCTGGCTAGCATTTGGCCCCCTGGTACTGCGTATAGGCTCGAGGGACTATAACGACTGGCGCGCATTCCAGAGAACATCCCTATCCTAACAGAGGCGCTGCCAATGCCAAAGCATCCATGCCCCGAACGGCTCTCTTTACGCGTCCGTTGGCTTGCGAGTACCTGCCAACGCTCGTTCGAGGCGCTCATTGAGGCGGCTCAGGTTAGCCTCACCCGCACGGTGCTCGTCCAGCGCTTCCAGCAATTCATGGGTAATGTTCAAGGCGGCCATGATGGCAATGCGCTCGTTGCCCAACACGCTGCTCTGGGCGTGAATACCGTGCATGGCTCTGTCCAGGTAGCGAGCTGCGCGCTCCAGCTGCACCTCCTGACCGTTATCGCAGGCAATGACATAGCTGCGCCCCAATAGGGTGATCTCTTTCGTTGGCCGCTTGGCGGTACTCATCATTGACTCCAGCACGGGCCAGTCAGGGCCCCAATGCGTTAACATCACATAAATAGGATGGATAGACGATATTCACTATAAGAGAGCCGCTCGTACGGGGTCAACGCACGTACCGGCCGCGCTCTGCGCAGAATCTTACTCTGACTTTTGCTAAAGCGAGCACAAAACATGTCATTGATTGACGAGCGCCAGGACTTTTCTGACGTGGCGGATGTATTTTTATTGCACGGGAGCATGCAGTCTCCCGCTTTTCTGGATGGGCGCCTATGTGGCCTGCTGGCGCTGCGTGATGTGAGTGCCGAAGGGTGGCTGGAAGAGGTTTGCCTGGGCCTCGGTGTCGAACAGCCTCGGGACCAGGCAAGTGCAGAGCGACTGTTGGGCTGGCGACGTCAGACGCTGGAAGCCTTGAGTGCCAGCGACTTGAATTACGCGCCGCTGCTGCCGGATGAGCTGTTTTCGCTTGCCGAACAGGCCCAAGGGCTCAAGGAGTGGACGCTGGGCTTCATGGAAGTCGTCGAAGAGGTGGCCGATGACACGCTGCGAGAGCGCTGGTCGCAGACCCTGCGTGAGGCCATCGAAGATCTGGCAGGGCTGAGTCAGATCGAAACCGATATCGATGATAGCCCGGACAACGAGAACGACCTGTTTGCATTGACCGAGCACGCGCGCATGGCGGCCATGCTGCTGTATACCGAGCAGCACCCGGGCCAGCCCCAGGTCGAGCAGGTCGACGCCCCCGTCCACTGATATCTGACTGTTCTTCAGAATACGCAAGGAGCCACTATGTTGCCTGAGCGATTGCCGCGCCCCGCGCCCATTGGGCCTGACGAGTACCGCCAGCGGCGTGAGGCGCTGATGGCCCAGCTGCCGCCGAACGCGGCCATGCTGATACCGGGAGCATCGTTAGTGACACGCTCCCACGATAGCGAATATCGCTTCCGTCAGCAGAGCGACTTTTACTACCTCACGGGCCTGCAAGAGCCCGACGGCCTGCTGGTGCTGCTGCCTGGGCGTGTCGAAGGCAGCAGTGTGGTGTTCTGCCAGGACCGGGACCCCACGCTGGAGGCCTGGACGGGCCGTCGGTTGGGTGCAGGCGGGGTGGAGCAGCAGCTGGGGGTCGACCAGGCCTTCGAGAACGCCCAGCGCGATGTGCAACTGGCAAGGCTGCTCGATGGCCGCGAACTGCTCTACGCGCCGCTGGACAATCCCGAAGCGATCAGCCTGCTGGAAGAGGCGCTAGCCCAGGCCCAGGCGAGCGTGCGCCGTGGTAAGCCCGCCTTGAAAGGCTGGCTGGATTGCCGCCCACTCATCCATGAGATGCGGCTGATCAAGAGTCCGGGGGAAATCGCCCTGCTGCGCCATGCGGCGGCCATTTCTGCTCAGGCCCATGTACGTGCCATGCGCACCTGCCAGGCAGGCGTGTATGAGTATCAGCTTCAGGCCGAACTGGAGCACGCGTTCATGTGGCAAGGGGCCAGCGGTCCCGCCTACAGCACTATCGTGGGCGGCGGCGCCAACGCCTGTGTGCTGCACTATATTGAAAACAGCGATGCGCTGGAGGCAGGGGCGCTGGTGCTGATCGATGCGGGCGCTGAGTTCGATCTCTACGCTGGCGACATCACCCGCACTTTCCCGGTCTCCGGTCACTTCAGCGATGCCCAGCGAGCGCTCTACCAGGTGGTGCTGGAGGCTCAGGAGCGCGCTGTGAACGCCGTCGCTCCAGGCGCTACCCTGGCCGATATTCATCAAGGGGTCGTGCACGATTTGACCAAGGGCCTCATCGACCTGGGGCTTTTGGAAGGCGAGGTGCAGGCACGTATCGATGACGAAAGTTATCGACGCTTTTATCTGCACTCTACGTCGCACTGGCTGGGTCTGGACGTCCACGATGTGGGGACCTATCGACTCGATGAAAACACGCCCAGGCCGCTGGCGCCGGGCATGGTACTAACCATTGAGCCGGGCCTGTATATCCCTTGTGATGACGATATTCCTACGGCTTACCGTGGGATCGGTATTCGTATCGAAGACAACGTTGTGGTTACTGCGCTTGGGGGAGAGGTGATCACCGAGGGAGTTCCCAAGCAGGTCGAGGCCATCGAGCAATTGATGGCTAAATAGTGACCAGCCTACAAAGCTAAAGAAGTCGTTATGTAAATTACGTTATGGGTTACGATGATTCGCATGGGCTGAACAACCAAGCCAGGAGAGGTGAATGCAGGTGTCCGCAGCGGTAACAGACCCTTCCAGTGAGCGGCCTGCCACTCACGATATCGTGATCGTGGGGGGGGGCCTGGTAGGCGCCAGCCTGGGGTGCGCCCTCGCGTCTCTAATAGAGCGTTTTGGGTGGCGCGTGGCCATGATCGAGGCCAAGGCTCTGCCAGACACGAGCGACCAGGCCACTTGGCAGCCCAGTTTCGATGCGCGTGCCAGCGCCATTGCCGAGGGCTCCGCCCAGCGCTTTCGCCAACTGGGCGTGTGGCAGGAGATGCAGGCTGAGGCCTCGCCCATCCAGCGCATTCATATCAGCGAGCGCGGACGTTTGGGGGCGACACGCCTGAGCGCGGAAGAGCTAGGCGTCGAGGCGCTGGGGCATGTGATTCCCAACGCCTGGATGGGGCAGGTGCTGCACCGTCGATTGCAGCAACTCCCCATCGAATGGCACTGCCCTGCCTCGGTCACGACGCTGACCCCGCAGGCGGGGGGGCAGCATCATCTTCGCCTGTCGAATGGCAGTGAGCTGACCGCCACGCTGACGTTACTGGCCGACGGAGGCCGCTCGGGCTTGAAAGAGCAGCTGGGTATTCAGAGCCGTTGTCACTCTTATGAACAAAGCGCCGTGATTGCCCATGTGGGGGTCAGTCAGCCCCACCACGGGGTCGCCTACGAGCGCTTCACCGCAGAAGGCCCCATTGCGCTGTTGCCCTTGCCCGGTCAGGCCATGGAGCTGGTCTGGACACACCCCAGCGGGGGTGAGCAGGCGCGCATGGCGCTGTCTGAGCAGGCTTTTTTGAGCCAGCTGCAGCAAGCGTTCGGCGACCGGGTAGGCCGATTCAATCGGCTGGGGCAGCGTTATTGCTATCCGCTTTCGCTGGTGACAGCTGAAGAACCGGTAAGGCCGGGGCTAGCGGTGCTTGGCAATGCTGCGCACGCGCTGCACCCCGTGGCCGGGCAGGGCTTCAATCTTGCGCTGCGCTCCGTGATGGATCTGGTCGAGGCGCTGGCCCAGGCTGCCCAACACCAGCAGCCCTTGGGCAGTCTGGCAACCCTGGCGGCTTTCGAGCGCCGCCGTGCCGATGACCGTGCCAACGTCATCCGTTTCAGCGATGGCCTGGTGCGGCTGTTCGGTGCTTCGCTGCCACTGCTGCCCCATGCCCGTGGTGCCGGATTGATCGGCCTGAACCTGGTGGGACCGCTGCGCCGGGGGTTAGCACGCCGAGCCATGGGGCTAGAACGATAGCGCTGGAACAATAGCGCGCACCATTGGCGCTGACACCATAAGGATTGGCTATGACGATTCAAGCAGAACAGGCAACCACGGTCACGCGTTTCGATGCGGTGGTGGTGGGGGCCGGCATGGTCGGGGCCAGCGTGGCAGGGTTGCTGGCCAAGGCCGGTATGCAGGTCGCGCTGGTCGAGGCCCGTGAGAAGCCTCTGCAGTTGGAAGAGGTGGCCCAGGCGCTACCGGCGCCCCGTGTCAGCGCCCTGACGCCGGTGTCACAGCGGCTGTTGAACCATCTGGGTGCCTGGCCTGCCATGGCGGCGACGCGTATCACGCCTTACCGTTACATGCAGGTATGGGATGCCGAGGGCAGTGGCAACATCCACTTTTCGGCGGACGAGGCGGGCACCGCCGTGCTGGGGCATATCGTCGAGAACGACGTGACCCTGGCCGCACTCAATGCACCGCTGGCCAACCTGCCGACGTTGACCCGGCTGAATGGCGTGCGCGTCTCCGCGCTACAGACCAGTTCCAAAGGGCGCTGGCTGGTATTGGAGGATGGCCGCCAGCTGGAAACCCCGCTGCTGGTGGCGGCCGATGGTGCGCGCTCTGTGCTGCGCGAACTGGCGGGCATCGAGGTGGCAGAGGAGTCCATGGGCCAGGAAGCGGTGGTCACCACCGTGCGCTGTGAGCACGCCCATGGAGCGACGGCCCGTCAGGCCTTCGTAAGCGGCAGCCCGCTGGCTTTCCTGCCGTTGACCGTGGACGGCGATGATCGGCTGTGCTCGATTGTGTGGTCCGTGCCACCCGAGCAGGCGGCCCGGCTTGAGTCGCTGGCACCGCAAGCGCTGGGAGAGGACTTGGGGCGTGCCTTCGATCACCGTTTGGGGGCTGTCACGGTGCTCGATCGAGCCTATCGCTTTGCGCTGGTACAACGCCACGCCCGCAGCTATGTGCAGGAGCACTTTGCCCTGGTGGGGGATGCGGCGCACAGCATTCACCCCTTGGCGGGGCAAGGGGTGAACCTTGGGCTGATGGATGCGGCGGTGTTGGCGGAAGAAGTGGTTGCTGCCTGGCGGCGTGGCTCGCCCTGGGGCAGCCTGGCCATCCTGTCGCGCTACGAACGCCGCCGTCGCCTCGACAATACGGCCATGCTGGCCCTGATGAAGGGCTTCAAGGGGCTGTTTGGCAGTCAGCAGCCGGGCCTGACCCTGCTGCGTAATGTCGGCATGAGTGGCATGAACCAGTGGGTGCCACTCAAGCGGCTCATCATGCGCCAGGCCACCGGTGAAAGAGGTCGCCTGCCGAGCACGTGCCGTTAGCGACGCCGGTCGACGACATTGAGCGCTTTCAACAGGTTGAGCGCTTCGCTGAGCTGATAGTCGTCGCGCAACCGCTGCGACATGGCAGCGCGCTCGCGAGGCTGGTTCTGACTGCCCAGATGCCCTTCCAGGTCGGCTTCGCGCAGTTCACGGCGGCTTTCGGCCACTTCCAGGCGGCCACGCACCACTTCCACGTCCGGCTCGATGCCCTGCGCCTGGATGGAGCGGCCATTGGGCGTGTAGTACAACGCCGTGGTCAGCTTCAGACCTTCGCCGTTGCCTAGCGGCATGATCTGCTGCACCGACCCTTTGCCAAAGCTTTCGGTGCCCATGATGACCCCGCGACGCTGGTCCTGAAGCGCGCCTGCCACGATCTCTGCGGCGGAGGCGCTGCCGCTGTTGATCAGCACCACGAGCGGTACATCACGCGCAGGCGTATCGGGCGATGCCGAGAAGGACATCTCGGTATCCGACAGGCGGCCTTCGGTATACACGATTAGCCCGCTATCCAGGAAGAGGTCGGCCACGCCCACCGCCGCCTGCAGTACCCCGCCAGGGTTGTTACGTAAATCCAGAATCAGGCCTTCGAGCGGCTGTTCGCGTGCCATGCGCTCGAGGGCGCGGCGTGCCTGTTCCGGCGTGCGTGATTGGAACTGGCTGATACGTAAATAGCCGTAGCCAGGCTCCAGGGTTTCATGGCGCACACTTTCGCTACGGATGATTTCCCGGGTCAGCGTAAGGTCTCGTGGGCTATCTTCGCCCGCGCGCAGAATGGACAGCCGCAGCTGGCTGCCCGGCTCGCCCCGCATCAGGTTGACGGCTTCCTGCAAGGAGAGGTTATCGGTGGGTGTGCCATCGATGGCGATGATGATGTCCCGCGACAGCAGGCCCGCGCGGGAGGCCGGTGTATCGTCGATGGGAGTGATCACCATGAGTTGACCATTCTCGGTGCCGACTTCGATGCCGATGCCGCCGAACTCGCCCTGGGTGGACTCGCGAAGGCTCTGGTACTCGTTGGCATCCAGATAGGCCGAGTGAGGGTCCAGCTCGCTGAGCATGCCACGCATGGCATTGCGCAGCAGCGTACGATCATCCACTTCCTCGACATAGGCCCGTTTGATGCGTTCGAACACCTCGGCGAAGGTCTGGATCTCTTCCAGCGGAAGGTCGTCGGCGACGCTATTGGCCGTTTGAGCCGCTAGGGGTAAGGGTGCTGCCAGCAGCGCGAGCGGAAGCAGGGTCGCCAAGAAACGCTTGGCAGGGGCCGATACCTCGGTTACAGATAGCGTCATGCGTACTCCGCTAGGCGAAAGGCAGCGCCGCTGGGCGCCGCATGGGTTAGACGGTCGGCGCGACACCTTCAAGGGTGCCGCTGCTATCAGCTTATCCCGTCAACGTCGTGCAATCCAACGTTGCGGGTTAATGGGGGCGCCACCTCGCCGCACTTCGAAATAGAGCGCGGACGAAGGCTGCCCTCCGCTGTTGCCCACTCGGCCGATGCGGTCGCCCCGGTTTACTTGCTGGCCCGGGCGTGCATCGAACTGCTGAAGGTGGGCATACAGGGTCATGATCTGATCACCATGATCGATGATCATCAGGTTGCCAAACCCCCGCATCCAGTCCGCAAAGACCACGCGCCCAGAGTGGACGGCCGTGACCGCCGTGCCGGCGCCCGCTTGAATCACGATACCGTTGTAATGCACGCCCTGACGGCGCTGGAAGCTGGCCGTGATGGCGCCCTGTACTGGCCAGGGCAGGTCGCCCTGGGTGCGGGTGATGTTGGTGGAGGGCGTCGGCTCGGCCAGTCGGGCAAGCTCGGCCTGGATGGCGCGTAGCTGCTGTTCGGCCTGCTCGCGGCTCTGGCTGAGGTCGGCCAGACGGTCGGCTTCGCTCTCGTAACGATCATCCAGCGTGGTCACGACGCTGCGCCGTTCCTCGGTACGGCGGGCCAGCAGCGCGCTTTGCGCTTCCAGTTCGTCCGCCAGGGCATCCAGCCGGGTCTGGCGCTCGGCCAGCGCCTGCTCGGTATCCACCAGCGCGGTATCCAGACGGGCAATGTCGCCCAGGCGACGTTGCCGCGCCTGCGTCAAGCGGTTCAGGTAGGCCTGCATACGGTCCAGCTCGGCGGGATTGCTCTGGTTCAACAGCAGCTTTAGCTGAGGGGTGGGCCCCAGCCGGTAGAGGGCCGCCAGTTGCTGGCCCAGCGCTGCGTATTGCGCCGCTCTTTCCTGCTCGAGCCGCTCACGGTGCTGGCGCAGTTGCTCGCTCTCTTCGTTCAGTTGGCGGCGTTCCCCCTGCAGCTGGTCCAGACGCTGGTGCGTTTGGGCCAGCTCCGTCTCGACGGCACGCAGGGCCTGTTGGGCGCTGTCACGGGCCTGGTCCGTCACGCCCAGCTGCTGGGTCATGGCATCGATTTGCTGGCCTAGCGCATCCAGCTGCTGCTGGGCGGCACGCTCATCCTGCGCGACGGCAGCGGGCGTGCCCAGCATCAGCAGTGCCAGCAAGGGCAGTCGTTGCCACGATGGCATTAGGCGAAGCGCAGCAGTGACTGGCCCGTCATCGCGTCTGGCTGTGGCTGATGCATCATCGCCAGCAGCGTGGGCGCCAAATCGCACAGACGGCCGTCCGACAGCTGAGCCTCGCGCTCACCGACGTAGATCAGCGGTACCACGAAGGTGGTGTGAGCGGTTTGCGGCTCGCCGGTCACCGGGTGCACCATCTGTTCGGCATTGCCGTGGTCGGCGGTGATCAGGCAGGCGCCACCGGCCCGCTCGATGGCCTCCACGACCCGCCCAACGCAGGTGTCGACGGTTTCAATGGCCTTGACGGCGGCGGCAAAATCCCCCGTGTGACCGACCATGTCGCCGTTGGCGTAGTTGCACACCATCAGGTCGAAGCGGCCGCTGTCGATGGCGTCCACCAGCTTGTCGGTGATGTCGAACGCGCTCATTTCCGGCTTTTCGTCGTAGGTTTTCACATCCCGAGGCGACGGCACCAGGATACGCTCTTCGCCGTCATACTCGGCTTCGTTACCCCCCGAGAAAAAGAACGTCACATGAGGGTACTTCTCGGTTTCGGCGATGCGCAGCTGGGTCAGGCCGCGTTTGGCCACCACTTCGCCCAGCGTATCGGTGAGGTCGGTGGGGGGGAACGCCGCCGGAGCGGCAATGTCGGCGGCGTACTGGGTCATCATCACCAGGCCGTCACCCGCCAGGGCAGGCCGGGTCTGGCGCTGGAAACCGGTAAAATCTGCATCGGTGAAGGCGCGGGTCAGTTCGCGGGCCCGGTCAGAGCGGAAGTTCAGAAAGATCGCCGCGTCGCCATCTTGTAACGCCATGGCGCTACCGTTGACGGGAACGCTGGTGGCCGCCACGAACTCGTCGGTTTCACCACGCGCGTAGGCATCCCGCAGGCCGCTTTCAGCGCTGGTGGCGATGTGGTCGGCGTGCCCTTCAGTGAGCAGGCGATAGGCTTGCTCGACCCGCTCCCAGCGGTTGTCTCGGTCCATGGCGAAAAAGCGGCCAATGATGGAGGCCACGAAGCCGTTGTCGGCACCGACCAGTTCGGCAAGCCGGGCATTGGCGCGCTCGATGGAGGCCAGCGCGCTTTGCGGGGGCATGTCGCGGCCATCCAGGAAGGCGTGCACGTAGATTCGCTGAGCGCCGCGCCGTGCTGCCAGTTCCGCGACGGCAATGAAGTGGTCTTCATGGCTGTGTACGCCTCCAGGCGAGAGCAGGCCCAACAAATGTACCGCTTTGCCGTTGGCCACGGCGTCGTCGATGGGTTTGGTCAGCACGCCATTGATATCCAGGTCGCCATCCTCGATGGCCTTGGTGATCCGCGTGAAGTCCTGGTACACGATGCGCCCAGCCCCCAGGTTCATGTGGCCCACTTCCGAGTTGCCCATCTGCCCATCGGGCAGCCCCACATGGCGGCCATCGGTGTGTACAAAGGCGTGGGGGCGTTTGGCCCACAGGGCATCCATGTTCGGGGTATGGGCGGCAGCCACGGCGTTATGTGCGCTATCGGGGTTGTGGCCATAGCCGTCCAGGATGATCAGGGCGACGGGGCGGGGTGCAGATGATGCCATGAGAAACCTCGTTATATGGGTCAGCCAAGCAACGAAAAGTGCTGTTTGAAACGCTGGCAATGGCCGTTCAGCCAGTTTTCAGACAGTACCTGAGAAACAGGGTCGCGGCGGGCGCGTGCTTGGGGCATCATAACGCAGGCAGCCGCTGGGCGTCATGGCCTGCGCGGTATGCCCTGTGACGTGTATACTTGTCGCGTTTCTGATGGCGGCCAGGCCGCTTTTTTCTGCATAGACCAAGAGATTGTGTTCGCGATGATCGATCAGCTGTTCGAATTCGTAATGAACCACCCCCTGTTGGTGGGGGCATTTTTGCTGGTGCTCACGGCGTGGATTGTCTACGAAACGCGTAGCGCTGCCTCGAATGCCGTGTCCTCTAGCCAGGCCACCCAGCTCATCAACCGCGAAGATGCGGTGGTAGTGGACATTCGTGAAAGCAAAGACTTCAAGGCGGGGCATATCGCCGGTGCACGCAACATTCCCCAGAGCAGCCTCGATAGCCGCATGAACGAGCTGGAGAAAGTCAAAAGCCAGCCGATCATCGTGGTGTGCAAGCATGGCCAAAGCTCGGGTGCCGCACAAGCCAAGCTGGTCAAGGCGGGCTTCGAGCGGGCCACGAAGTTGCGTGGTGGCATGATGCAGTGGCAGGCCGATGGCCTTCCCGTAGTGAAGAAGTAAACGACGAAAGCGGCCTCTGGGCCGCACGCTTTTTTATTGAATGAATAACGAGGAGTCTCCCATGGCGGAAGATAACAACACCCCGCAGGCCGGTGCCGCTGAAGGCGAAAAGCCGCAGCTGAAATTCTCTTTGCAGCGTATTTACGTGAAAGACATTTCCTTCGAAGCGCCGAACTCTCCTTCCGTGTTCAAGCAGGCGTTCAAGCCCAAGGTCAATCTGGATCTGAACACTACCAGCCAGAAAGTGGCTGACGACCAGTACGAAGTCGTGGTCAAGGTCACCGCCCAGGTGAATGACAGCGAGTCCGGCACCACGTCGTTCCTGGCTGAAGTCGAGCAGGCTGGCCTGTTCCGTATTTCCGGCATCGAAGGTGCGCAGCTGGAGCAGACGTTAGGCGCCTTCTGTCCTAACCTGCTGTTTCCTTACGCCCGTGAGTGTATCGACAACCTGGTCAACCGTGGCGGCTTCCCTGCGCTGATGCTGGCGCCGGTCAACTTCGAAGCCATGTACGCCCAGCGCAAGCAGCGTGAAGCGCAGCAGGCAAGCCAGGCTGCCGAGAACACCCACTAAGCCATGCTCGAAGCGCATTCGGCAGCACACTGGCTCGCCACGCACGGCAAGATGCCGCGCCTTCATGTGCCCACCGAGCTGCGTGTCGGGGCAACCGTCACGCTGCCGGAAGGCCCTGCCAGGCACGTTACCCGCGTGCTGCGCATGGGGGAGGGCGCGGCACTGATCCTGTTCGACGGGGCGGGCCAGGAGGCAGGCGTTCGGCTGGCGGAGGTGGGGCGAAAACAGACCACCGCAACCGTCGAGTCGGTATGGCCAGGCAACGCGGAGTCTCCGCTAGCGGTGCATCTGGGCCAGGCGATTTCCAAGGGAGATCGCATGGACTATGCCATTCAGAAAGCCGTGGAGCTGGGCGTCGCTGCCATCACCCCACTCTATACCGAGCGGGGGGATGTTCGCCTGAAAGGCGACCGAGAAGAGAAGAAGCTGGCCCATTGGCAGGCGGTGGCTGCCAGCGCCTGCGAGCAAAGTGGGCGTGCAGTGGTGCCTCCCGTATACCCGCCGCAGGGGCTGGAGGAGTGGCTGGCCGAACGGCAAGAGCCGCTGCGCCTGATGCTTCATCTGGCCACGGGCAATGGCTTTGCACAGTCGTCTCGGCCCGCTTCGGCAGCGTTGCTGATTGGCCCCGAAGGAGGGCTCAGCGAGACCGATATCGCTGCGGCCACCGCCAGCGGCTTTACGCCGCTGACATTAGGGCCCCGTGTACTGCGTACGGAAACCGCACCGGTCGTCGCGCTGACCCTCCTGCAGCATCATTTCGGCGATTTGTAAGCGCTTACTGTCAGCCGCTGCCGCATTCTATGTGGCAGCGGCTTTTGTATAGCAGGCTGTCAGGCCGAATACGGCCTCGCTTTGGCTAGCGTTAGCAAGGTACGCTACCGATTCTCAACCCTTCGCAAGGACACCTCCATGGCCCGTGAGTCCCATGCCTCCCCCCGTTCTGCCAGCGATGCGACTGCCCAGCTGGGAGAAGTCGCTTACTTGACCGTGACGGCAGTGAACAGTACGGGCGCCTTTCTGCGTTGGGGCCAGCCCAAGGACGTGCTGCTGCCCTATAGCGAACAGCGGTTTCGCCCGGATCCCGGCAAGCGCGTTCTGGTCATGCTGTATAGCGATGACCAGGGGCGTCCCGTGGCATCCATGCGCTTGGACCGCTTTCTGAGCGACGACGCCTGGGTGCTGTCGCAGGGGGATGAGGTCACGGTAGTGGTGGCCGATCGCACGGACCTGGGCATGAAAGTGGTGGTCGAGCACCGTTATTGGGGATTGATCTATCAGGACGACATGACCCAGCCGCTGCGCCGAGGGCAGACGCTGAAAGGCTATGTAAAACAGCGTCGCGAGGATGGCCGAGTCGATATCTCGCTGCTGCCGCCGGGGGCGGCACGCCTCGATGTGGTAGGTGACAAGATACTGCAAGCGCTACGTGAAAGCGGCGGCTACTTGCCGCTGGGCGATAAAAGCGATGCCCACGCCATCAAGGCGCGCCTGGGGGTGAGCAAGAGCGCCTACAAACAAGCGATTGGGCGGCTTTACAAGCAACAGCTGATCACCCTGACCCCTGATGCCATTCGCCTGGTGCCCGGCGCGCTCTCCGAAACCGCAGACAAATAGCCGCGGTTGGAGCCGTGCCTGCAGTACGGCATACTGAATAATGATTGTTTCTGCATGGACGGTATTTCGATGAGCCACTCAACGTTGCATCTCGGTGTCGTGATGGACCCGATCAGTGACATCGCCTACAAGAAAGACACCACCCTGGCGATGCTGTGGGCTGCCCAGGAGCGCGGCTATACCTTGCACTACATGGAGCAGGACGATCTGTTCTTGAACGCAGGGCAGGCCTACGCACGCATGCGTCCATTGACCGTGCATCGTGATCCTGCACATTGGTACGACCTTGGCGAAGCAGCTCAGCGGCCACTGGCAGAACTGGACGTCGTGCTGATGCGCAAGGACCCGCCGGTAGATGCCGAGTTCATCAATGCGGTGCACCTGCTGGGCTTTGCCGAGCGCGAGGGAGTGCTGGTGGTGAACCCCACCGCCGCTTTGCTGCAGTGTAACGAGAAGCTCTTTGCCCAGCAGTTTCCTCAGTGCTGCGCGCCAACGGTCGTGGCTAGCCGTGATGACGTGCTGCGTGCTTTCCACGCCGAGCATGGCGACGTGATCTTCAAGCCACTCGACGGCATGGGTGGCACGGGCATTTTTCATATCGGCCCTGATGGCCGCAACATTGGCGCCGTCATCGAGCAGCTGACGCTGCGCGGTCAGCGTCAGATCATGGCGCAGCGCTACTTGCCGGAAATCAAACACGGCGATACCCGTATTCTGCTGGTCGATGGCGAGCCTGTGCCCTTTGGGCTGGCGCGCATCCCCTCGGCGGGAGAGACCCGCGGCAACCTGGCCGCCGGTGGGCGTGGCGTGAGTCGCGAGCTGACCGAGCGCGATCACTGGCTGATCCAGCAGGTACAGCCGCTGATCCGTGAGAAAGGGCTGATGTTCGTGGGTCTGGATGTCATCGGTGACTACATCACCGAGATCAACGTGACCAGCCCCACCTGCGTGCGGGAAATCGACGATCAGCGCGGCACCGACATCGCCGGCATGCTGCTGGACGCCATCGAGCGTCGCCTTGCTTCCGCCCAATAACGCCCGACTTGCTGATTCAGCGGCAAGCCATAGGAGACGCATGCAAAGCTTAAAACACCATTTTTTAATGGCCATGCCGCATCTGGACGACCCCAACTTTGCGGGCAGCCTGGTGTACTTGTGTGACCATGACCACAATGGTTGCATGGGGGTGATTACCAACCGCCCCCTGGAGATCACCCTGGATGCGCTGTTCGAACAGCTCTCCTTGGGGGGCGATGAGAGCCCGCACCGCAATGCGCCTGTCTATTACGGCGGCCCCACCCATAAAGACCGTGGCTTTATCCTGCACGAAGGGGATAGCCAGGCGTGGGATTCCAGCGTCCAGGTAGAAGATGGCATTGCCCTCACCACGTCCATGGATATTCTTCAGGCGCTGGCGGATGGCACGGGGCCAGAGCACTTCCTCGTGTGCCTGGGGTGCGCGGGCTGGGAAGTAGGGCAGCTGGAGGATGAGCTCAAGGACAACGCCTGGTTGACGGTGGAGGGCCAGCCAAGCGTGCTGTTCGATACCCCTCCCGCCGAGCGCCTGGCCGCTGCCGCTGGCCTGCTGGGCGTCGATCTCAACCTGATGACCCGTGACGCCGGTCACGCATGACGAAGGGGCAGTAACGCGATGGCCGACAGTGGGGAGCGCCTGATCCTGGCATTCGATTATGGAACGCGGCGCATCGGTGTGGCGGTAGGCAATGAGCTGCTCAACAGCGCCCGCGAGCTGACGCCTCTGCCTGCACGGGACGGCATTCCTGACTGGAACGTGGTGTCTCGTCTGGTTCAGGAGTGGCAGCCCGACCTGTTCGTGGTCGGGCTACCGTTGAACATGGATGGCAGCGAATCGCCCATGAGTACCCGTGCGCGCAAGTTTGGCAACCGCCTGCATGGGCGTTATGGCAAGCCGTGTGAAATGGTCGATGAGCGTGGCTCCACCCGTGAAGCCAAGCAGATCGCCCACGCGTCGGGACATCGCGGCAACTATCGTCAGCAGAGCGTGGACGGCATCGCTGCCGTGCTGATTCTGGAAGGCTGGTTCGCCCACCGAGAAGGCCTTCCCGGTGGGCGAGCCGCGCACTGAGCGTTATAGCTGCTCAGCCGTCTGCCCCTCAGCGGTCCAGCGTGCCAATTTGCGGCGGTACGAACCAGCGCACTGGCCGCATGTCCTGCTCGATCAGCTCGTCCACTTTCAATAGCGTGGCAAAAATGGCCATCCGCATGGGGATGCCGTTATCTGTCTGGCGGAAGATCGCCAGGCGCGGATCGCCATTCAAATCGACGTTCAAATCATTGGCGCCTGGACGGCTATCGCGCGGTAGCGGGTGCATCACGATCGTGCTTTGGCTGCAGCGGTGATCCAGAAAATCGCGATTGACCATGAAGTCATCGGAAAGCCCCTGGAAGCTCTCGTTCATTTCATCCGTGAAGCGCTCCTTCTGGATGCGCGTCGTATAGACGACGTCCAGATCCGAGAAGTCGCTGGCCAGGGAGTCGCGCTGCTCGATGCGATGGCCCCGTGACGCCACCAGATCCACCAGATAAGACGGCATTTCCAGGCCGGGTGGGGAGACCAGCGTTATCCGCAGCGGATCATAAAGCGACAGCAGCTTGATCAGCGAATGCACCGTGCGCCCGTATTTCAAATCCCCGGTCAGTAGAATATGGGCACCACTCAGGCGCTTGCCCAACCGCTGGAACTCCTTGTCGATGGTATAAAGGTCCAGCAGCGCCTGGCTTGGGTGCTCGCCTGGACCATCACCACCGTTGATGACCGGCACATGCGTTGCGGCGGCAAACTCGGCAACCGACCCTTGATCCGGGTGGCGCATGACGATGGCATCACAGTAGCCGCTCATTACCCTGCTGGTGTCGTACAAGGATTCGCCCTTGGCCATGGACGAGAAGGTAAAGCCCGTGGTGTCACAGACACTGCCTCCCAGACGGCAGAAAGCTGCATTGAAACTCACCCGCGTCCGCGTACTGGCTTCGAAGAACAGGTTGCCCAGTACCGCACCTTCCAGCACTCGCGTGACCTGACGGCGACTGGCAATCGGCTCCATGCGTGCGGCCACCCGTAACAGGTGATCAACGCTTTCGCGATTTAATGAATCGACGGTTAACAAGTGCTGGCTCATCGAAGACCTCATATCCGTAGGTGCAATAGATGTGGCGAATGTTGCGGAGTGCCAAGTGTAACCGCCAAACAGTAAGTGCCGAAGTGCTTTCCACGGGTTGTGTGGTCACGTGGGCGACTTTTTTTGACTATTTGGTAAATGCCTCTTGCCAACCCGGCAGCGAATCCGTAAAGTACGCATCCGCTGCTGGGGACGCCAAGCGTTACCAGCGGTGCAGAAGGTCGAAAAACCTTCGGTTTGTCAGGAAGTTAGTGTCATCTGTTGGTTGGATTGATCGCTCGCTTCACACGCTGAAAACAGCCCTTGACAAACACCAT
>NZ_LFGT01000020.1:58779-83790 GCF_002078115.1 Halomonas sp. BC2 | reverse complement strand
AGCGATACCACTGCAATCATTTCGCTGTGACTGGCTCGGTGACCTGAACCGTGTTGCCTCAGCGAGGAAGGCGTATTCTACGCATTCCGCGGTGTTTGTCAAGGGCTGTTTTCAGCGCGTGAAGCGAGCGATCAATCCAGCCAACAGATGACGCTAACTTCCTGACAAACCGAAGGTTTTACAACCTTCTTCACCGCTGGTAACGCTTGGCGTCCCCGGCAGCGGATGCGTACTTTACGGATTCGCTGCCGGGTTGGCAAGGGCTATTTTGAAAAAACCTTAA
The DNA here is from genome assembly GCF_002078115.1 of Halomonas sp. BC2. Classification (NCBI taxonomy): domain Bacteria; kingdom Pseudomonadati; phylum Pseudomonadota; class Gammaproteobacteria; order Oceanospirillales; family Halomonadaceae; genus Halomonas; species Halomonas sp. BC2. The sequence goes on along the minus strand of NZ_LFGT01000020.1, from coordinate 83,507 downwards.
AATAGTCGAGATAAAAAAGCGGCAGGTAATGCCCGAGGGCAAACCTGCCGCAAACCACCGATCAGTACCCTGACCAGAGAGTGCCTGGCAAAGGCGTGGGCTTAGATCTCGAAGCCCAGGCCAAAATCTTCGCTGGAAATCGCCATCAAGCTACCGGCACCTGCCTGGATCATGGCGGCGTGCGCCCTGGTACGTGGCAGCAGACGCTGGTAGTAGAAACGCGCGGTATTCAGTTTGGCCGTGTAGAAAGCGGCATCTTCACCCCCCTGTGCGCTAGCGGCCTGCTTGGCAGCGCGAGCAAACAGATAGGCGACAGCGACATAGCCGGAGTACATAAGGTAATCGACGCTGGCAGCCCCTACTTCTTCACGATCCTGCATGGCTTTCATACCGATACCCATGGTGAGTTCACCCCACTGGGCATTGAGCTTGGCCAGCGGCTCGATGAATTCCTTGAGCGCAGGGTTGTCGGCTTCAGCCTGGCAGAACTTGTGGATCTCCTTGGTGAAGACCTTGAGAGATTCACCCTGGCTCATCAGCACCTTGCGGCCCAGCAGATCCAGCGCCTGGATACCGGTCGTGCCTTCATAGAGACGCGTGATACGCGCATCACGTACCAACTGCTCCATGCCCCACTCTTTGATGAAACCGTGACCGCCAAAAATCTGCACGCCTTCATTGGTACACTCGAAGCCCACTTCCGTCAGGAAGGCCTTCACGATCGGCGTCAGCAGGCCAAGCAAGGTCTCGGCACGCTCCTTCTCTTCACCTGCTGCGCCATGCTCGACCACATCCAGCATCTGGGCGGTGTACAGCACCAGCATGCGCCCGCCTTCTGCAAAGGCTTTTTGGGTCAGCAGCATACGACGCACGTCGGGATGGACAATGATCGGGTCGGCGGCTTTATCAGGGGCCTGAACACCTGAAAGGCCACGCATCTGCAAACGATCACGGGCATAGCTGAGCGAGTTCTGGAAGCTGGCCTCCATCAGACCAAGCCCTTGAATCCCCACGCCCAGACGGGCCGCATTCATCATGGTGAACATGCAAGCCAAACCCTTGTTCGGCGCGCCTACCAGGTAGCCCGTGGCACCATCGAAGTTCATGACGCACGTTGCGTTGCCGTGAATACCCATCTTGTGCTCAAGAGAGCCACAGCTGACACCATTGCGCTGCCCGGGATTACCCTCGGCATCGGGCAGGAACTTGGGTACGACGAACAGTGAAATGCCTTTGGAGCCTTCCGGCGCATCCGGCAGCTTGGCCAGCACCAGATGGACGATGTTCTCGGCCAGATTGTGCTCACCGGCAGAAATAAAGATCTTGGTGCCGGTGATCTGATACGTGTCGCCCTCAGCAGGAACCGCACGGGTCTTGATCAGCCCAAGGTCGGTACCGCAATGGGGTTCGGTCAAACACATGGTGCCGGTCCATACGCCCTCGACCAGCTTGGTGAGGTAAGTGGCCTTTTGCGCCTCGGTTCCATGATGACGCAGCGCGTCTGCGGCGCCGTGGGAAAGCCCCGGATACATGCCCCACGCCAGGTTGGTGGAGCAGATCATTTCGGAGAGCATCATGGCCAGTGAAGGCGGCAGCCCCTGCCCGCCTTGCTCAGGGTCCGCCGCCAGGCTTGGCCAACCCCCTTCGACATACTGCTGGTAGGCCTCCTTGAAACCACGGGGCGCCTTGACCTCGCCACCTTCCAGCAGACAACCCTCTTCATCACCGCTCTGGTTCAATGGCAGCAGCACGTCACGAGCAAAACGAGCACCCTCTTCCAGAATCGCTCCGACAACATCGGGAGACGCTTCTTCACCGTTGGGGAGTGCCGCGTAGTGGCTGGGGTAATCAAACATTTCGTTCATCACGAAACGCATGTCACGCAGGGGGGCTTGATAGCTGGGCATGTCACTTCTCCTAAACGGGGGGATGAAAGGGCTGCTACTCAGCACACACTTTCAAACACGTGTTTGAAAATTAGCGCGCAGGCCCGACACAGTCAAGCAGTCGTTTGAATTAAACCGCAAAACCGGCTACAACTTTGGTCGCCACCCTTCTAATGGCATGTTTTTAAAATAAAAAAACCTGCCCCAAAAGCACGGGCAGGATATCCATCAGGGCTTACTGAGCGTCGATCACTGCATTCGGATGCCGCCGTCCAGGCGAATCACTTCACCATTGAGCATCGGGTTGGTAATGATCTGCTCGGCCAGCAGCGCGAACTCGTCAGGCTTGCCCAAACGCTTGGGAAAAGGCACCGCAGCGGCCAACGCCTGGGCAGCCTCGTCCGGTATCTCGCTCATCATGGGTGTTTCGAATACCCCTGGCGCAATGGCCATGACACGAATGGCGTGACGCGACAGCTCTCTGGCAGCAGGCAAACTCATGCCCACAACCCCCGCCTTGGAGGCACTGTAGGCGCACTGCCCGACTTGCCCATCGAACGCGGCAATCGATGCGGTATTGATGATGACGCCCCGCTCACCCCCTTCGTCTGGCGGATTGCTGGCCATGGTGGCGGCCGCCAGACGCATGACATTGAAGGTACCTACCAGATTAATCTGAATGGTGCGCGCATAGCTCTCGAGATCTGCCGGGTTGCCTTGCCGATCCACCAGCTTGGCCACGCTGACCACACCCGCACAATGAACCACTCCCGAAAGGCCGCTTTCGCCCCCCAGCGCAACGGCCTTGTTCACCGCCTCCTGCATGTCGTCGGCGGAGGTAATGTCGGCGATGCAGGCGTGCGCCTGAGCCCCCCACTGCTCGGCAAGGTCCGCCACACGATCACTCATGTCGCACAGCACCACCTTCCCACCCGCCTTTACCAGTCGTGCTGCCGTCGCCGCCCCTAACCCTGAGGCCGCCCCGGTAATCAAAAACGTACGATCCTTTACCTGCATGGCACTCTTCCTCTGAATGATGTCCTGTAAATCAAGAGTTGTGGCGCGCTTGCTCGGCGGCTTGAGCACGCAGTTTGAAGCGCTGAATCTTGCCACTGGGTGTTTTGGGCAGCTCATCGACGAACTCGATGACCCGAGGAAAAGCGTGAGTAGAGAGCCGCTCGCGTACCTGCTGGCGAATCTCCTCCGCCAGCGCATCGCTGGGCTCGAAGCCATCGCGCAGTACGATGTACGACTTGATGACTTCGCCACGAATCTCATCCGGCTGCCCCACGGCGGCGGACTCGGCCACCGCCGGGTGCGTCATGACGCTATTCTCGACATCCGTTGGCCCCACTCGGTAGCCCGCCGTGGTAATGATGTCATCATCACGGCCAGCAAACTGGAACGACCCATCTTCATTACGAATGACCACATCGCCGGTCAGGTAGTAGCCGTTGACGAAGGGGTCTTTCTCCTGCCAGGTATAGCCTTGGAAAAAGTGGGCTGGCGAGCGCTTGATATCCACTGCCAGTACGCCAGGCTCGCCAGGCGGCAGCTCGTTGTATTCGGCGTCGAGAATGGCCAGACGATAGCCAGGCATCGGGACGCCCATGGCCCCCACGTGCTTGGGGTGGCCCAGGGAGTGGTGGTTGTTACAGGTCATGCCCGTTTCTGTCTGGCCGTAGTGATCCATCACCGGACAGCCCAACGATTTTTCCACCCAGGTGACCACCTCGGTATTGAGCGGCTCCCCTGCGGAGCTGGCCGCCCGTAGCGTCAGGGTCTGGTGAGCGTCGTCGAACAGGCCAGACGCCTTCATGAGGCGGTAGGCCGTCGGCGCGGCGGCGAAATTGGTGATCTGATGACGTTTCATGAACGCCAGCGCGCCTTCGGCACTGAAGCCAGCTTCGCAAAAGTGTGTCGTTACCCCCAACAGCAGCGGCCCGGCAATGGCGTAATACAGGCCGTAGGCCCAGCCGGGGTCGGCCATGTTCCAGAAACGATCCTCCTCGCGCAGGTCGACCGCCAGCTCCATGTAGAGCGCAAAGGCCGTCATACCCGACAGGGGCACGGCAACGCCTTTGGGCTTGCCGACCGTCCCCGAGGTAAACATCTGCAGGAACGGCTGATCCGGCGACAGCCGGGGCGGGGTATCGCTGATTGACGTATACGTCAATGCCGCCTGCCAATCATGATCCTGGGCATGCTCGCGGGTAGCGCCACCCACGGCCAGCACCGGCGGGCACTGGCTCAGGCCATCGAATTTATAGCGGTTGGCGTGATCGGTTATCACCAGCCTGGTATCTGCCCGCCCCAACCGATAATCGACCGCATCAGGCCCAAACGCGGTAAAGAGCGGCTGGTAGACCGCACCAATCCGCCAGGTGGCGAGCACGGCCACCAGCAGCGCTGCCGAGCGCGGCAGCATGCAGGCAATTCGGTCACCCTCCCCCAGCCCCTGGCTTTTCAGCCACCCTGCCAGATGCCCACTCTGTTGCTCCAGTTCGGCATAGGTCAGCGTGTGGGTTTGGCCTTGGGTATCCTCATGCACCAGCGCCAGCACATCACCACGGCCCTGACGTACGTGCCTTCCACAGCAAGCCTCGTAGGCATTCAGGCACCCATCGTGGTGGTCATCCAGCCTGGCGACGACGCTATCTATTGAAAAATCCTCGAGAAATGTCGAATACGCGGGAAGTGAGGTTGCTGCTGATGTCGCTGTCATGACGGCTCTCTTGTGTTGTTGGTCGTGAGCACTGGGTCAGGCAGGATTCCACGTAGTATTGGTGTTATTGTCCGTTTACGTTAACGGAAGCCTACCGAATATCTCAACGCTAAAAGCATTTACTCAAGAGCGCAAGCCGCAAGCCGCTCGAGAGGGTTAGACGTTGGTCGATCAGACAGCGGTTGGAGAAGCCAGAGGGGGCCAGGAACTATCGAGAAAAAATCATCGAGACAGGATCATCGCGACCAGCTCATCGGCCAGGTCGTCCGGGGTGCGCGGGCCATTGGGATCATACCAGCGAACGGTCCAGTTCAAGGCGCCAAGAATAAAACGTGAAACCAGAAAGCGGTCGCCATGAATGAGCCCTGCTGCCAGAGCATCGTCGATCACCTCGACCCACATGGCCTCGTAGGCATCGCGCAAATGGCTCAGGTGAGCGCTGGCCGCAGGGTCCAGGCGACGCCATTCGAACAGCGCTACCACATGGGCATTACGGTCGGCAAACAGCGTATCGAGGTGCGCGCGCGCCATGGCATGCAATCGCGCCTCTGGCTGATCGGGGCATGCCTGTAGCGCCGCTCTGGCGATGGCCAGTGCGTTCTGAGCGCCCTCCTCGATCACCGCTGCCAGAATTTCCTGCTTATCCTTGAAGTGATGAAACAGGCTGCCAGACTTGATGCCCATTTCCTGGGCTAGCATGCGCACCGTGGTGCGGTCAAAGCCCTCTTGAACGAATAGCTGAGCGGCTAAGCGCGTCAATTCCTTGCGGCGAGGAGAGGCATTCATTACATTCATGTCATTTACACTAGCGCTTGCTTGGTTAGCTAGGAGAAGACCACAGCCCCGCCAGCGGGTCAACGCATCGCTAGCCGCTCAGCACGATAATCACAACAATCTATCAGGAGATAGGCCATGAGTAACGCTACCGACATCGTCTTTTTATCCGCCACCCGCACCCCCATGGGGGGCATGATGGGCAGCCTTTCCACCTTGAGCGCCCCGGAGCTGGCCGCCGTGGCCATACGCGCCGCCATCGAGCGAGCAGGCATCGACGCTGCGCTCGTCGAAGAGGGCATCATGGGCTGCGTTCTGCCTGGCGGAGTCAAGCAAGGTCCGGCACGCCAGGCCATGCGACAGGCAGGCATTCCCGATGCCAATGGTGCCACGACCATCAACAAACTCTGCGGCTCTGGCATGAAAGCGGCCATGCTGGCCCATGACCTGATCAAGGCGGGCAGTGGAGCAATAGTGCTGGCAGGCGGCATGGAGTCCATGTCGAATGCCCCCCATGTGCTGACCAAGGCACGCGGCGGCTATCGCCTGGGCCACGGTGAGCTGAAGGACCACATGTTTCTCGATGGCCTGGAAGATGCCGAAACCGGCAAGCTGATGGGGGTCTTTGCACAAGAGGTGGCCACCGAGCGTGGCTACAGCCGTGAACGGCTGGACGATTTCGCCATCGCCTCGCTGGAACGGGCCATGGCCGCCACCAACCATGGTGACCTGGATGCCGAGATGGCACCCGTCACCGTCACGACCCGCCAGGGTGAATCCGTGGTGACCCACGATGAGCAGCCCTTTCAGGCCAAACTGGACAAGATTCGCCAGCTGCGTCCAGCGTTTGCAAAAGATGGCACCATTACCGCCGCAAATGCGAGTTCGATCTCCGACGGCGCCTCGGCGCTGATTTTATCGAGCCATGAAGCAGCACAGCGTCACGGTGTCAAACCGCTGGCCAGAATGCTGGGGCATGCCACCCACTCGCGTCATCCCAGCGAGTTTACCATCGCGCCGGTAGGAGCCATCGAGAAGCTGATGAAAAAGCTTGGCTGGGGCGTCAATGATGTGGACCTGTTCGAGATCAACGAAGCCTTTGCGGTCGTCACGCTGATGGCCATGGATGATCTGGGCCTGCCTCATGAAAAGGTCAACGTGTTTGGCGGCGCCTGTGCCCAGGGGCATCCCATCGGCTCTACCGGCTCACGCATCATCGCCACGCTGATTCATGCCTTGCGCCAGAAAGGCGGCAAACGCGGCATCGCCAGCTTGTGCATTGGCGGCGGTGAAGCAACCGCCGTGGCGGTCGAGCTGATCGACTGATTCACAGCGCGCTTCATGGCGGCAGCGATGAAGCGCGTCTGGACCATGGCTGACAAAATGGTGGAGGTTGCCATAAAAGATATATGAAAATTCATATATCAATGCCAAAATGAAGGACATCGTTTTAACGGACCTTCACATGGCACACTTCGACACCTTACCCAACCTCGACCCTGCCCTGTTCAAGATTCCCAGCCCGGAATCCCTGGGGTTGACGAGTAACGACCTCCCCTCCCCCAACATCCTGCTGCTGTATGGCTCGCTACGCAAACGCTCCTTCAGCCGACTGGTCGTCGAGGAAGCTGCGCGCCTGCTCGAAGCCATGGGGGCTCAAACACGCATCTATGACCCCAGCGGACTGCCTCTCCCCGATGCCGAGGATGCCAGCCACCCCAAAGTGGAAGAGCTGCGCACACTGGCCCAGTGGGCGGAAGGCATGGTCTGGTGCTCCCCCGAACGGCATGGCGCCATGACCGGCATCATGAAGGCACAGATCGACTGGATTCCTCTGGCACTGGGGGGTGTCAGACCCACCCAAGGCAAGACACTGGCAGTCATGCAGGTGTGCGGCGGTTCCCAGTCGTTCAATACGGTGAATCAGCTGCGTATTCTGGGTCGCTGGATGCGGATGCTGACCATTCCCAACCAATCCTCGGTGCCCAAGGCCTTCATGGAGTTCGATGACGACGACCGCATGAAACCCTCACCTTTCTATGACCGCATCGTGGACGTCATGGAAGAGCTGATGAAATTCACGCTGCTGACCCGAGAGCGCAGCGACCTGCTGACCGACCGCTACTCCGAGCGCAAGGAGAGTGCCGAAGAGCTCTCCCGACGGGTCAACCAGCGCGCCATTTGAACGAGGAGTGAACATGACACAGCCACAGCCAGCCACCCCCAGCAGCGCCGACATGGGACTTTTCGAGCGCTATTTGTCGCTCTGGGTGGCCATTGCCATCATGGTCGGTATCGCCGTGGGTCAATGGGCGCCCCAGGTACCGGAAACCCTGGCGCGCTTTGAGTATGCTCAGGTGTCGCTGCCCATCGCCGTGCTGATCTGGGCAATGATTTTCCCGATGATGGCCCAAATCGACTTCAGCGCGGTCGCCGGTGTGCGCCGTCAGCCCAAGGGGCTGACCATCACCACCACCGTCAACTGGCTGATCAAGCCATTCACCATGTTCGCGCTGGCCTGGCTCTTCTTCATGGTGATTTTCCGCCCGTTCATCCCTGAAGCGCTGGCCAACCAGTATCTGGCCGGGGCGATTCTGCTGGGGGCCGCCCCCTGCACGGCCATGGTGTTCGTATGGAGCTACCTGACACGGGGCGACGCGGCTTACACCCTGGTACAGGTAGCGCTGAATGATCTGATCATGCTGTTTGCCTTTGCCCCCATCGTGGTTCTGCTGTTGGGCATCTCGAACATCCAGGTCCCGTGGAACACGGTGCTGCTCTCGGTCGTGCTCTACATCGTCATTCCCCTGGCCGCTGGCTATGTCACTCGCAAAGCGCTGATGGCCAGAAAAGGCGCCGAATGGTACGACAAGGTGTTCATGAAACGCCTGGCCCCGGTCACCCCCATGGGCCTGATCGTCACGCTGGTCTTACTGTTTGCTTTTCAAGGCGATGTCATCCTGAGCAATCCGCTGCATATCGTGCTGATTGCCATTCCGCTGATCATTCAGACCTTTCTTATTTTCTTCATCGCCTACGGTTGGGCCAAGGCGTGGCGCGTACCGCATAATATCGCCGCACCGGGAGCAATGATTGGTGCCAGCAATTTTTTTGAACTCGCCGTGGCCGCCGCCATCGCGCTGTTTGGCCTGCAGTCTGGAGCAGCCCTAGTCACGGTGGTCGGCGTGCTGGTAGAAGTGCCGCTCATGCTGGCCCTGGTGCGTATCGCCAATAAAACGCGCGCGCATTTTCCTGCAGCCCAACCCTCCTGATGAGGACCCCGCCATGATCGTGATCTATCACAACCCTGCGTGTGGCACGTCGCGTAATACGCTGGCCATGATCGAAGCATCGGGAGAAACGCCCCAGGTGATCCACTACCTGGAAACGCCGCCCAGCCGAGAGCGGCTGTTGGCACTGCTGGCCATGATGCAGCTGCCCCCCAGGGCGCTCTTGCGCCAGAAAGGGACGCCTTATGATGAACTGCAGCTCGACGACCCGACGTTGAGCGATGACCAGCTCATCGACGCCATGATGGCTCACCCGCTGCTCATCAACCGGCCTATCGTCAGTACGCCCAAGGGCACGCGATTATGCCGCCCATCCGAGCAGGTATTGGCGCTCCTGGACCACCCTGTTGCACAATTTACCAAGGAAGACGGAGAGACCGTTTACTATCCCCCCACCTAACGGCCCGGCATGGGCAGCCAGGAGCGTCATGCGTCAAGTCATCGAGATGGAGCACCCTGCCGTGGCATTCATCCAGCAGCATGGAGGCGTGGTGACGGTACGCCGTTCGCCACGTCATGGCTGCTGTGGCGGGACGGCACATATCGCCGTGGCAGAGCTGGGCGCGCCAAGCGATACATCGGCCTTCGAATATCATCAGTTGCCAGAGACCGGCCTCTGGATAGAGCCGTCCCTTGCCTGGCAAGGCCTGCGATTACGAGTGGAAGGATGGTGGATATTCAGGCGGCTATTCCTGGATGGCGCCCCGTTAACGCCGGGGAGCCGGGATACTCAGCAGCGCTAGCGTGGCTGCCAGCATGAGCAGCGACGTCAGCCATAGCGCGGATGCGCCCCACTGGTCGATCAGCAGCCCAAACAGCAGCGGCGCCAGGGCTTGCAAGGCCCGAGCGGGCATCATGATGAGCCCCTGCCTGCGCCCAAAACCCTGCGGGCCAAACAGTGCCAGGGGCAGCGTCCCCGAGGCAATCGTCATCATGCCGTTACCCGCGCCATGCAGCAACGCAAACCCAGCGGCCGGCATGCCGAAAAACGTCAGCAACCCGGCGCCCACGGGATGCAGCGTGGTAGCGATCCTGCCTGCGAACAAGGGGTGAAAATGGCGCAGCAAAACGAACTCTCCCATACGCGCCGCTACTTGCGCAGGCCCCACCAGAGCAGCCGCTGCAATCGCCATCGACAGAGAAACGCCACTCTCCTGCAGCAGCCTGGGAAGGTGGGCGGCCATGGCCGTGGAGACGAACCACCCTGCCGCGAACACGTACGCCAGCAGCAGCAGGGTAACACGCGGCTGTTCAGGCGCCTCAGACGCAGGGCTCGACGCGCTGGAGAGCGCTCGCTCGGCCTTGGGCAAGCGAGCGTTCAAGGGCATTCCCAACACGACATGGGCAAGCGCCCAGCTGGCGCAAGCAGCACGCCAGCCCCACTCGCTCTCGATGAAGGCAGTGATGGGCCAGCCAAGAGTACTGGCAAATCCTGCCACCAGGGTCACGCCGGTAATCGAGGCCCTGGCGTGACTCCCCAGCAGCCGCCCCAGCGTGGCAAAGGCCGCATCGTAAAGACCCAGCGCCATGCCCACGCCCATCAGCAACCATGCCAGCACCAGTGTCACCGCCCCTTGCGCCAGCGCCAGTGCCAACAAGCCCACCGCCATGATGGCGTTCGAGGCCATCAGCACACCGCGCCCGCCCTGACGATCGATCAAGCGCCCGACGCTGGGTCCCAACATGGCGACCAGCAGCAACGCAGCCGAGAAGGCGCCAAATACCCAGCGAGTGGACAACTCCAATTCCAGCGCCATGGGCCCCGCCAGAATGGCGGGCAGATAGTAGCTGGACGTCCAGGCAAGGGTCTGGGTACTCCCCAGGGTGAGCGTCAGGCCAGCGCCAGGCGAGCGAATCACGCCACCTGCCTGGGCAGCGCCAGTGCCATGAGCGCGCTGGCAGCCACCAGCGCCGCCGCCACCCACAGGCACGCACTCAAACCATAGGCCATGTAGAGCCAGCCCGAGAGCAGCGTGCCGACCAGGCGGCCCATGGCGTTGGCCATGTAGTAGAAGCCTACGTCCATGGACACGCCATCGGCACGGGCATAGTGGACGATCAGATAACTGTGCCAGCTGGAGTTGACGGCAAACAGCACGCCGAAGGCCAGCAGCCCCACTACCAGCCACCCCACCTGTGCCAGGGGCAGCAGAGCCAGCAGAATGGCGAGCACGGCAAGCGCGGCGGCCCAGCCAGCCGTGAGCATCCGAGCGTCTCCACGGAACAGTGCGGTGAGCCTGGGCGCCTGGGTCTGCACCCCGCCGTAGCCAATGATCCAGGCGGCCAATAGCCCACCCACGGTCCAGTGGCTCCAGCCATGCTGATCATAGAGGAATACCGGCAAGGCCACGACAAACCACACGTCCCGGGAGGCGAACAGGCAGAAGCGCGCCGCCGAAAGCACATTGATGGCGCGGGACTTGGAGAAAATCTCGGAAAACTTTGGCTTGACCTTCTGTTTGCCAAGGTCAGCCTTCAACCGCCACAGCGACAGCCCCAGCACGGCACCCAGCATCAGCGCCATGGCCACCACCGCGCCGCGAAAGCCGATCAGCGTCAACAGCACGCCGCCCACAAAAAAGCCCAGCCCTTTCAGGGCATTTTTGGAGCCGGTCAACATCGCTACCCAGCGGTACAAGGCGCTGTTGGCATTGGCGCTATCAGCCGGCACCAGCACTTTCACCGCGCTTTTGGCGCTCATCTTGTTCAGGTCTTTGGCAATACCCGACAGCGCCTGGGCCGCCATGACCCAAACGACGGTAAGCATTCCGGCAGGCACCATGAGCATGGCAAGCGCCACGATCTGCAGCCCCAGCCCCACGTTCATGGTGCGGTTGAGCCCCAACCGCGCGCCCAACCACCCTCCCACCAGATTGGTCACCACGCCAAACGCTTCGTAGAACAGAAACAGCATGGCGATTTGCAGCGGCGAGTAACCCAACTGGTGGAAGTACATCACCACCAGCATCCGCAGGGCCCCATCGGTGATGGTAAACGCCCAGTAGTTGCCCGTGATCAGCATATACTGGCGCACTTCGAAAGGCAGTGCGCCAATGCGTGCCCTGAGCGACTCAGCCACGGCGCGCCTGCTCCTTGCCCACCTTCCAGGCAAGCTCAGCGGTGCGGTTGGCATACCCCCACTCGTTGTCGTACCAGGCGTAGAGCTTCAGCTGCGTACCATTCACGACCATGGTCGAGAGCGCATCGATGACCGAACTGCGCGGGTCGGTGCGATAGTCGATAGACACCAGCGGCCGCTCCTCGTAACCCAGAATCCCCTTCAAGGGCCCCTCTGCGGCCATCTTGAGCGCCTGATTGACCTCCTCGACGGTCACTTCGCGCTCGAGCTCGAATACCATATCGGTCAGCGAGGCATTGGCCAGCGGCACGCGAATCGCATGGCCGTTCAGCTTGCCGGTCAGTTCGGGAAAGATGGCGGTGATCGCCTTGGCCGAACCGGTGGTGGTGGGAATCAGGCTCATGCCGCAGGCGCGCGCCCGGCGCAGGTCCTTGTGCGGTGCGTCCAGAATCGTCTGGGTATTGGTAATGTCGTGCACCGTGGTCATGGAACCATGACGAATACCGAACGTTTCCAGAATGACCTTGACTACGGGGGCCAGACAGTTGGTGGTGCAGCTGGCCGCAGTGACGATGCGGTGCGTAGCAGGGTCGAACAGATGATCGTTGACGCCCACCACCACGTTGAGCACGCCCTCCTCCTTGACCGGCGCACTGACCACCACACGCTCGACCCCCTGATCCAGATAGGCCTGCAGCTTCTCCGTGGTTTTCATCTTGCCGGAGCATTCGATCACCACATCGCAACCAGACCAGTCACCTTCGGCAATCGTCTTGTGGGCGCTGAAGGCGATGGTACGGCCATCGATGGTGATCGCCTCCGGGGTAGCGCCAATGCCCTGCCCCGGCGCCCACTGGCCATGTACCGAGTCGAACTCCAGCAGGTGAGCAAACGTCGCCGCATCGCCGCCCGGGTCGTTGATGCGCACCAGGGTTACCTCGTCGGCAGCGGCTCGCGCCCACAGGCTGCGCAGTGCCAGACGACCAATACGGCCAAACCCGTTGATACCAATGCGTAGTGACATGCTGAACCTCCAGAGCCAAGTGAATCGTCAATATATGAAAAATCATATATTAAAAATCAAAAAAAACCAGCTATCGAACCCGCAGGCGGCCACGCCCCCTGCGGGTAACCCGTGATCAGTACGGCGTGATCACCCGAAGCGCCCCGTGATGTAATCGTGGGTACGCTGGTCTTGCGGATTGGTGAAGATCTGGTCGGTGCTGTCCACCTCCACCAGGTCCCCCATGTGGAAGAACGCCGTACGGTCGGCCACGCGTGCCGCCTGCTGCATGTTGTGGGTCACCATGACGATGGTATAGCTCTCGCTGAGCTCATCGATCAGCTGTTCCACCTTGGCCGTTGCGATGGGGTCGAGGGCCGAGCACGGCTCATCCATCAGGATGATGTCCGGGCTGACGGCCACGGTGCGAGCAATGCACAGGCGCTGCTGCTGGCCACCCGACAACCCGGTGCCCGGCTGATCCAGTCGATCCTTGACCTCTTCCCAGAGCCCGGCACGGCGCAGGCTGCTCTCGACGATGTCGTCCAGCTCGGCCTTGCGCTTTGCCAGACCGTGCAGACGCGGGCCATAAGCGATGTTTTCATAAATCGACTTGGGAAACGGATTGGGCTTCTGAAACACGATGCCTACCTGGGCACGCAGGAGTACCACATCGCGATCCGGGGCATAGATATCCTTGTCATCCAGGGTGATCTTGCCCTCGACCCGACAGATGTCGATGGTGTCGTTCATGCGGTTCAAGCAGCGCAGAAAGGTCGACTTACCGCAGCCAGAAGGCCCGATGAACGCCAGCACTTCGTTTTCGTACACATCCAGGCTGATACCATTGATCGCCTGACTGGCACCGTAAAAGACCTTGACGTCCTGGGCGCTCATCTTGACCTTGTCGGTGGCTTTACTGGTGCGGCTCTCGCCAGCGCCTACGCTCACCAATGGGGATGTCTTGGGCTCTGTTGAAGTATTCACTTACCACCTCGTCTCGAATTTTTTACGCAGCCAGATTGCCAGTGCGTTCAGGCTCAGCATCAACCCCAGCAGTACAATGATGGCCGCTGACGTACGCGCCTCGAAGAAATTGCGCAGCTCGTTACCCTGCCATAGATAGATCTGTACCGGTAGCGCAGCCGACTGCTCCAATGGCGTGCTGGGCACGTTGGACACGAACGCATTCATGCCGATGAGCAGCAGCGGTGCCGTCTCGCCCAGCGCCTGGGCAACGCCCAGAATGGAGCCCGTCAGGATACCCGGCAGTGCCAAGGGCAATACATGGTGGAAGACCGTCTGCACTTTCGATGCGCCGATCCCCAACGCCGCCTGGCGAATGGAGGGCGGAATCGAGCGCAGCGATGCCCTGGTAGCGATGATGATGGTCGGCAGGGTCATCAGCGTCAGCACCAGGCCGCCCACCAGCGGCGCCGACAGCGGCATGCCCAGATAGCCTATGAAGATGGAAGCCCCCAGCAAGCCGAACACGATGGAAGGCACGGCTGCCAGATTGTTGATATTGATCTCGATGAGATCGGTCAAACGGTTCTTGGGCGCGAACTCTTCCAGGTAGATGGCGCTGGCTACACCAATGGGGACCGAAAGCGTGATCACGATCAGCATCATGAACAGCGACCCCATGAAGGCCCCTGCCAGGCCCGCCGACGCAGGCGAGCTGCGCGAGTCGGTATTCAGGAACAGCGACGTACTGAAGGAGTTACGGATGACGTTCTCATCGTAAAGGCGGTCAGCCCATTCCCGGGTCTGGGCACTCAACTGCTGACGCGCATCCGGCAGCGAGCGGTCGATATTGCCCTTGATCCAGACGTCGACGTTGGCCGCCGCGAGCATTTTCACTTCCACGGTCTGGCCCAGCAAGGAAGGATCCTTGATGAACTTCTCACGCAGTGCAAAGCGCTCACCCGAGGTCACCAGGGCACGCAGATCACGTAGCTGTTGAGGCTCGACCTCGACCCCCAGCGCCTCTTCCATGGCGCGGTCGATCAATGACTGCCAGTTGACCAGTCCTGCCTGGGTCAGCCACGCGGAATAACGTTCGTTGAACGCCGACTGGCTTTCACCGCTGGCGCGCACCGGCTTCTCTTCCAGCTGGATCACTTCGGGGTCGAAGTACACCTCCGGGTAGAGCGTCGCTTGCCAAAACGCCGGCACACCGCGCATCAGAATACTGATGAACAGAATGGCGACCAGGGTCAGGCCGGTCACGACGGCGGCCAACCCGGCAAAGCGAAAACGCTTTTCCTGACGATGACGTCTTGCCAGCGAGTTTTCGATCGTGGTCAGGCGATGCTGACGGCGCTGCTCAATCGTAATAGACATGGTCGCTTACTCGTATTGCTGGCGGTATTTACGCACCACAACCAGTGCGATGACGTTCAGGCCCAGGGTAATGACGAACAGCGTCAAGCCCAGAGCAAAGGCCACCAGCGACTGTGGGCTGGCAAAGTCCATGTCCCCGGTCAACTGGTTAACGATGGTCACGGTGATGGTCGATACCGCCTCGAACGGATTACCGTGCAGTACCGGGTTATTACCGGCCGCCAATACCACGATCATGGTTTCACCGATGGCGCGGCTGGCCGCCAGCAGAAAGGCACCAACGATACCCGGCAGCGCCGCAGGCAATACCACCTGGCGAATGGTCTCGGACTTGGTTGCCCCCAGCCCCAGCGCACCATCGCGCAGTGACTTGGGCACCTGAGTAATAATGTCGTCAGAGAGTGACGATACGAACGGAATGATCATGATGCCCATCACCAGGCCCGCGGTGAGCGCGCTGGTGGTGCGGATATTGATACCGACCATATCGCCCAGGCTGGAAAGGAAAGGCCCAATGACGATCAGGGCAAAGAAGCCGTACACGATGGTCGGGATACCGGCCAGAATTTCGATGATCGGCTTGGCCACGTTACGCAGCCAGGGGGGCGCATATTCGGCCATGTAAATCGCCGTCATCAGCCCCACGGGGATCGCCACCAGCAAGGCAATGATACTCACCATCATGGTGCCCCACAGCAGCGGCAGCAGGCCAAATTCCCCCTGCGCATCGCTTCCCGACGTGCTGAAACGCGGATTCCAGGTCGTACCCAGGAAGAACTCTGCCGGGCTGATGAAGCTGAAGAACTTCAGCGCTTCACCGAGCATCGACAACACGATGCCCACCGTGGTGAAAATCGCGATGGCGGAGCAGGAGGCCAGCGCAATGGAGATGACGCGCTCGACATGATTACGCGCCCGCCACTGAGGGGAAATACGCCGCCGGGCAAACACCAGCCCCACCACGGCCACCACGGCCATCAGCGCGATCAGCGTGGTGTTCTGGAAAGTCTGCAGGCGCGCCATGTGTGCGGCCGCGGCCAACTCCTCGGCGCTTCCCCCTCCGGCCACGTTACGCTCGTTGGCCAGCGCGGTGATACGCCGCAACAAGGTGTTCATTTCACGTTCGCTCATGCCTGCCACCAGCTCGGGGGGCAGTTGCTGAACGACCAGCATATCAATCAACTGTGGTGCCAACAGCGACCACAATATAAATAGGGCAAGCGCTGGCAGCCCACACCACAGGGCCACCAACGCTCCATAATAACCGGGGCGCGAATGCATTCTGACATCGTGCTCTGCCGCAACCGCGCGACTGCGTGTTAACCCCAAGTGGTAAGCCAAGGCCATTATCACGAGTAGCGTGGCTATCAAGGCAATGTTACTCATTCTCTCTCCGCCCATGATTTCCTACGTTTAAGCGCCAGCACCATTTCCATGATGCTGGCGCAATGCCTACCTGATCATCGCTGTTAAGCGATGGCGGCAGTCTTACTCTTCAACGCTTACCACGGTACGGGCTTCGAATTGAGCCAGTGCTTCAGCACGCTCTTCTTCGCTCATTGGGATCAGACCAGCGTCTTCCAGCGGACTGCCGTAGCCAGAAATCATGTCGTTCAGGAAGAACTCGGTGTACTCGGCCAGGCCCGGGATCACGTCCAGGTGCTCGCCCTTCACGTAGAAGAACAGCGGACGAGAAACGGGGTATTCGCCAGAACCGATGGTTTCCAGGCTGGGCGTCACGCCATCCACCGTGGCCACTTGCAGACGGTCACGGTTCTGGTCGTAGAAGCTCAGACCGAAGACACCAACGGCATCTGCCTGGGCATCCAGACGAGCCAGCGTCTCGGTGTAGTCACCGGCGATTTCGACGATACGGCCATCGCCACGCAGCGAGTCACAGGCATCGCCTTCTACGTTGGCGTCGCTTTCACAGCCAGCGTGGATGACTTTCTCTTCGAATACTTCACGGGTGCCGTGGTTGGAAGCCGGAATCACCAGCACGATTTCCTGGTCGGGCAGGCTGCTGTCGATTTCGTTCCAGCGGGTGTAGGGGTTGTCGACCAGCTGACCATCCTGAGTGACTTGAGCGGCAGCGGCCTTGAACACGTGCTCAGGCGTCAGAGCGAACTCGTCACGGTCGATACGCGATGCAAACACGATACCATCGTAGCCGAACATCACTTCGAGGATGTCATTAACGCCGTTTTCGTTACAGTTGGCTACTTCGCCACTGCGGATGGCACGAGAAGAGTTGGCGATGTCGATGGTGTTCTCACCAACGCCCTGACAGAACTGGCGCAGGCCGCCACCGGAGCCACCAGAACCGACGACCGGAGTGTTGAACTGGGAATAAGTGTTACCGAACTCTTCAGCAACGATGCTGGCAAACGGCAGTACCGTCGAAGAACCAGCGATTTGCACGGTGTCACGGGCAGTAGCAGCCGTCGATACGCCGGTAGCAAGAGCGGCAGCAACTACAACACCTAGTGTCTTTTTCGTTACTTTCATCGTCGTGTCCCCTTCTAGTTTCATGCCTGGGCTATTCGATTTGAGCCGTTCGGCAATGTTGGCGATTGGCCTTTCACACCGAGGAGTTTGCACAGCGACGATTGCAGAAATATGACAGCGGTAATTTTTTTAGCGAGGAGTGTTAACGAAGCGTTGGCCTGGGGCACGCTCAAAGCAGCAAGCCCAGTGCCGCCAAGGTACACAGGGCCAATGAACAGCGCTGTAGCAGTACTTTATCCAGCCGATGGGCGACCGCATCGGCCAACGCATTACCAATCAACACGGCAGGCAGGAACGTCAGCGCCAGCTTGAAATGCCAGATGCTGAGCTGCCCCGCCAGCGCCAGCGTCGCCAAGGTCAGCAGTGAGGTGATGACGAAGAAGGCCGCCAGATTGCCGCGCATGCGATCCGGCGAGAAGCCGTGCATCAGCAGCACGATGGGCGGCCCACCAATGGCTGCCACGGTGCCGAAGATGCCCGACAGTACACCGGCCACGAACAGCGTGACGCGATTCACCGGCAAATGAAAACGGCACAGCGTCACGCCGACCGCAAACAGCACGATGGCGGCAATCAGCGTTTCCAGCACGGCCATGGGCGCCGCCAGCAGCAGCCAGATTCCCAGCCCATTACCCGGCAGCCGCCCCACCAGTGCCACGCTAATCTCGCGCAGATGCACTTCGTGCCAATAGCGGCGCACCATCATCAGCGAGACCGTAAAACCGAACAGCACCAGCACCACCGGCACCAGCCGTGGCTCCAGCATCAGCAGCAGCGGTGCCCCGACGACCGCCAGGCCAAACCCCGTGGCACGCTGTACGAAAGCCCCCAGCAGCAGCACCCCGGCACAGGCCAGCCATGTTGCCAGAGAAATTCCCAAAGAGAGCTCCATGGTGAGCGCCAGCCATTCGAGCATCGCCACGCCTAGACCGCCTGGGTGAGCTTTCTCACCCCGATATTACCCAGCAGCGCCGCGCCCAGCATGGTCAGCACCATCGGCCAGAGGTGCTCTACCTGGAAGAGGCCCACCAGCACACCCGCCAGCGCGCCACAGCTGAATTGAATACCCCCCAGCAGCGCCGTGGCCGTGGCGCTGATATGGCCGAAATGATCCAACAGCGACGAAATGGCGTTGGGCGTGATCAGTCCGATCATGCCGGTAAACAGCATCACCAGCGCCACCACCACCGGCAACGAGGCCAGGCCCAGGGCCGTGGCAGCCACCAGTGCCAGCGCGGCGCATAGCTGCACCGTCAAGCCAAAGCGCAGGTTCTGCTGGGGTGTGCGCTTGCGCAGAAGATGGATATTCAGCCGATTGGAGAGCGCAATCATGACCACGTTGACCCCAAACACCAGCGGGTAAACGCCCGGAGAGAGGGAGAAATACTCCAGATAAAGAAAGGGTGAGGCCGTTACGAACGCGAAGAGGCCCGCAAACGAGGCTGCCACGGCGCAAATGTACCCCATCCCTTCCCGGTGACGCAGCACGCTGGCGTAGTTACCCAGCACCTGACGAGGAGTGGCAACAGGCAGGCCCGGGGCGCGGGTTTCAGGCAGGCGTGTTCCCAGCAGCCAGAGCAAAAAGCCTGCATAGACAGCCAGAAACACAAAGATCAGCCACCAGCCTGCAATATGCAGCAGCAGGCTCCCGACCGCCGGTGCCACCAGCGGCGCCAGCATCATGATCATGGCCATGGTGGACATCACCCTGGCAGCCTCACGCCCGCTGAAACAATCCCGCACGATGGCCGCCGAATTCACCACGCAGGCTCCCCCGCCCAGCGCCTGCACGAACCGCCATACCAGCAGCGACGTCAGGCTATCGGCGGTGGTGATCATCAAGCTGGCCAGCATGAAGACCACCAGCCCGCTGAGCAACACGGGCTTGCGGCCCATACGGTCCGACAGCGGGCCAAAACAGAGCTGCCCCAGCGCAAAGCCGAACAGAAACATGCTGATGGAAAGCTCGGTATGGTGAATGCTGGCATCGATACTTTCCGCCAGCACTCCCATGGCAGGTAGGTAGGCATCTATGGCAAAAGGGGCCAACGCCGTATTGGCCGCCACCAATAGCGCTACGCGACGCGGATTGAGTTCCATACATCTCCTCGAAAGCTACGCTGGTTGGCCGCTCGCTGGCCACTTAGGTAGGACGCTAATCATACACACAACCCCAGAATCGCGCATCGCCCACTCAGAACTGAAACATTTGCCCATTAAGCTGCCCGTCATGATTCAAATGACGCTGTCCTGGGGGCCACGATGATACTCAAAAAGCTGGAAAACATTTCGCTACGCAACCTGAGCCTGGCCGCACTGCTATTGATGGCAGGCTGCCTGCTGATGTTCGCCGCACTGGCCTGGCATATCATGCAGCAGAGCCAGCGTGACCTTGCCTCGCTTGAGCAGGTCAATGTCCAGCAGGCCTCCTCGCTGAATCGGCTGCACATTGCCAGCCTGGAAGGTCTCAATCGCATGGACCGTGCTCTGGAGCGCCAATTGCGTCCGTCGCTCGGTGACCCCATCGCAGCGCTGGAAGCCGTCGAGTACGAGCTGAACGAGATGTCCCAGGCGCTGGAAAGTTTCCTTCAGGCCACCCAGAACAGCCCCTATTCAGCGTTGCGCGACGCCATCGATGAGCGCGCCCATCAACTGCTGGCCAGCATGGATGCCCAGCGCAACGCCATTACCACCGGTGACCGCAGCGGCTATCGGCAAATCACCCTGGAAGCCATGGGTCACAGCGAGGCCCTGGCAGGCCATGCTCGGGCGTTTTACCAGGTAGCCGATCAGCAGGGTGTCAGTCTGATGCAGGACGCCAAGCAGCGCGCAGGTATGGTGGCCGCTGGGCTGGCGTTGGGTATGGCGGTCTCCCTGGCCCTGATGGGCGCCTTGATCTGGCTGGGCCACTTCCAGTTGCTACAGCCCATCCGCCACTTGATCAGCCACTTTCGTCATATGGCCGAAGGAGACCTGAGTGCCGAGGTGTCGGCCCGTGGCAACAACGAAATCGGCCAGCTCTATGCGGCCCTGGGGGTCATGCAAAACTCCCTGATCGAGACCGTCAAGCAACTGCATGGCAACAGCCAGCACGTGTTCCAGAGTGCTCAGCGGCTGGCACTGGGTAACGAGGACCTTGCCACGCGCACCCATCAGCAAACCACCTCACTGGACAACACGGCCACCAACGTACATACCCTGACCGATAGCGTGGCCCACACCGCCGAGCATGCCCTGAAGGCCAAGGAACTGACCGAACACGCCACGACACAAGCTCAGCAGAGCCACCACACCATGGAAGCCTTTCTGTCGACCATGGAAGAGATCGATGCCCACGCCAAGCAGGTCAACGACATCGTCAACGTCATCAATGGCATTTCGTTCCAGACGAACCTGCTGGCCCTCAACGCGTCAGTGGAAGCGGCCCGTGCGGGCGAACAGGGGCGCGGCTTTGCCGTGGTGGCCGCTGAAGTGCGTTCACTGGCCACCCGCAGCGCAGAAGCTGCCACCCAGATTCGCGGCCTGCTGGCCTCTTCCAATACCAGTATCGAGCGCGGCAACCAGCTTTCCCGAGATGCCAACCAGCAGTTCGAGGAGATGGTCGGCTCGATCTCCACGACTCACCGCCTGATTACCGATATTGCCGAAGCCGCCCACCTGCAGCACCAGAACATCGAAGAGATCAACGAGACCCTGCAGGAGCAGACCCAGGTGACCCAGGCCAATGCGCTTCAGGTGGATGCCACCGCACAGGACGCCATGTCGCTGGAGTCGGCTGCCGAAGGGATGCGAGAGCAAGCGGCCCGATTCAAGATCAGCCAGCAACCCGAGACCATCGGCTATCAGTGGCGGGCAGCGGATTCTTCGCTATCATCACCGATCAAACATACTCAACGCGAGCCAGCCTTGTTAGAGTAACCATGACTCATACAAGGAGCACTGCATGGCCACTAGTCTATTAAGCCAATTGAAAGAGATGACCACCGTGGTGGCCGATACCGGGGATCTGGAGGCCATTCGTCGCTTCCAGCCCGAGGACGCCACCACCAACCCTTCGCTGATTCTTCAGGCGGCCCAACAGGAGGAGCGCCGTGCTCGTCTGGCCAGTATCGCCAAGGAGAGCACCGACCTGGACGACGCGGTCGATCGGGTGGCGGTGGATATCGGTAGCGAAATCAGCAAGCTGGTTCCCGGCTATGTGTCCACCGAGGTCAGCGCGCGTCTCTCTTTTGACAAGGAAGCGACCATCGCCAAGGCCCACTCGTTGATCGAGCGTTATGCCGAGTACGGCGTGGGTCCCGAGCGTATTCTGATCAAGATGGCTTCCACCTGGGAAGGTATTCAGGCCGCTCACCAGCTGGAGCGCGACGGGATTCGTACCAACCTGACCCTGCTGTTCGGCTTTGCCCAGGCTCAGGCCTGCGCCGATGTCGGCGTCACGCTGATCTCGCCCTTCGTGGGTCGGATTCTGGATTGGCACAAGGCGCGTCAGCCTGATGCCGACTTCAGCGGCGCACAGGACCCGGGCGTACAGTCGGTCAAAGGGATTTACGAGTACTACAAAGGCCACGGCTACCCCACCATCGTGATGGGTGCCAGCTTTCGTAACATCGGTGAAATTCAGGCGCTGGCAGGCTGTGACCGCCTGACCATCTCCCCTGCCCTGCTCAAGGAGCTGGACGAGATCGAGGCCGACCTGCCCCGCCAACTCAGCCCCCTTGGCGCCAGCAGCTCACCGCAAGAAGCCCTGACACAAGCCGATTTTCGCTGGGCAATGAACGAAGACGAGATGGCCACCGATAAGCTGGCCGAAGGTATTCGTAAGTTCATGGCTGACCAGCGCAAGCTGGAAGAACTGCTGAGCACGCTAAGAAAGGGCTAGGCTGCGACTTTTGCACGCCTGCTCACCAGGCGTCTGTGAACAGCCCTCTGGCGCATCATGGGCCAGAGGGCTTTATTTGGCAGGAGCCCCTTGGGCTTCCAGCATCTCCACCAGCGGCTGAAACTGCTCGCGGTTATGCTCGTTCATGTGCATCAGGATACGATGTGCTTCCAGAATGCGGCCGCGCAGCCCCTCTTCGTCGGCGGGCTCCTCGGGCAGCTCTTCCAATACCGTCTCCAGCGGTGCCGACTGCTGCAGCGGTGCCGACATCAGCGTAAAGAAGCGCGCAAACCCCATCACATCCAGCATCTGCCGGACATCCGGATTATCCGCAATGATGGTAGGCGGCTGCTCCAGACGGCCTTTGACGGCCATGGCCACCTTGGCGAGAAAGCCCAGCGCCGTCGAGTCGACGTTCGTCGCCTCGCGCAGGTCAATCATCACCGCACGCAGGCCCGGCGTTTCCGCGAGACGTTGTGCCTGGGTATCGAGTGTGGCGCAGAGTGTGAGTCTTACATCACCACACAGCTTTAGAACAAAAACACCAGAATCGAACGCCGCCTTGATGCGGCCTTCTTCAATCAGCATGACCAAATCCGCTCACCATCATGATTGTCAGGTCATCGGGTAAAGCATCGCGGTCCTGGTTCGCCTCATCGTCCTCGTCGTCTCCACTCAGGAGCGAGTTGGTGTTGGCTAGCCGGTCTCGCAGCTGCTCAAGCGTGACACTTTCGCTTACTAGTTGCTCAAGTTCCGTGAGCCGCGTGTCGAGCGTCTTACCCGGCAAGCATTCCAATACACCATCTGAACACAGCCACAACTGGAAGTTGGCTGGCAGCGGACAGCTAAGCGAAGGATACTCCACATCAGGGAAAAGGCCTACCGGCATTCCTTCCCCCGCCAAACGCGTCAGGTTTCCATCCGCCACCAATAATGGCATGGGAAGCTGGGCGCCGAGCGAATAGTGCAGAGTCTTTTCCTCATGGTCAATAACAGCGACAAATAAAGTGGCGTGTTTGCCGATGTCGGTATCCTGAAGTTCACGGTTCAGGGCCGATAACCAGCGGGGCGGCAACGCCTCAGGGTCCTGACCATCCCACTCGTTCAGCCAGCGGTTACAGAGATACTTCAGCAGCACGGTCACGAAGGCCGAGGAGGCCCCATGGCCGGACACATCGGCAAAATAGAACACGCTAAAGCGCTCGTTGTAACGCTGATAGTCGAGAAAATCGCCCGACAAATAGAGCGACGGCGCAAACCAGTAATCGTAATAGACGCCGCTGATCACCTTGGGCCTTGGCGGCAGCAGACGGCGCTGGATATGCCCACCACTCTGCTGGTCCATTCTCAGCAGGGCCAAATGGGTTTCCAGGCTTTCGTTCAGCTCCGCCAGCCGTTGTCGGTCACGGTCACGCTCCTGGGCCAGTTGATGCAGCTCGATGGCCTTGCGAATCATCCTGCGCAGCAGTTCGGCATGCCTGAGCGGGTGGACGATGTAATCCACCAATCCAGCGTCGATTGCCTTGATCAAATCCGCATCCTGGCGGGTATCACTCACGACCAGTGCGGGCAGGCGATGGGCCAGTTGCGACCACTGCTGCCTGGGCACCGCTCTAGCATGGGCGACGATCAGCGCGGTGCCCACCGGCAGATGATCGATATTGTCTGCGGCAAACACCCACATATCATCACAGGTAATCGCCTCGGCCAGCGCATCACGCTCGCTACCGGGCTCATCGATTACCGCGATCAACTGCTTTGCGTGATCCATGTCTAGCCTCAACCGGCGAAGTCGTCTTCACCAAAGTCGCTATCGTCGAACTCGAAATCGTCCATGGCAAAGGGATCGTCGCCCAGCTCACCATCATTGATCTCGAACTGTCGACGCTGCAAGTAAGCATCGCGAATGAATCGGTAGCGATCCCCACGAATCAGTGACTCCTGATCCAGCAGGCCTGCCCGCAAGTGCACGATATCCAGTGCAGTCAGGCCAGCGCGCAGCTGGTGATCGTCCATGTAGGTGATGGGATGCGCCGCGATATCCAGCGGGAACCCCGACGCATCTCGCAGGGTACGCGGCCCCAGCAGCGGCAGCACCAGATAACGTGAATCTTCCCAGCCCCAGACGGCCAGGGTCTGGCCGAAATCTTCACGCTCGGCGGTGATCTCCATATGCGTCGCATAATCCAACAGCCCCCCGATACCCACCGTGGAGTTGATCAGAAAGCGCGACGT
>NZ_LFGT01000020.1:47869-58250 GCF_002078115.1 Halomonas sp. BC2 | reverse complement strand
AAGAAATTACCTACGCCAGTCTGCACCGGCTGAGGGGTGACGGTCTTGTACCCCGTGGCCACAGGCTTCAGCGCGTAGCGATCGAGCACGTCATTGAAAGCGAACACTCGCCGATTGAAGCCTTCCCAAGGGTCTTCCGGATGCGCTGACTGCTCAACGGCACCCTCTTCGCGCTCGCCGTCGCGCTCCTGGGGAGACGTGCTGGCACATCCCCCCATGGCCAACGTGGCCAGCAACAGAACGGGGAGCCAGGGGCGCCACGTTCCGGGAGCCGTGTCTTGCGTGGCAAACAACCTCAGCATGGGGTTTCCTCTTTTCACATCATCAACGCATCTTCAAAGTGTACAACGCCAACGCTTCGCCGCTGACGTGGTTTTCACGACGTACTTATCACAAGTACTTATCACAAGTACTTATCCAAAGTACTTAGCCCAGGTACTTAGCCTTCTCGGCGAAGGATCACGCTACCCGCGCTGTACCCTGCACCAAACGAACAGATCACCCCAATATCGCCTTCCGCCAGGTTCTCGCGATGCAGGTGGAAAGCGATGATGGACCCCGCCGAGCTGGTATTGGCGTAGCGGTCCAGGATGATCGGCGCCTGCGGCACATCAGGCTCCTGGCCCAGCACCTTACGGGCAATCAGGTCGTTCATGTGGCGATTGGCCTGGTGTAACCACATCCGCGAAAGGTCCTCACCGCTCAATTCCAGGGAGGCCAGGTGCTCGGTGATCAGCCTGGCCACCAGCGGGCAGACTTCCTTGAACACTCGCCGTCCCTCTTGCACGAACAGCTTGTCCAGGGCCAGCGGGTCGCTGTCGGTGACTCGATTGAGAAAACCGGCATTGTTACGAATGGCGTTGGAAAACTGAGTGACCAGGCGTGTCCCTAGAATCGCATAACGCTCACTGGCCACGGCCACCTCACTGCTTTCCAGTACCATAGCAGTACAAGCATCGCCGAAAATAAAGTGGCTGTCACGGTCTGTGAAATTCAGGTGTGCCGAGCAGATCTCGGGATTGACGATCAGCGCACGTTTCACCCGCCCTGCCGCAATCGCATTGGCCGCGGTCTCCAGCGCAAACGTGGCGGAGCTGCACGCCACGTTCATGTCAAAGCCGTAGCCCGACGTGCCCAGCGCTTGCTGCACTTCCACGGCCACGGCCGGGTAGGCGCGCTCCAGGTTCGAGCAGGCCACGATGACCAGCTCAATATCCGCCGCCGATACCCTGGCTGCCGCCAATGCCTGACGCGCGGCTTCGGTCGCCATCTCACACTGAATCGACGGCTCGTCGTTGTCACGTTGTGGCAGTTTAGGCCGCATTCGCTCAGGGTCAAGAATCCCGGCGGCATCGAGCACGTAACGGCTCTTGATACCCGAGGCCTTCTCGATGAACTCGGTGCTCGAATAGGCCAGCGCTGCCCGCTCACCCTGGGCAATGGCCTCGGCATGGCGCGCGTTCTCGCGATCTACCCATGCATTGAAGGCAGCGACCAGCGCTGCATTATCGACCGCGTGTTCCGGCGTATAGAGTCCTGTTCCGGTAATCACTGCCTGTGTCATGCCAACCTCCTTCATTGAATGCCTTGCCCGCGGGTGATCTCTTCCCAACGCTTCTCCAGGCGTTTTGCCGATACCGGCATGTGCGTGCCCAACTGCTGCGCAAACAGCGACACTCTCAATTCCTGTATCCACCAACCGAACGCTACCAGCGTCGGGTCTTCGGCCGCACCACGGCGCTCGCTTTTGCGCCGTGCGTCAAAGCGCGCTTCGAGGGCTTGGACATCCTGCATCAGCATTTGGTCCCTGCCCCGCTCTCGGGCGGCCTTTTCCAATCGAATCAAGGCGGCTTCCATGTAGCGTGGATACTCCGTGAGCCACTCGTCCGCATCACGGATGAAGCCTGGGTAAACCAGCCGCTGCATCTGCGCACTGACATCGCTGTAGACCAGCGCCAGTGCAAAATTAAGTTTCCCTTTCAGAATCTTGCTGACGGCAAGATGGCCTTTCAGTGCCTCTTCGACACGCCCCAGCACGGTCTCGGCATGGGCCACCAGTTGAGGCTGGGTCTTTGCCAGTCGCTCGGCCAGCTCACCGGCAGAACGCGGTAGCGGATGCTGTGCCACGACCTGTGTAAACACCGCCAGCAGCAAATCCTCGACCAGCGCCTGCTTGCTGCCTACCTTGGCGAACAGCAGCGCGCACTTTTCGACTCCGGGTAGCCGTTTGATGGCTTTGACCTGCTCGGGCAGCTTGGCAATGGCCAGCCGCGCCACCCCTTCCTGATGCGCAAACTGCGCCTTGGCGGGATGATCGAACAGGCTGACCTTGAAGTGCCCGCCCTCAGCGACCAAGGCCGGGTAGGCTTCCACGCGAATGCCCGCCTGGCTGGTGACACGAGATTCAGGTAGCGGCGATGCGGGCAGCTCTTCCAGCGTGGGTGCCTGGCTGGCCTGCTCGGCCAGCGCCTGGGCGCCGGCACTGGCGGCTTCCTCGAAGCGCCGCTCCAGGGCACGTACATCACGCCCTTGCCCCAGGGTCTTGCCCCCATGATCGACCACCCGCACATTCATGCGCAGGTGTGGCGGCAGCAGATCGAGACGCCAGTCGTCGGGGTGAACCCGCGTGCCGGTACGCCGCCGGATGAACTCGCCAAGCGCCTCGGTCAAGGGGCGCTCGTCCGGCACCAGCGTTTCCAGGGCGGCATCGACCCAATCGGGGATAGGCACCACCTGGCGGCGCAGGCTTTTGGGCAGCGACTTGAGCAGCGCAATACACTTCTCGCGCAACAGGCCCGGCACCAGCCAGTCGAGGGCATGGGCAGGCAGCTGCGGCAGCATCGCCGCGGGCACGGTAAGGGTGACACCATCGTCCTCGGCATCCGGGTCGAAGTGATAGCTCACCGGATAGGCCACGCCCGCCAGGGTGAGGTGGTCCGGGTACTGCGCCTGGGTCACGTCGTGGGCATCACGGGCCTTGAGCGCCTCGAGGTCGAACTTCAGAAGCTCGGGCTGTTGCTGCTCGGCCTGCTTGCGCCAGTGTTCGAACCCCTTGCCATTGACGATGTCCGCCGGAATGCGCTCGTCGTAGAAAGCAAACAGGCTCTCTTCGTCCACCAGTATATCGCGCCGCCGGGCACGATCCTCCAGCGCCTCGACCTCTTCGATCAACGCCCGATTATGGGCAAAGAACGCGCCTCGGGTCTGGAACTCGCCTTCGACCAGCGCACGACGAATAAACAGCTCCCGCGACTCCTGGGGCGCAATGGGGCCATAGTGCACCCGGCGCCGGGCAACGATAGGCAGGCCAAACAGGGTCACCTGCTCGAACGCCACCACCTGGGCGCGCTTCATTTCCCAGTGGGGCTCGCTGTAGCTGCTTTTGACCAGATGCTGCGCCTGCGGCTCGATCCACTGGGGGTCGATTTTGGCCACGGTGCGTGCAAACAGCTTGGTGGTTTCGATCAGCTCGAAGGCCATGACCCATTTGGGGCTCTTCCTGGCCAACCCGGAGCCGGGATGGATCATGAATTTGCGGTTGCGAGCGCCCAGGTATTCGCGGTTCTCCAGCAGCGTTCCCAAATTGGACAACAGACCCGACAGCAGCGCCTGGTGCAGCTTGCCAGAGGTTTTACGCCGCGCCTGCCTGGCCTGCTCTTCGCTTTCGTCTTCATCGCGAGGCAGCGGTGGCGGCACCTCGATATCCATGTCACGCAGCAGCTGACGCAGTTGACGGAACGTATCGTGCCACTCGCGCATGCGCAGATAGTTGATGTAGTGCTCGCGACACCAGCGGCGCAGCTGATTGCCCGAGAGCGCCTCGCGAGCATTTTCGATGCCGTGCCATAGGTTGAGCAAAGCGACGAAGTCGGAATCCGGGTCGTGCCAGCGCTGATGCGCCTGGTCGGCCGCCTGACGCTTGTCGGCAGGCCGCTCTCGCGGGTCCTGAATGGCCAGCGCCGAGACCACCACCAGCACGTCGCGCAGGCTACCCCGTTCGGCCCCTGCCAGCACCATGCGCGCCAGCCTTGGATCGATAGGCAGTTTGGCCAGCTTACGGCCCAGCGGGCTCAACTGGTGCTTGTCGTCCACCGCACCCAGCTCGAGCAGCAGCCGGAAACCATCCTTGATGAAGCGGCCGTCAGGCGGGTCGACAAACGGAAAGTCTTCGATGTGCCCCAGCTTCAGCGCCAGCATGGACAGAATCACCGACGCCAGGTTGGTGCGCTGAATTTCAGGGTCGGTAAACGCCGGGCGAGCCAGAAAGTCGTCTTCATCATATAGCCGAATGCATACCCCTTCGGCCACACGGCCACAGCGCCCCTTGCGCTGGTTGGCGCTGGCCTGGCTGATGGGCTCGATGGGCAGCCGCTGGATCTTGGCACGGTAGCTGTAGCGACTGATACGCACCAGGCCCGGGTCGATGACATAGCGAATTCCCGGTACGGTCAGCGAGGTTTCCGCCACGTTGGTGGCCAGCACGATACGTCGCCCGCGATGGGGGGCGAACACGCGATTTTGCTCTTCGTTGGACAGCCGCGCATAGAGCGGCAAAATGTCGGTGCCTTTCAGGTCGGCACGGCGCAGCGTATCGGCGGTTTCCCGAATGTCACGCTCACCGGGCAGAAACACCAGCACGTCCCGGGGGCCGTGAAGCCAGCCTTTCTGGCGCTCGATGACCTCGATTTCCCGCACGGCATGAAGAATACCCTCTTGCAGCGTGCGGTCTTCCTCGTCCTCTTCGCTGCGCACCAGCGGGCGATAAAGGACATCCACCGGGTAGGTACGGCCCAAGACTTCGACCACCGGAGCCGGCGCGTCAGGCGTGCCGAAGTGGGCCGCAAAGCGCTCGACGTCGATGGTGGCGGAGGTGATGATCACCTTCAGGTCCGGGCGTTTAGGCAGCAACCGCTTCAGGTAGCCCAGCAGAAAATCGATATTGAGGCTGCGCTCATGGGCTTCATCGATGATCAGGGTGTCGTAGCGCAACAGCAGCGGATCGTGCTGAGTTTCGGCCAGCAGAATCCCGTCGGTCATCAGCTTGACCAGCGTCGTGGGCGTGCTCTGGTCATTGAACCGCACCTGATAGCCCACCTGCTCACCCAGTGCCACCTCCAGCTCATCGGCAAGCCTGGCTGCCACGCTGCGTGCTGCCAGCCTGCGCGGCTGAGTGTGGCCAATCAGGCCCTGGCGTCCGCGCCCCAGTTCCAGGCACATTTTGGGCAGCTGAGTGGTTTTACCCGAGCCGGTTTCACCGGCCACGACCACTACCTGGTGCTCCTGAATGGCTGCCAGAATATCCTCGCGGCGCTCGACGACGGGCAGCTCGCCGGGGTAGTTCAGAGTGACACGCAGGGCTTCCCGCTGGGCCAGCAACTGCGTGGCCTTTGCCATGTCGCGGCGCAGCTCGTTGACACCACGGTCAATCGGCTTGTTGTCACGCTGGCGTCGCTTCAAGCCCGACACACGCCGGGCCAGGCGCTCACGGTCGCGTAGCATGACATCACCCAGCGATGCGTCGAGTACCGCCAGCGAAGCAGCAGGATCTTGCGGGGATTCAGTGCGAGAAGAGTGCGTGTCGGTGGTCACGTTAGGCTCGGTTTCCATCTCAGAATAAAACGTCGGCCCACTCATGGAGTGGGCCGACCATTGTACCGCTTTCAATCACGTGACGCCTAACGCCAGCCAATATGGCAATGTATCAGGCTTGGTTGGTTTCCTGGTCGCGCAGCTGGCGACGCAACACTTTACCCACATTAGTCTTGGGCAGCTCATCACGGAATTCAACGTACTTGGGTACCTTGTAGGCGGTCAGCTCCTTTTTGCACCAGGCGCGCAGCGTCTCGGCATCCAGCTGACTGTTTTTCGACACGACGAAGAGCTTGATGGCTTCGCCGGCGTTTTCATCGGCCACCCCGACGGCAGCCACTTCCAGCACGTCGGGATGCGCGGCCACGACGTCTTCCACTTCGTTGGGATAGACGTTGAAACCGGACACCAGAATCATGTCCTTTTTGCGATCGACGATCTTGATATAGCCATCATCTTGAAGAACGGCGATATCACCGGTGTGGAACCAGCCCTGCTCATCGATGGAGTTACGCGTTTCGTCTTCACGCTGCCAGTAGCCTTTCATGACTTGAGGCCCTTGCACGCACAGCTCCCCTGGCTCACCGAACGGCACGTCGTTGCCCTCGCTGTCCACCACCTTCACCGCCGTACCTGCCACGGGTTTGCCGATGGTGCCCAATTGAATGGCGTCATTGGGGTTGAAGCTGACAATGGGGGACGTTTCTGTCAGCCCGTAGCCTTCGGCAATCGGGCAGCCGGTGGTCTCTTCCCAGCGCTGGGCGGCTGCCTTGGTCAAGGCCATGCCGCCGGAAATGGTCAGCTTGAGTTTCGAGAAGTCGAGCTGGCGGAAATCATCACGGTTGCACAGGGCATTGAACAGCGTGTTCAAACCGATAAAGCCGGTGAACGGCAGCCCTTTCAGCTCCTTGACAAAGGCTGGCAAGTCACGCGGATTGGTAATCAGCAGCGAGTGGTTGCCGGTTTCCATCAGGAACAGGCAGTTAACGGTAAACGTGTAGATGTGGTACACCGGCAGCGGCGCAATGACCAGCTCTTCACCATCGGTCAGATTCTCGCCAATGGCCGAGCGTGCCTGCAGCATGTTGGCCACCAGGTTGCGGTGGGTCAGCATTGCCCCTTTGGGCATGCCCGTGGTGCCACCGGTGTACTGCAGCGCGGCCAGATCTTCCTGGGTGCGGTTTACCGGGCGATAGGTAAGCGAAGCGCCCTTCTTCAGCGCATCGCGAAAGCCAACCGCGCTGGGCAGCGAGTAGGCGGGCACCATTTTCTTGACGTGCTTGACTACGGCATTGATCAGCCAACGCTTGGGCACGTCGTGCAAATCCCCCAGCTGGGTGACCAGCACGTGCTTGATGTCGGTCTTGTCCAGCACCTTCTCGAGCTTGTCGGCCATATTGGCCAGAATCAGGATGGCCTTGGCATTGGAGTCCTTGAACTGGTGAGCCATTTCACGCTCGGTGTAGAGCGGGTTGGTGTTCACTACCACCAGACCAGCACGCAGCGCGCCAAAGACGGCCACCGGGAACTGCAGTACGTTGGGGAGCTGGATGGCGATTCGATCCCCGGGCTCCAGATCGGTTTCATGCTGCAGCCAGGCAGCGAAGTCCGCTGACAAGCGGTCCAGCTCGGCAAAGCTGAGCGTCTTGCCCATGCAGGTAAAGGCAGGCTTCTGGGCAAAGCGCTTGACTGCCGAATGGAATACATCAGTGACCGAGTCGTACTGCTCCAACCCTTCAAGCGCTGGGCCGCGTAAAATGGAGGCGCTGGCGTGTTCGCTCATGGGGAATCTCCGCTATCCGTGTCGATGCTGTACCGACCTTGTTATTGTGGCGAGGCTATCAAGTAGTTCATGAACGCCAACCATATACGACGTCCGGCAGACTGTAAAACGAACGATTGAAACTTGCGTTTCAACTTTAGCTTAAAGCCCTTCGACCCTCACCACCGTTCTGGTCATGCCATTTCTTTAGCATAGTCAGGATTTTGGGCCATAACGCGCACGGATTTCTCCCCCACGCCATACCAGCAGTTCACCCGGCGCCATACGCTGCCAGGCTTCATTGTGGGTCAGAGGCGCGGTGGCCACCACCGAAACGATATCGTTGGGCGTGGTGTGCTCGACGAAATTGACCGTCATCTCGGCATCCGAGAGTTCCGCCTGCCCAAACGGTGCCCGTCGAGTGATGTGCGCCAGTTTGGTAGAACAGTAGCAATAGAGATAGACACCGTCCGAGAGCAGCAGGTTGAACACCCCCAGCCCGCGCAGCTGTTCACACAGCGCGTGCAGGGTTTCCCAGAGCACGTCAGGTGACTCAGGGGGCGTGGGGAAGCGCTGGCGCAGCTCGCCCATCAGCCAGCAAAAAGCATGCTCACTGTCGGTACTGCCCACGGGGGTGTAGAGCCCCAGCGGAAGCTGCTGCCAGTCACTCAGTTGCCCGTTATGGGCGTAGCACCAGGGCCGCCCCCACATCTCACGGGTAAAAGGGTGCGTATTGGCCAGCCGAACGCCCCCCACGTTGGCCTGGCGGATATGGCTGATGACCACATGGGACTTGATCGGGTAGTCGCATATCAGCCGCGCGATGGGCGAATCCACTGAGGGATGAGGGTCGCGAAACTCTCGATAGCCGCCCTCTTCATAGAACGCAATGCCCCAGCCATCGCGGTGGGGCCCCGTACCGCCGCCTCGGTGCAGAAACCCCGAAAAGCTGAAGCAGATATCCGTGGGTACATTGGCGCTCATACCCATCAACTCACACATGACAACGCCTCCCTGGCCGCTTGGGAGCTCAACGAATCACCGGCTCACGGCGGCGAACAGGCTGTGGCTCTTCGGCGCGCTGACGCCGCGCTGGGGCTTCTTCGACCGGCATCGGACGGCGCCACCACCACAATACGATGCCTACGCAAGCGCCCAGCGCCATGCCCAGCAATGCCCACAGCAAACCGCCGCGTAAACCGCTCACGCCATGTTCGAAAAAGCCCATCGCCGCTACCATGGCCGAGGGCGCCCAGCCCGTATAGAACTCGCCCTCTTCCACCAGCGGCAAGCGGTAATTGGCCGGCATCCACATGATGCCCGCCACGGCCCAGGTGATGGCCAGCCGGGGCAGACGCGGTAACCAGGCCAGCGCAAAGTAAATGGCCATCATGACCAGCAGCGAGAGCCCGTAATAACTTAGCCACAGCAGTGACATTGAGTCAGCAAACAGCATAATACCCCTCATGTGGGTGGAAGCACCCGACGTTGATTTCCCGTTATGGTACCTGTCAATTTATGAAAGCACAGCCTGGTATGTACGAAGGCTCGCCCGTAGCACGCTATTATCGCGCCGATGACCCTGAATGGCACTGGTTGGAATCCCGTGATGCACCAGACGTTCAAGCTTTTTTGGCCGACGCCAATCAGCAGCATGCCGACTGGTTTCGCCCTTTGGCGCCGCTGGCCGACGCCCTCTACCATTCACACTTGGCACGGCGCGAGCTGGCGGTCAAAAGCCTGGCCACGGTATTGGATCACTTCACCTGCTGGAGCGAAACGGGAGCCGACGACGACTACCCCTGCTGGTGGCGACATCCCAACGGCCAGCCCCAGCGTGCCGAGTGCTTTCTGGATGTGCGCGAGCGCGCGGCAGGGCAGCCGTTCTACGACATGGGGGACATGGCCCTCTCCCCCGACGAGCAGTGGCTGGCCTGGACCGAAGACACCCAAGGGGACGAACGCTACACCCTCTGGCTGAAAGCGTTGCCCAGCGGCACTCCCCGCCAGTTGCTCGAAGACATCGGGCCGTCGGTGTGCTGGGCAGAGGACCAGACAACCCATGGCGCGACGCTGCTGTTTACCCGCTTCGACGACACCCAGCGCCCCGATAGCTTGTGGCGACTGTGGGTAGGGCTCAATAGCGACGCCGCGGTCTACACCGACGCTCAGGCTAGCGCACCGACACTGATCCTGCGTGAAGACGACCCGGAGTTCTGGCTGGGCGTTGGCAAGACCCGCTCGCGTCAATGGCTGATCATCGAGAGCGGCTCGAAAGATACCACGGAGGTCCACGCCCTGCCCGCCCACCAACCCGCCGCGAGCCCAGTATGCCTGCATGGGCGCACGAATGGCGTGGAGGTCAGCATCGACCATCGGCCGGGGGCTTTCTACCGGCTACACAATCAGGCAGGGCCACACTTTGCCCTGGATACGCGTGCCGACACACTGGAAGATACGGGCTGGAAAAGCCTGCTGCCCCTGCGGGAGGACGCCACGCTGGAAGGAGTCGATGCGTTCGCCTGGGGGCTGGTCGTGGCCGAACGCAGCCATCAGGAAGCTCAGGTGAGGTTGAGGCAACTGAGCCTGGCCGAAGATGGCCATACGCTCATCGAAGATCACTACCTGGCGCTACCCGACACGCCTGTCTCGCAGCTTCTGGAGGACATGCCCCACTTCGATGCACGCACGCTCCACCTGCGGGAAGAGTCTTTTACCCACCCGCCCCGCTGGTTTGCGCTGAACCTGGACAGCGGTGAGCGCACGCTACTCAAGCAAGTACCGGTACACGGCAGCCTCTCCCCTGAGCAACTGGTCAGCCGACGGATCTGGGCCACCAGCCACGACGGTGAACAGGTGCCCGTTTCCGTGGTCATGCGTGCCGATCTGGTCGGGCAGCCTCTGCCGACGCTGCTATATGGCTACGGTGCCTATGGCGAAGCGCTCGACCCCTGGTTTTCGATTGCCAGGCTAGCCCGGATGTTGCACCGGGTCAGTCAGAAGTCCTCAGATGCCAGGCTCGGTGGGGAT
>NZ_LFGT01000020.1:41985-46807 GCF_002078115.1 Halomonas sp. BC2 | reverse complement strand
CTAGAGCTCCTGGAGCGCGGCGTGGCCTTTGCCGTGGCCCACGTACGCGGTGGCGGCGAGCGCGGCGAACCGTGGTACCTGGCAGGCAAGATGGCCAACAAGGAAAACAGCTTTCATGATTTCCTGGCTGCCCGCGAGGCACTGGTGTCCGAGCAGATCAGCCAGCCTGAACGGATCGTCGCCTGTGGTGCCAGCGCGGGCGGGCTGCTGGTGGGTACCTGCCTGAACCGGGCACCAGAGGCGTTCTGCGCTGCCGTGCTCGACGTGCCCTTTCTGGATGTACTGCGCACCATGCAGAATCCCGAGCTGCCGTTGACCACCGCCGAGTACAGCGAATGGGGCAACCCGGAGATCAACGAGGTTCGCGAGCGGATCGCTGGCTACTCTCCCGTGGATAATATTCGCCCTCAGCACTACCCGGCGCTATGGATCGAAGGCAGCTGGTTCGATACCCGAGTCAGCTATTGGGAGCCCGCCAAGTTCTATGCTCGCGTGACCCAGGCTCAGCAGGGAAGCGCCCCGATTCTGCTGCACACCGACATGACCAGCGGTCACGGCGGCGCCTCCGGCAGATTCAAGGCCTGGCGCGATGCGGCACGCCAGGATGCCTTCATTCTGTGGGCGTTGGGTCTCGTGACAAGGCCTGAATAAAATGAGCCAGCGGTGATGGTCCTGCCATGGATGGCAGCGCATTGCGTTTCGCTTGGCGGTCAGGACATGGGAATGACCGCAATGATATGCTCTTCGAGATGCCGCTCCGGCACCTCATCCTGTGATACCGCAAAGCCTCTGACGCTCACTCCCTTACGATGCACTCGCTCGGCGTCGTTGCTCAACAGCGGATGCCAACCCGCCAACTTGCGCCCTTCGGCCACCCGACGGTAGCCACAGGTATGCGGCAGCCAGGTAAACTCTTTTACCAGCGCTGGCGTCAGCTGTGTGCAGTCCGGCACGCTGGCAAAGCGATTCTCGTAATCACTGCACTGGCAGCTGTGTAGATCCAACAGCCGACAAGCAACGTTCAGAATAGCCAATTCCTGAGTGTCATCGTCATGCAGCTTCAACAGGCAACACTGGCCGCAGCCATCGCAGAGCGCTTCCCACTCTGGCGCGGTCAACTCCTCCAGCGGATAGCGCTCCCAGAAGCGCTCACGCAATGTGGTTTCCATGTTCGGTTCTCTCTCGGGTAGATGCATGATCGCCGACGCCGATCAACGAGCGCTGGTGTCGTTGCCACTGCTGGTCAAATGCGCCTGACATTCGCGCCACAGCACGCTGAAGTCAGCCTCAAGAAGGGCGTAATCATCGTATAGCCAGGGGACCAGCTCGGCCAAACGATTCGGGCCTGTCAAACGCCTGCCGATGCCTACCACCGCCTGACAGGTAAAGTCGAAGTCGGCGTAGCGGCGCAGCCAGTCCTGCTCGACCAGTACGGGCATCATGCTGGCCAACCGTTGGGGAGCAGGCCTGGCCGACAGTAGCTGGTAACAGCGCTCGATGAGCTGATGCTGCCGTTCACCCGCCTGCTGCTGGGCAATGAAGTGGTCCCACACCAGATCGAGGGCAATACCGGCATAGCGGCGCTGTTGCCTGGGAGCCCGATGACGGGCAGCCAGCACCCGGGGGTGCTGATCCACCCAGGCATCCACACGACGGTGATGGCGAATGCCGTCGGCCACGCTGGTCGGCCAGCCGGAGAGGTCTCTGCCCTTGACCCCATCGGCAATCAGGTTGCCGTAGAGAAAACCATCGTTGCCGGGGCGTGCCAACCAGGCATGGGCCAGAAAATTCATTCTGGCATCATCACGAACGGCGGGCAGATTCAGCGCGATGCAGGTCCAGCAGGTACGGCTCCTTGGCGGGGGGCATCTGCAGGTAGAACCCCTGCTCTTCAATGGCCGCCATGACATCGCGGGCGGCCACGCGTGCCAATGACTTCTCCTCGGTCAGGATCATGGTCAGCACCGGGACGGGCTTGCCGAAAGTCGCCATCAAGGCCTCGGGCACGTCTACCAAGCCCTTGCGCTTGTCCACGTAAAGGTACATCTCTTCTTTTCGTGAGCTTCTAAAAATCTCGCAAAGTAACTTCTCGCTCATTCCGACGTTTCCTCTAAGGCTCGTTGAAGGTCCTGACCCAGACAGACTCCGCGCCAACCGTGCAGCTCATCGAGCGGCTCGCCGGCCATGGCCTGCATGACCAGCGCTTCGATATCACGACGACGAAGCAGCATTTCCGGCGCAATCCCCAGGGCCGCAGCCTTTTCTGCCACGACCTGCTTGATGGCCTTGAAGCGGCGCTTGAAAGGCGGTTGCATGGGGTCAGGCCAGCGAGCAGGCAAGGCGCTTTCAGGGCAGTGTTGCGCCTGCTTCACCCAGCCTAGCAGGGCATCGCCCTCCTTCTTGACCAGCGTGGGCTTGACGCCCTCCACCTCTGCCAGCTCATAGCGATTACCGGGCATTTTTTCGGCCACGGCAAACAACAGCTTGTCGCTGACCAGCCAGTTGCGCGGCAGGTCACGCCGCCGGGTCTCCCCTTCTCGCCAGATGGTCATCAGCCGATACGCTTCCAATTGGCGTGGCGTCAGGCGCCACAGCTGACGCTGGCGGGTGTACCACTGGCCGTCGCTCTCTTCATCACGACCTGCCTGCTCGATGAGTGCGGCACACTCTTCCTCGACCCAGCCAAGCCGCCCAAGCTCGGACAATTGGGCGGCCTGACGCTTCCAGACCTGCAGCAGGTAGGTCACGTCCAGCGCGGCATATTCACACTGCGACGCGGTCAAAGGCCGCTCCAACCAGTTGGAGCGAGTCTCTTCCTTGGGCAGCGTGTCACCTATCCAGTGCTCTACCAGCTTCTGATACCCCATTCCCGGATTCTCGCCCAGAAAGGCTTGCGCCACTTGGGTGTCGATCAGCGGCGTCGGCAGCGTTCCCGCCCAGTGCTGAAATACCTCGAGGTCTTCGCTGCAGGCATGCAGCAGCTTGGGAACCCGACTCTGCAACAGAGCCTTGAAAGCGGGCGTACAGGGTGTCACCAAGGGGTCTACCAGATAGGCGGTTTCACCCCCGGCAAACTGAATGAGCGCAGGCACGGGAAAGAAGGTGTTCTCACGAAAGAACTCGGTATCCAGTGCAATGACCTCTGCGCTGGCCACCTGCTGGCAGGCGGCATCCAGCGCCTCGGCGCTGTCGATCCATTGGTACAAGGAGGAGGTTGAAGAGGACAATTCGGGTTTCCAGGTTGTCACAACCGCCTTGGCGCTTGCGTTTTATCCGACTTAATCGCTAGCAAAAGGCTGACGACCGTTAAAGGCACGGCTCAGAGTGCCACCATCCACATACTCGAGCTCCCCCCCCATGGGCACACCGTAAGCAAGACGAGAAAACGCCACGCCGTACTGGGCAAGCTGAGCGGCGATGTAGTGCGCCGTCGCCTCGCCTTCTACCGTGGGGTTGGTGGCCAGCACGATCTCGCGAATGTGCCCTTCGGCCACTCGGCTTTCCAACAGCGCCAAGCCCAAGGCATCAGGGCCTACACCGTCCAGCGGTGAAAGATGACCATGCAGCACGAAGTAGCGACCCTGAAAGCCGCCCGCCTCTTCGATGGCGAGCTGATCCGCTGGCGACTCGACCACGCACAGCAAGCTGTCGTCGCGGCGCGGGCTCTCGCACAAAGCGCATATGTCGGCCTCGGTCAGCGTGCGGCAGTGCTGGCAATAACCCACGTCTTCGATGGCACGCAAGATCACCTCGGCAAGCCGCTGCCCGCCGGGGCGCTCACGCTCCAGAAGGTGCATCGCCATGCGCTGGGCCGTCTTGGGCCCAACGCCTGGCAGCACACGAAACGCATCCATCAACTGCTCTACGAGGGGGGAAAAGCGCATGGATCAGAACGGCATCTTGAAGCCGGGCGGAAGGTTAAGGCCCGCCGTTGCCTCTTCCATTCTGGCTTTCGAGTTGGCTTCTACCTTGCGCACAGCGTCGTTGACGGCCGCGGCCAGCAGGTCTTCCAGCAACTCCTTGTCCTCCTCCATGACGCTTTGGTCGATGGCCACGCTGATCACATCGTGGCGGCCGTTCATGACGACCTTCACCATGCCAGCGCCCGCCTCACCATGCACTTCTGCCTTGGCGACCTCTTCCTGAGCGCGCTGCATTTTTTCCTGCATTTCCTGGGCTTGCTTCATGATGTTGCCCATTCCGCCTTTGAACATGCGGTGATCTCCTGAGTGATATGACTGAAGTGATGGGGTCAAGAGTGCGATGCGGGTTTTACCGTCGACTCAATCAGCGTAGCCCCAAAAGCGTGACGTAACTTCTCAATATTGGGGTCACGATAAAGTAGATCAACCGCTTCGGCATGCCGCTCTTGTTGAAGACGCTCTTCCTGCTGCCGTGGAGTTTCGATACCCGCGTCCAGCGCTGCCACCTCAAAGCGTACTTTTCTGGGCAGACCAATCCCGGTCAACGCGCGTTCGATGCGCTGATTATGCACCTCAGCCTGCATGGCCGACTGCGATGGGTCCAGGCGCAGCACCAGCGTGGCGCCATCATCGCTTTCCACCTGACAGTGTGCCGCGAGGTTGCGGGTCAACCCTCCGAGACCCAGCGCATCAAAGCATTTCAGCCATCCGGCATGATCCAGCGGGCCTGCCGACGAGGGGGATGCCGACGGCGTAGCCTGGGGATGCGGGTGTATTGGCTCTGGCTCTGGCTCTGGCTCTGGCTCTGGCTCTGGCTCTGGCTCTGGCTCTGGCTCTGGCTCTGGCTCTGGCTCTGGCTCTGGCTCTGGCTCTGGCTCTGGCTCTGGCTCTGGTTCTGG
>NZ_LFGT01000020.1:27038-41752 GCF_002078115.1 Halomonas sp. BC2 | reverse complement strand
TGTACTTGGCTCTGGCTCTGGCTCTGGCTCTGGCTCTGGCTCTGGCTCTGGCTCTGGCTCTGGCTCTGGCTCTGGCTCTGGCTCTGGCTCTGGCTCTGGCTCTGGCTCTGGCTCTGGCTCTGGCTCTGGCTCTGGCTCTGGCTCTGGCTCTGGCTCTGGCTCTGGCTCTGGCGCGAGCATGGCGGCCTGATTCACTTCGTCAAGCGACCAGGGCGGCGGCTCTTCTGCCGGCTGCGCCACAGCAGCGCGACTCTCTGGTGAGCGACTCTCTGGTGCGTTTTGGGGCGGCGCAGCAGATACTCGCTCAACAGGCGTTTGCGGCGGTGCAGCCTGCGCAGCGGACGGCGCAGGCTCAGGCTTTTTTACCTCGGGCTCAACGGCCGGGGGCTGAGCAGCCGGGTCCACCGCCGGTTCACGACGCAGCGGCAGCGGCACCGTGGGCGGTTTTGGAACCCCTTGCGGGCGAAACGCCAGCATCCTCAACAGCGTCATTTCCAGCGCGCTGCGCAGGTCAGGGGCATGCGCCATGTCACCCCGCCCCTGGATGCCGATCTGGTAGTAAAGCTGCAGGTCTTCGGCGGTAAAGCGCCCAGCCAGCTGCTGAATCTGGGTGCGATCACCGTGGCTGTTATCCACTGCATCGGGCACCATCTGGGCAACGGCCAGCCGGTGCAAAGTGGCGGTCAGCTCATCCAGCACGGCGGCAAAGTCCGGCCCCTGCTCGGCGAGCTGAGCGACCTCCTGCAGCAGCTGTTGAACGTCCACGTTCGCCAGCGCCTCTACCAGCGCCAGTACGTGACGGTGATCCAGCGTACCCAGCATGGCCGCAACATCGCCATGGCGTACCGCCCCCTGACCAAAAGCAATGGCTTGATCGGTCAGACTCATGGCATCGCGCATCGAGCCCGCCGCAGCCTTGCCCAGCAACCAAAGCGCACTCTCATCGTACTCGACGCCTTCTTTACCCAGCACGAAGCTGAGGTGTTCGACCACCCGCTCAGGTGGCATGTGCTTCAGAGTGAACTGCAAGCACCGGGAGAGCACGGTGGCAGGCAATTTTTGCGGGTCAGTGGTCGCCAGCAGAAACTTGACGTGGGGCGGGGGTTCTTCCAGTGTCTTCAGCAGCGCATTGAAGCTGCTGGTCGACAACATGTGCACCTCGTCGATCAGGTACACCTTGTAACGCCCCTGGGTAGGCGCGTACTGAACGTTGTCCAGCAGCTCGCGGGTATCTTCGACCTTGGTTCGCGACGCGGCATCGACTTCGATCAGGTCGACGAAGCGCCCCTGATCAATCGCCTCACAGCTGGGGCACTGGCCACAAGGGGTCGACGTGACGCCCTCGTCACCACGCCCATTGGCGGTGCAGTTCAGGCACTTGGCCAATATCCGTGCCAGGGTGGTCTTGCCGACGCCACGCGTGCCGGTGAACAGGTACGCGTGGTGCAAACGCCCCTGGTCAAGAGCATTGACCAGGGCGCGCTGGACATGGGCCTGCCCCACAAGCTCGTGGAATGTGCGTGGCCGCCATTTACGGGCCAGAACCTGATAGCTCATGGAGCAAAACTTCCTTGGGCGCTGTTCTTGGGTTAGGCGTCGGTGCCGTTTTCAGCAGCGCCTGCACGCTGGGCAGCTTGCTTGATCAACTTCTCGAGTTCGCCACTCTGGTGCATTTCCATCACGATATCGCATCCGCCGACCAGCTCCCCTTCTACCCACAGCTGTGGGAAGGTAGGCCAGTTGGCAATTTTAGGCAGTTCGGCACGAATATCGGGATTGTCCAGCACGTTGACGAAAGCAAAACGCTCACCGCAGCTCATCAGCGCCTGAACCGTCTGCGCAGAGAAACCACACTGCGGCAACTGAGGCGTGCCTTTCATGTAGATGAGAATCGGGTTTTCAGTGATTTGACGCTGGATATTGTCAGCCGTGGTGCTCATGGGATGCTCCTCGATAAAAGATATGGTCTCTTCCAGTGTACGCAATTCGGCCACTGGCTTTAACCCTGCGACCGGGTCATCGTCAGTCTTGATCATGCAGGTCAATACCTGAGCAAACGACTCGGTCCTATTGCGTGGCGGATATTCTACGCATGCCGCTTGCGTTGCGCATCCCCTGCGGCCTCGCTAGGATGGTGTTTTTGCGCGGAGAGACGTCACCATGGCGACACGCCATTTCCTTACCCTGCTGGATTTGACCCCTGAAGAGCTGGACTATCTGATTCAGCGCGCCATCAAGATCAAGACGGATCTCAAGGCCAACGGACCGGTTTACACGCCGCTGCCCAACCGCACTCTGGCGATGATTTTCGAGAAGTCCTCCACGCGCACCCGTGTTTCCTTCGAGACCGGCATGGCCCAGTTTGGTGGCCACGCCCTGTTTTTGTCTCCCCGCGACACCCAACTGGGCCGCGGCGAGCCCATCGAAGACACCGCCCGCGTGCTGGCTGAAATGGTCGACGCGGTGATGATCCGCACCTTCTCCCATGCAGGGCTGGAAGCGTACGCCAGCGCCAGCAGCGTGCCGGTCATCAATGCCCTCAGCGACGACTACCACCCCTGCCAATTGCTGGCAGACGTCATGACCTGGACCGAGCTGCGCGGCAGCGTCAAGGGCAAGACCGCCGTATGGATCGGCGATGGCAACAACATGTGCCACTCGTGGATCAATGCTGCCCGCCAGTTCGGTTTCCGCTTGAGAATTTGCTGCCCGGAAGGCTACGAGCCCCGCGACGACATCATGCAAGCCGCCGGCGACTGCATCACTCTGTTGCGCGACCCACAGCAAGCCGCTCAAGGCGCTGACCTGATCACTACCGACGTCTGGGCCTCCATGGGCCAGGAGCAGGAGCAAGCGAAGCGAGAAGCCGATTTCGCGGGCTTCCAGGTAACCGAAGCGATGCTCGATAGCGCTCACGCGGACGTCCTGTTCTTGCACTGCCTGCCAGCACATCGCGGCGAAGAGATCAGCCATACGCTGCTCGACGACCCCCGCGCCGTGGTCTGGCAAGAGGCAGGCAACCGTCTGCACGCACAAAAAGCCTTGATCGAGTTTCTGCTGCTGGGCAAGGTAGACGCCTAGTGACGACAATGCCTGCTCACCCTGTGAGCGGGCATCGGCAGCGCAAGAGCTGGATGGCAAGCAGCCATACCGCCATATGAAACACGCAACAAAAAAACGCCGCGTAAGATACGCAGCGCTTCGAAATTTTGGTGGAGCCTAGCGGGATCGAACCGCTGACCTCAACACTGCCAGTGTTGCGCTCTCCCAGCTGAGCTAAGGCCCCACACGCTGCCATTGCGGCAGCGGTGCGAATATTACTCCAGCACTTGCGTGAGGTCAAGAAATAAAGTGAACAAGCATTAACTAATTCTCCTTTGCCAAGAGCTGTGGCACTCTATACCCACGCAGCGTGCGTATCGCCCTAGTTCACGATGATTACCTGCAGGAGCCAGTCCCTTGATCAACGTTTTAATTGCCGATGATCACCACCTGGTGAGAACCAGTATCGCCCACCTGCTGAACGAAGAGAGCGATATCAAGATTGTGGGTGAAGTGGATGATGGCGAGACCGCAGTGACGCAAAGCCGACAATTGAAGCCCGACATCGTGCTGATGGATATTCGCATGCCGGGCATCGGCGGCCTAGAAGCCACCCGACGCATCAATCGCACGCTCTCGGACGTAAAAGTCATTATCCTCACGGCACACCTTGAAGATAGCGTACTGCGGCGCATGCTCGAAGCAGGCGCATCCGGCTTTCTCAGCAAGGGCGCCGACGCCACGGAAATGACCGAGGCCATCCGCCAGGTGTTTCACGGACGCCGCTATGTCAGCCAGGAAATCGCCCAGCGGCTGGCCCTCTCTCACTTCGATGATGAAGACAATCCTTTTAGCCACCTCTCGCATCGCGAACTGCAAATCGCGCTGATGATCGTCAACTGCCAGCGCGTACAGGACATCTCGGACCGTTTGCACCTGAGCCCTAAAACCGTCAATACCTACCGCTACCGCCTGTTTGACAAGCTACAAGTGGCTACCGACGTAGAGTTGACGCACCTCGCTCTGCGCCACGGGCTGGTCGAGGGCTTTGACGCCATCCTGGGATAGACCTACCATCGCTGCTTCTGCCCATGAGAAGCGCCGTTGATTCGCCATGCCCTTTGATGCCAAGCAGTTCCTCAGCTCCGTCAGCGCCTCTCCCGGCGTCTATAAAATGCTCGACGAACAGCAGAACACGCTCTACGTCGGCAAGGCCAAACGCCTCAAGGCACGCCTGGCCAGCTATTTTCGCGGCCAACTCAATGCCAAGACCCAGGCCATGGTCTCGCGCATTGCCGATATTCAGATCACCGTCACGCGCAGCGAAACCGAAGCGTTACTGCTGGAACAGACGCTGATCAAGGAACTACGCCCGCCCTACAATATTCTGCTGCGGGACGACAAATCCTATCCTTTCGTATTCGTGACCGACCGCCACCCCTACCCCGCTCTGGAGTACAAGCGCGCCCGGCAACGGCGTGGTGACGGCAAATACCTCGGCCCCTACCCCAGCAGCGGCGCGGTCAGGGAGAGCCTGACCCTGATGCAGAAAATCTTTCGCATCCGCAACTGCGAAGATAGCGTCTTCGCCC
This sequence comes from Halomonas sp. BC2, assembly GCF_002078115.1. Classification (NCBI taxonomy): domain Bacteria; kingdom Pseudomonadati; phylum Pseudomonadota; class Gammaproteobacteria; order Oceanospirillales; family Halomonadaceae; genus Halomonas; species Halomonas sp. BC2. The sequence goes on along the minus strand of NZ_LFGT01000020.1, from coordinate 37,118 downwards.
ATCGCTCCCGCCCGTGCCTGCAGTACCAGATCGAACGCTGCAGCGCCCCCTGCGTGGACTACATCTCACAGCCAGAATATCAGCGGGATGTCGACCATGCGGTCATGTGTCTGGAAGGCAAGAGCGAACACGTCACGCAGCTACTCACCGCAGAAATGGAAGCGGCGAGCCGGGCGCTCGATTTTGAAGAAGCCGCCCGCCTGCGTGACCAGATCCAGCAGCTGCGTCAAATGCAGCAGCGCCAGTTCGTCGATAACGAGAGCGGCGATGCAGATATTTTTGCGCTGGCTCAACGCCCCGGCGCACTGGGCATTTCCATCCTCAGCGTCCGCGATGGGCGCCTGCTGGGCGCGCGGCATCACACCCCCAAAAACGACCTTGACCTCCCCCCTGAGGCACTGCTGACCGAAGTGGTCAGCCAATACTATTTCGGCCAGCCCCATAGCGTGCCCAGCGAAGTGATCACCAATCTCCCGCTGGAAGACAGCGCGCTGATTGCCGACGCGCTTGCCCAACAGGCAGGCAAAAAAGTCCGCGTGACCCACCAGGTACGCGGTCATCGTGCCCAGTGGCAGCACCTGGCCATGACCAATGCCGAGCAGCAGCTCGCCTCGCAGTTGGCCAACACCACGCAGCTCACCGAACGCTTCACGTCACTGCAGCAAGCGCTGGGGCTACCCTCACTGCCGGAGCGTCTGGAGTGTTTCGACATCAGCCACAGCCAGGGCGAAGCCACCGTGGCTTCCTGCGTGGTGTTCGACCATCAGGGGCCACGCAAGAGCGACTACCGCCACTTTCGCATCGAAGGCGTGGCCGCAGGCGATGACTACGCCGCCATGCAGCAGGCGCTCACGCGACGCCTCAAGCGCGTCAAAAGTGGCGAAGCCATTGCACCTGACGTGCTGATCGTGGATGGTGGCAAGGGGCAACTGAACATGGCACGGCAAGTGCTGACCGACCTGCAGGTAACAGGGATCGTGCTGCTGGGCGTCGCCAAGGGCACCACGCGCAAGGCTGGGCTCGAAACCCTGTTTCTGGAAAGCAGCGACAACCCGCTGGTACTGGAGCCCGCGTCACCTGCCCTGCACCTCGTTCAGCATATTCGTGATGAGTCGCACCGCTTCGCCATCGCCGGGCATCGCGCAGCGCGTGACAAGGCGCGGCGCACGTCCACCCTGCAGGATATTCCCGGCATCGGCCCCAAGCGGCGCCGCGAATTGCTCAAGTTTTTTGGCGGCCTGCAGGGCGTGCAAAAGGCCAGCCGTGACGAACTCACTCGGGTGCCGGGCATCAGCGCCGCCCTGGCAGAGACGATTTATGTCACTCTGAACGGATAAAGCGGTGGTTAACATGGATGCAATGCGCCAAGGGGGATAGAATGACCGGGCACATTACACTCCGACTTTCATGATTCTCCGGCAAGGATCGCGCCCTGCGATGAATATACCCAACATACTGACACTGGCACGAATCGCGTTCATCCCACTTCTGGTAGTGCTTTTCTACCTGCCCTTTGGCTGGAGCATGCCGATGGCCGCCGGGCTGTTTGCCCTGGCATCGGTGACGGACTGGCTGGACGGCTATCTTGCCCGCCGCTGGAACCAATCGACACCGTTTGGCGCATTTCTGGACCCGGTAGCCGACAAGCTGATGGTCGCAGTGGCACTGGCGCTGCTCATCGAGCGCTTCGACACGCTGATATTGACGCTCCCCGCGCTGGTCATTATCGGTCGAGAAATCGTCATTTCGGCCCTTCGGGAGTGGATGGCCGAAATGGGCAAACGTGGCATGGTGGCCGTGTCGTGGATCGGCAAGCTCAAGACCACGCTGCAGATGGTCGCCATTCTGGTACTACTTGCGTTTCCGCCAGGCCATGAGATGGCCATGCTGGGCGTGGCTATCCTGTATGCTGCGGCGACCCTGACCTTGTGGTCCATGATTCAGTACCTGCGTGCAGCATGGCCGCACCTTAGCCGCTCGATGTAGTCGGGCTAAGCTCGCTTTTTTAAGCACTTAACGAATTGATTGATTGACAATCGCTGGGCGATGCGTATAATTCGCCCTCGAGTCAAGCGGGAATAGCTCAGTGGTAGAGCATCGCCTTGCCAAGGCGAGGGTCGGGAGTTCGAATCTCCTTTCCCGCTCCAATTTGGTTCAATCCAATGACTTGTCAGGCTGGATGGCAGAGTGGTTATGCAGCGGACTGCAACTCCGTGTACGCCGGTTCGATTCCGACTCCAGCCTCCATTTCCCAGTGTATCGATTTTTTTCGACACACTGCCCGGATGGCGAAATTGGTAGACGCAAGAGACTTAAAATCTCTCGGAGGTAACTCCGTGCCGGTTCAAGTCCGGCTCCGGGCACCAATATGCAAGACAACGACGCTGCGAGATCATCTGATCGACGCGGCTTTTTTTGTGTCTGGCCATCGCCTATCATCTGTTCTTTTTGATGCTAGCCATCCACTTGCACTTGTTAGTCATGGAGGAGCGGGGCCAATGAGCACGTCAACATCCGACATCGTCATTATTGGTGGCGGCGTCGCCGGCCTCACGCTGGCACTGGAAGTGGCCGACCAACGCTCGGTGCTGCTGGTGCGCCCCGCCCAGGACGACAAAGGGGCCAGCCGCTGGGCCCAGGGCGGGATTGCCGCCGTTCTATCCCCGGACGACCAGCTCGAAGACCATGTCCAGGACACGCTGATTGCCGGGGACGGCCTGTGCGATGAAGCAGCCGTACGTTTTACGGTCAGCCACGGGCCTCAGGCCATTCAGTGGCTCATCGACAACGGTGTGCCGTTTACCCCAGACTCGGACCCCGGCGCCCGCTACCCCTTTCACCTCACCCGAGAGGGCGGCCATAACGCAAGACGCATCATTCATGCCGACGATGCCACAGGCCGCGCCGTGGTCGATACGCTGCTGGATAAAGTCGCTGTCCACCCCAACATCACCCAGCGCAGCGACCTGACCATTCTGCACCTGCTCCAGAACGCCTCTGGCCACTGCCTGGGTGCACTGGGCATCGACAGCGGCGGCAATCTTCACCACCTGCTGGCTACGCATACTGTACTAGCAACGGGCGGCGCCAGCGGCCTGTATCGCCATACGACGACTCCCGCCCCCAGCAGCGGTGAAGGCATGATGATGGCTGCCGAGCTGGGTGCTACCCTGTGCAACCTGGAGTTCCAGCAGTTTCACCCCACCTGCCTGTTTGACCCTGACGGCCCTGCGTTTCTGATCAGCGAGGCCGTGCGAGGAGAAGGCGGCCACCTGCTCAACGAAGCGGGAGAGCGCTTCATGCTGGCGCTGGATGCGCGTGCCGAACTAGCCCCTCGGGACATTGTGGCCCGCGCCATCGATGCCAATATTCAGCAGGGTACGCTGGGGCATGTCTGGCTGGACGTCCGCCACCTGGGCGACACCAACCTACGCCACCACTTCCCGACCATCCTGGCCCACTGCGCATCACGGGGCATCGACATCACCCAGGAACCCATTCCCGTGGTGCCCGCCGCTCACTACAGCTGCGGCGGCATTGCCACCAATAGCGCAGGCGCAACCGACGTGGCAAACCTTTACGCCATCGGCGAGACCGCCTATACCGGCTTGCACGGCGCCAATCGCATGGCCAGCAACTCTCTGCTGGAGTGCCTGGTCTACGCCCGCAGCTGCGCCCTGCATCTGCTCAGCCAGCCGCAGACGGCGCCTTGCCAACTATCTGAAGCGCTGGCTGACAGGCCCATTGATGCACACATCAAGGTGGATCGGAACGCCCTCGACGCGCTACGCAACGCCATGCGTAGCGTGATGAGCCAGCATGTTTCCATCGTGCGCAGCGAGCAGGGCTTGAACAGCGCTCATGCGGCGCTGGAGAACATGGCGCAGAACCTGAAAGCGCTGGATCCTGAGCGGCGGCACCCCGACAGCCTTCAGCTAGGCCAGGCACTGGCGCTGGCACAGTTGACGACGCTGGCAGCCTTGCAGCGTCATGAGTCACGCGGCCTGCATTACTCCACCGATTGGCCCTCGGCCCAGCCAGACAGCCAACCTTCGCGACTGACGCTGGACGACCTGCCCAACGCCAGGCGCTAACGACCAGGACGGTGCAGGCAGCGGCGCAGCTGGCGCTGCTCTGCGGCAGGCAGGCTGTCAGGCCATATCCAGATACGCTGCCTGCCGACACGCAGCCCCACCAACCAGGGCCCCAGATAGTCACAGCGCACAGGCTGCTCGGGGCCCAGTTCACCAGTAGGCAACAACCAGCTTGCCGCCCAGTGTTGCCCTGTATGCACAAGCTGCAATGTTCCTGCCGGCTGACGGCAGCGGCTGACCCACCACACCGCCAACCCCACCACCAAGGCCACCCCGATCCAAGCAGCGCTGACGAGGAGCATCAGCACCGCCATGCAGCCCATCAACAATGCTGCATGAACGCCGCTGGCCACGTTAGAGCGTACGATAGGCAGTGTTATCGGTGGCTTCTGCATGCTCGACGATCATTTGGACCATTTGGCGCAGCTCCGGATCCTCCGGCCACTCGCGGTGCATTAGCCAAACGAACAAATCCTGGTCTTCCTCTTCGATCAACCGCTGGTAGGTCTGCTGCTGCTCATGGGTGAGTGACTCGAAGCGTGCTTCCAGAAACGGAATCAACAGCAAGTCCAACTCCCACATGCCACGACGGGAGTGCCAATAGAGCCGCTTGCGCAGCACAGCTGCTGGGGATGTATCGTCGTTCAACGCCACTTCTCCACGTAAAGGGAATGAAAAGGCAGTATACCGGAGCGACAGGGTCGCGCCAGCGCTCGGCTTCGCCTATGCTGTTACCCAGCCTTGTGTTCACCAAGCTAGTACCTTGTTTTATCTGAATTGTTTTATGCCGTTTGGCGAAGTATGCTGATCTCGATGGTGTCGAGGTCGCATGCGTAAGAACGGCCTTTAACGTTTGCAGGGAGCCAACCGATGACCAAATCTGAACTAATCGAACAAATCGCGATGCGTCAACCGGAGCTGTCCGCCAAGGAAGTCGAAACGGCAGTGCGCATCATCCTGGATGATATGACCGATGCCTTGTCCAGCGGCGGGCGAGTCGAAATACGTGGCTTTGGCAGCTTTTCACTTCACTACCGCGAGCCACGCACCGGCAGAAACCCCAAGACGGGCGACCCAGTGGAACTGGACGGCAAATATGTCCCCCACTTCAAGCCCGGCAAAGAGCTCCGGGAACAGGTGGATGCCAGCCGAGCGCTAGGCTATTGAACCTGAGCAAGCGGCCCCTGCGACGTTCTTCAGGATGACGTCACGCTTGGACTCAGCCACAATAGCACTACCGTGAACGCCACTAACCAGGAAACACACATGCGTTGGATCAAAGGGCTAATTCTAGCCGTCATTCTACTGATAGTGCTGCTGGTCGGCATTCTGTTTGCCGTCAATAATCAGCAAGCCATTGCCTTGAATCTGATCTGGACAGAGCTGCCTGCCGTGTCGCTGTCGGTCTGGCTGCTGGCAACGCTGACGCTGGGCGTGGTGGTCGGCATGATCGCCATGCTGGGCGTGTACGTACGCCTAAGAGCCAAGCTGGTGCGTAGCGAACGCCACAACAAGCAGCAGCGCAAGGAGCTCGACCGCCTCCGCACCCAGGAGTTCAAGGAACTGGCATAAATGCAAGATGCCGTGCTGCTGGGCGTGCTGTTGACCGCCATTGTGCTGGGCTTTGCGCTTGGGGTCAGGCATGCGACCAGGCGCCAGCGGCAGGCCCCTTTGTCACGCCCACCCGATCTATCTCGAGAGTACTTCGTCGGGTTGAACTATCTGCTCAACGAGCAGCCCGACGAAGCCATCAACACCTTCATTCATGCCCTCGACATCAATAGCGAGACGGCAGAAACACATATTGCCCTGGGCAAGTTGTTTCGCGCCCGCGGTGAAGCGGACAAGGCCGTCAGCATCCATCAAAACCTGCTGGCCCGCCCCTCTCTGTCGACAGAAACCAACGAACACGTTCAACTGGAGCTGGCCCGCGACTTCATGGCACTGGGCGTGCATGATCGCGCCCAGCGACTGCTGGGCAGCGTTCTCGAGCACTCAAGCAACGAGCCACTGTGCCTGGAAGCACGCCGACTGTTGATCGACCTGCTGGAGAAAGAACACGACTGGCATGCAGCGCTGGAGACCGCCCAACCCCTGATCAAGCTGCAGCCAGCCATGCGCCGCCCCGCAGCCCATTGGCTGTGTGAACTGGCAGAACAGGAGATCTCTCAGGCAAGCCGCCCATTGGCTCGCAAACACCTGAAAAAGGCACTGCAGCTCGATGAGCGCTGCGTCCGAGCCACGCTTCTGCTGGCCGAGCTGGACATGGAGAACGGCCACAATGCCAAGGCCATCGAGCGGCTCGACCAAATTCCTCAACAGGATATCGCCCACGTTCCCACCATGCTGCCGGTCTTGCAGCGCACCTATACCCGCAACGATGACCTGGACGGCCTGGAAAACCATCTGTATCGGCTGTTGGGGCAAGCCCCCTACACCAGCGTCATGATTACCCTGGGAGCCCTGATCCACCAAAGAGAAGGCGTCGACAGCGCCATCGAGCGGATCGGCACCTGGTTACGAGAAGCGCCGAGCCTGGGCGGCCTCGACTATCTGGTGGACCTTTATCTCGAAAGCGAGAAACTGTCAGGCAAAGCTTCTCCCGACACACGGCTACTGCTGCTCAAGCATCACACGGACCCGCTGCTGTCCGGCCGACATCGTCACCGCTGCCGCCGCTGCGGCTTCAACAGCGACAGCCTGAGCTGGCAGTGCCCCAGCTGCCGACGCTGGGGCACCATCAAACCCGTCACGGGCGTTCAGGGCGAATAGCCGCTCGCCTCCAGCCTCAGACGCTCGCCAGCTCGCTTTCGATAGCGACCAATGCCGCCATTGGGTCTTCTGCCTGAGTGACCGGCCTGCCGATGACCAGATGAGTGCTACCCGCCTGCATGGCCTCTGCAGGCGTCATGATGCGCTGCTGGTCATTGGCCACGGCAAAATGGGGACGAATTCCCGGCGTCACCTTGAGGAAGGCATCGCCATACCGAGCCTTCAGTGGTGCCGCCTCGTGGGCAGAGCACACCACTCCCGCCAGGCCACTGGCATGCGTCAACGCCGCGAGGCGGTCCACATGGGCATCGATCCCGCCGTTCACGCCAACACTGGCCAGGTCGTCTTCCTGCATGCTGGTCAGTACGGTGACGGCGATCAAGTGCGTGTTCAAACGATGATCTGCCAATCGCTGCGCTGCTGCCTCCATCATCTTGCGCCCACCGGAGGCATGAACATTGACCATCCACACCCCCTGCTCTGCCGCCGCCTGCACCGCGCTGGCAGTGGTGTTGGGAATGTCATGAAACTTGAGATCCAGAAACACTTCGAAGCCCCGGCCATGCAACGCCTCCAGTACCGCCGGGCCGCTACGCGTGAACAGCTCCTTGCCTACTTTCACACGGCAACGGGCCGGGTCGAGCTGATCGGCCATGCACAGCGCTGCGTCAAGCGAAGGGTAATCAAGGGCAATGATGAGAGGTGAGTCGGTGGACACGCGCTTACTCCGTGCTCGTTATGTCAACAGTGGTAAAGGTTCATGCCTATCAAGAACCCGTTCAATGGGCGACGGTCTGCCGCTTGCCTAGTGTACCAGCCCTCGCCGGGGGGCTGTGTAAGCGATTGCCGACACCCCTCATGGCAAACGGATTACAAAAACTATCGGCAATGGCTTACAGCGCGAGGCGCGCCTAAAGATTAAGTTGACTAAGGACGCAAGCAATTCGGTCCTGCTGGCGATCGAGGAGGCTCGGCTCTTGGCGAGCCGAGCGACGAACCAACACCGATGAGGTACTTCACATGCAGAAAACATTCAAGGGATTTGTAGCCGCACTCGTGATGTCACTGTGCCTGGGTTTGTCCAGTGCCGCGCTGGCCCAGGCAATCGCCCCCATCAATGTCAATAGTGCCGACGCCGAGCTGCTGGCGGAACTGCCGGGCATTGGCCCCAGCCGGGCGGCCGCCATCATCGAGGAGCGTGAAACCAACGGCGCTTTCGAGAGCGCTGACGACCTGACACGGGTCAGCGGTATCGGCCCGGCCACCGTTGACCGGATGCGCGACCAGGTCGTGGTAGAGGATTAACCACATCACAAGCAACATCATGACCACCCCGCCCGTCACGGCAAGCCTTACGCCCAACCGTGACGGGCACCATTCGGCAAGGGGCACCAAGGTGGTCAAAGCAGTGCCTGCCGTCGATTACAGCACATCACCAGGCACGCGTACTCGCCCTTCCATCAATACCCGAGCACTGCGGCTCATAACCGCCTGATCGATTTGCCAGCGTCCCTCCACCAGGCTGGCCTTAGCGCCTACCCTGAGCGTGCCGGAGGGGTGGCCAAAAGTGACCGACTCCCGTTCGCTGCCGCCTGCTGCCAGGTTCACCAGTGTCCCCTGAATGGCCGCTGCCGCGGCAATGGCCACGGCCGCAGTGCCCATCATGGCGTGATGCAACTTGCCCATGGAGAGCGCCCTGACCAGCAGATCGATCGATTCGGCCTCGACCTGCTTCCCACTGGAAGACGTATAGCCAGCCGGGGGTGCCACGAATGCCACCTTGGGCGTGTGCTGACGGCTGGCGGCCTCGTCTACATGGGTAATCAAGCCCATCTTGACGGCCCCATGGGCGCGTATTCTTTCGAACCTGGCCAGTGCCTCCGGGTCGCCGTTGATCGCCTCTTGCAGCTCACAGCCGCTGTAGCCCAGGGCTTGCGCGTCGATGAACACGGTAGGAATACCCGCATTGATCAGCGTCGCCTTGAGCACTCCGATGCCGGGCACCTCCAGCTCATCCACCGGCTGCCCCGTGGGGAAGATCGCCCCCTCACCGTCGGCAGGATCCAGAAACGCCACAGGAATCTCGGCAGCAGGAAAGGTGACGCCGTCCAGCTCGAAATCCCCGGTTTCCTGAACGGCGCCGTGGCTGATCGGCACCTGGGCAACGATGGTTTTCTGTATGTTGACCTGCCAGATGCGCACTTCCACGACGCCGTTTTCAGGCACCCGCGCGGGGTCGACCAGCCCATTGGCCACGGCATAGGGCCCCACCGCCGCAGACAAGTTGCCGCAGTTACCGCTCCAGTCCACGAAAGGCTTGTCGATGGACACCTGTCCAAACAGGTAATCCACATCATGCTCTGGGGAAGTACTTTTCGAGAGAATCACCGCCTTGCTGGTGCTGGACGTGGCACCGCCCATCCCATCAATCTGTTTTTCATAGGGGTCGGGGCTACCCATCACCCGCAACAGCAGCCTGTCTCGCGCCTCGCCCGGCTGCTGCGCAGCGGGAGGCAGGTCACTGAGGGTGAAAAACACCCCTTTGCTGGTGCCACCTCGCATGTAGGTGGCGGGAATACTTATCTGCGCTGCGTGCGCCATGATCACTCTCCTGACAACGGCCTGACACGCGTCAGGCCGTCGATGTTCACTCGCTGGGCTTTCCCTTCGATGCTACGCTGGGACAACGCCACTAGACAGCGGCGCTGGATTCCAGAAAATCCTGCGCAAAGCGTTGCAGCACACCACCGGCGGAGTAGATGGTGACCTCCTCGGCGGTGTCCAGGCGGCACACCACCGGCACACGCTCCACTGCCCCCTGCTGGCGATGGATCACCAGCGTCAGTTGGGCCCTGGGGGCAGGGGTTCCTTCCACGTCGTAGATTTCGGTGCCATCCAGCGCCAGCGTTTTCCGAGTCGTGCCCTCCTCGAATTGCAGCGGCATCACGCCCATCCCCACCAGATTGGTGCGGTGGATACGTTCGAAGCCCTCTGCCACGATCGCTTCGACCCCGGCCAGGGCCACGCCCTTGGCCGCCCAGTCACGAGACGACCCTTGGCCATAGTCGGCACCCGCGATGATGATCAACGGCTGTTTGCGCGCCATATAGGTCTCGATGGCTTCCCACATGCGGGTCACGGTGCCTTCCGGCTCGATACGCGCCAGCGAGCCTTGCATGACATTACCCTGCTCGTCGTGCACCATCTCATTGAA
>NZ_LFGT01000020.1:13512-26742 GCF_002078115.1 Halomonas sp. BC2 | reverse complement strand
GGTCGCCGCGATGGGTGGCGTAGGAGTTGAAGTCCTCCTCCGGCAAACCCATGGCGTGGAGATACTCGCCCGCGGCGCTGTCCATGAGGATGGCATTGGACGGCGACAGGTGATCCGTGGTGATGTTGTCCGGCAGGATGGCCAGCGGGCGCATGCCTTTCAGCCCCCGCTCCCGGGCCATGTTGCCCTCCCAATAGGGAGGCCGCCGGATATAGGTGCTCTGCGGGCGCCACTCGTAGAGGGGGCTCACCTGAGGTCCGACACGCTTGTCCAGGTCGAACATGGGAATGTAGGTTTCACGGAACTGCTCCGGCTTCACCGACGCCTTGACGATGGCATCGATTTCGCTGTCTTCCGGCCAGATATCCTTGAGAGTGACCGGATTGCCCTGGGCGTCGTGACCCAGCACGTCCTGCTCGATATCGAAACGGATGGTGCCCGCAATGGCATAGGCCACCACCAACGGCGGCGAGGCCAGAAACGCCTGTTTGGCGTAAGGGTGGATACGCCCATCGAAGTTGCGGTTACCCGACAGCACCGCCGTGGCATAGAGATCGCGACGAATGATCTCCTCCTGGATACTCGGCTCCAATGCGCCGGACATGCCGTTGCAGGTGGTGCAGGCGTATGCCACGACGCCGAAGCCCAGCGCTTCCAGCTCGCCCATCAGCTCGGCTTCTTCCAGGTACATCTTGACCGTCTTCGACCCCGGAGCCAGCGAGGTCTTGACCCACGGTTTGCGGGTCAGGCCAAGGCGGTTGGCGTTTCGGGCAATCAGGCCTGCCGCCACCATGTTGCGCGGGTTGGAGGTATTGGTGCAGCTAGTGATGGCCGCAATGATCACCGCTCCATCGGGCATCCTGCCGGCGGCCTCCTCTTCCCGAGCCTTGTCCAGCCCGACGGCAATGCCGCGCTTGGCAAGCTCCGTGGTGGGCAGGTGGGCATGGGGGTTGGAAGGCCCCGCCAGGGTACGCGTCACGCTGGACAGGTCAAAGCGCAGGATGCGCTCGTAGACAACCTGCTTCAGGTCATCGGCCCAGAGCCCGGTATGCTGGGCGTAGGCCTTCACCAGGGCTACCTGCTCATCGTCACGGCCGGTCAGCTTGAGGTAGTCGATGGTCTGGTCGTCGATATAGAACATCGCCGCCGTGGCACCGTACTCCGGGGTCATGTTGGAGATGGTTGCCCGATCTCCCACCGACAGCGCGTCGGCACCTTCCCCGAAGAACTCCAGATAGGCGCCGACCACGCGCTCGCGGCGCAGGAACTCGGTAATTGCCAGCACCATGTCGGTGCCAGTGATACCGGGCTGCAGCTTACCCGTCAGCTCGACACCCACGATATCGGGCAAGCGCATCATGGAGGCGCGCCCCAGCATCACGCTCTCGGCTTCCAGCCCCCCGACCCCCACGGAGATCACGCCCAGCGCGTCCACCATGGGCGTGTGGCTGTCGGTGCCCACGCAGGTGTCCGGGTAGGCCACCTGCACGCCCTGCTCATCCGGGCGGCACTGCACCACCGGAGACATCTTTTCCAGGTTGATCTGGTGCATGATGCCGTTGCCGGGAGGAATCACGTCGACGTTCTCGAACGCCAGCTTGGTCCAGTTGATGAAGTGAAAGCGGTCGTCGTTACGCCGATCTTCCACCTGGCGATTCTTCTCGAAGGCGTCCTTCTCGAAACCGGCGTGCTCCACGGCCAGCGAATGGTCGACGATCAGCTGCGTCGGCACCACCGGGTTCACCTTGGCAGGGTCACCGCCCTTCTCCGCGATGGCGTCGCGCAGCCCGGCCAGGTCGACCAGCGCGGTCTGGCCCAGGATGTCGTGACACACCACCCGGGCCGGGTACCAGGGAAAGTCCAGCTCCTGCTTGCGCTCGATCAGCTGTTTGAGGGCGTCGGTCAGCAGCGCCGGATCACAGCGCCGAACCAGCTGCTCGGCCAGCACCCGAGACGTATAGGGCAACTGGGCATAGGCACCGGGCTGAATCTCCTCGACGGCCTGGCGTGTATCGAAAAAGTCCACTGGTGCGCCCGCCACCGACACATTCGGCAGCGGTTTGCGATAATTCGTGTTCATGATGCCTCTCACTTGGTCACAGAGCCAAACGCCTAGTCACGGGCTTCAATGGGCACCCATTCGCTCTTCTCCGGGCCGATGTAGTCGGCGCTGGGGCGAATAATGCGGTTATTGGCACGCTGCTCGAATACGTGGGCGGCCCAGCCGGTCAGCCGCGACATGACGAAGATGGGCGTGAACAGCTTGGTCGGAATATCCATGAAGTGGTATGCGCTGGCGTGGAAGAAATCGGCATTGCAGAACAGTTTCTTCTCCCGCCACATGACCTCTTCGCAACGTACCGATACCGGGTAGAGCACGGTGTCGCCGACGTCGTCCGCCAGCTTCTTCGACCACTCCTTGATGATCGCATTGCGCGGGTCGGACTCACGGTAGATGGCATGGCCAAAGCCCATGATCTTCTCTTTGCGCTCCAGCATGCCGAGCATCTCCTGCTCGGCTTCTTCGGGCGAGCGCCAGTGCTCGATCATCGCCATGGCCGCCTCGTTGGCGCCACCGTGCAGCGGACCGCGCAGGGAGCCAATCGCCCCGGTGACACAGGAGTGCATATCCGACAGCGTCGAGGCACACACCCGTGCGGTGAACGTGGAGGCATTGAATTCGTGCTCGGCATAGAGAATCAGCGAGACGTTCATGACCCGAGCATGCAGCTCGGAAGCGGGCTCACCACGCAGCATGTGCAGGAAGTGACCGCCCACCGAGTCGTCGTCGGTCTGGGTGTCGATGCGCACGCCGTCGTGGCTGAAGCGGTACCAGTAGCAGATGATCGACGGCAGCACCGCCAGCAGCCGATCCGCCACGTCCTGCTGCTGATCGAAGCTCTCTTCGGTTTCCAGATTGCCCAGCATGGAGGCACCGGTACGCATCACATCCATGGGATGGGCGTCCTTCGGAATCTGCTCGAGCACCGTCTTCAGGGCCTCGGGCAGCCCACGCAGACCTTTCAGCTTGGTGATGTAATGATCGAGCTCCGCCTGATTGGGCAGTTTGCCCTTGAGCAGCAGGTACGCTACTTCTTCGAACCTGGCTTTCTCAGCCAGCTCCTTGATGTCGAAGCCGCGATAGGTCAAGCCGGAACCAGTTTTACCCACGGTACACAGCGCCGTCGAGCCCGCACTCTGCCCACGTAATCCTGCACCTGCTAGCGGTTTATCAGCCATGGTAGTCTCCTGACGTACTCAGTATTGTCACTGTTATTAGATGTGTTGCCTGCGCACTCAAGCGTCTTTTTGTTCGGCGAACAGCGCATCGAGCTTCTGTTCGAAATCGTGGTAATTCAAGAAGTCGTACAGCTCATCGCGGGTCTGCATGGTGTCGACCACCTCGCGCTGATGGCCATGCTCCATAATGCTCTGGTAAACCTTCAGAGCTGCCGCGTTCATGGCGCGGAAAGCCGACAGCGGATAGAGCACCATCCGGCAGCCGACGTCCCCCAGCTCCTGCTGGCTGAACAGCGGCGTGGCGCCAAACTCGGTGATATTGGCCAGAATCGGCGCATTGACGCGCTGGCAGAAGGCGCGATAGTCGTCGAGGGTATGCACGGCCTCGGCGAAGATGGCGTCGGCCCCTGCTTCCACACAGGCGTTGGCGCGCTCGATGGCGGCATCGAGCCCCTCTTTCTGGAAGGCATCGGTGCGTGCAATGAGATAGAAATCCGGATCCAGCTTGGCATCGGCCGCAGCCTTGATGCGGTCCACCATCTCCTGCTGGGAAACGATCGCCTTGTTGGGGCGATGACCGCAGCGCTTCTGAGCGACCTGATCTTCCAGATGCACGGCGGCGACTCCGGCGCGCTGCATCTCTTTCACGGTGCGCGCAATGTTGAACGCGCCGCCCCAGCCGGTATCGATATCCACCAGCAGCGGAAGCTCCGTGGCAGCACAGATGCGATGTGCATCCTCGACCACGTCGTTCATGGTCGTCATGCCCAGATCCGGCAGGCCGAAGGAGGCATTGGCCACGCCGCCGCCGGAGAGGTAAATGGCCTGGTGCCCCACGCGTTCAGCCATCATGGCCGTATAGGCATTGATGGTACCCAGGATGGGCAGCGGGCGCTGGGCTTCCAGCGCGGCACGAAAGCGCCCACCGGGGCTCAGGCGAGAAGTGGATGAAGCGGTCATGACATCAGCTCCTGTCTTCGGTTGTTGTTTGTTGTTCAAGAATGGCGGCGTAGCGGTCTGCCACGTTCGCCCGTGACGCGCTGACATGGCGACGCATCAACAGCTCGGCCAGCTCGGCATCGCCGGCCTCGATGGCATCGACAATCCGGTGGTGCTCCACGAACGCCCGCTGAGGGCGGGTACCGCTGGCGCTGAACTGCGTGCGATAGAGGCGCACCAGGTAGTAGAGGTCGTCACACAGCAGGTTCATCAACATTTTATTGTGACTGCCCTGAACGATGCGATAATGGAAATCGAGATCGCCTTCGCGCTGGTAATAGGCTTCCCCACGCTTGAGGTCGCCTTGGCTTTCGTGCAGCGCCAGAACGTCTCGCAGCCCCTGGATTTCCTCGGCAGACATGTGCTCGGCCGCCAGCCGCGCCGCCATGCTTTCCAGCGCCTCGCGCACGTCGAAAAGCTCCAGCAGCTCTTTCATGGAAAGCTTGACGACCCGGGCGCCCACATGGGGCACGCGCTCGATCAATCGGTGGGCCTCGAGGCGCCGCATGGCCTCGCGCAGCGGCCCCCTAGAGATACCGTAGGTCTTCGAAAGCCCAGGCTCAGTGATTTTGCTGCCAGGCGCCAGTTCCCCACGGACAATGGCGCTTTGCAACTGGTGAAACACACGCTCGGCCAGTGTGCGTACTTCTGGCGAGACGACGTCGCTGGCGTCGCCGTCCGGTAGTGGTGAAGTGGAAGCAAGTAAGGTCATGGCTAATTGTCGACAATTAAGGGATGATGAAACTTTAGCCCTCCCCCTTTCTGACGTCAACCTCGGAAAATAAGCGTTTTTATTCATCTTTCGTTGCACGCCTGACGAGACCTCCTGCGCAAATGTCTACAATCTCTGTTACGGGCCCCTCTCACCGCCCGCTTACGTGAGAACCCCGTCGATAATCGCGACTGGTGTCCTCGACGTCAGCGCCCTAAAATGTGGCGCCCTATCCGGTTTGGCGTTTGCTTCATGACAACGGCGTTGACGATCTCCGCTCTGCCCTATTTCTCCGCCCCCCTGGACACCTTTGCCCGCTTACGGCAACGGCCCGGGGCGGTGCTGCTGGACAGCGGCCGGCCCGTGGCCACCAGCGGCCGGTATGACATTCTGAGCAGCGACCCACTGGCCACGCTGGAAATCTGCGCAGATCATCAAGCACATCTCAGCTCTTCTACGCTAACGCTACCGGCGCATATTGGCAGTGACAGTACAGCGCAACAGCAGTGGCTGCTGGAACAGCTGCCCGTGCCCACCCTCGACAGCGAACTGCCCTTCCTGGGCGGTTTGATCGGCTACTGGAGCTACGACTTGGGCCGCCAGGCCTGTTCAGTACCCAGCCAGCACCCGCCCGCTACTCAGCTGCCGCTGGCCCGCCTGGGCCTGTATGACTGGTGCATCACCTTTGACCATGTCACCCAGCAAGCCTGGCTGGTGGCCAGCGATGCGCGCCGTCGAGAGGTGCTGGCCTGGCTGGAAGAAGCCCCGCCAGCAGGCGAGCCTTTCACGCTGACACAGCCGTTCAAGGCCCAGCTCAACCAGGCCGAATATACCGAGCGCTTCGAGGCCGTACAGCGCTATATCCGCGCCGGTGACTGCTACCAGATCAATCTTGCACAGCGCTTCTCCGCCCGCTACGAAGGGGATGAGTGGCAAGCCTATCTGCAGCTGCGACGCGCCACACCGACGCCTTTCTCGGGGTATATGGCCTGGCAGGGCCAGGCAGTGCTGTCGCTGTCGCCCGAGCGCTTCATTCAGTGCCGTGATGGCCGCGTCGAAACCCGCCCCATCAAGGGCACCAGGCCCCGCGGCGAAACGCCCGCAAAAGATCAGGCGCTAGCCGAGGAGCTACTCAACAGCACCAAGGACCGGGCCGAGAATGTGATGATCGTCGACCTGCTGCGAAACGACCTCGGGCGAGTCTGCACCCCCGGCTCGATACGCGTGCCGCAACTTTGCCAACTGGAAAGCTACCCCAACGTGCACCATCTGGTTAGCGTCGTTCAGGGAGAGTTGGCGCCCGCACACTCACCGCTTTCGGTGCTCACGGCAGCCTTCCCCGGCGGCTCGATCACCGGCGCGCCCAAGATACGCGCCATGCAGATCATCGATGAGCTGGAACCCTGCCAGCGTAGCGTCTATTGCGGAAGCCTGGGCTATATCGACATCCGTGGCAGCATGGACACCTCGATAGCCATTCGCACCATGGTGGCCGATCACGGTAGCCTGAGTGTATGGGGCGGCGGCGGACTGGTCGCCGACTCTCAGGCAGACGAGGAGTACACGGAAACCCTCGACAAGATCCGCCATCTGATTGGCGCTCTGGAATGAACCAGCACTTTGGAATAAAAAAGAAGCACTGTTACATCAGAAAGGAATATAAAACCCAAACCAAACGGTATTGGGGCACTACACAGGGCTTTGGTAGCCTAATGGCATCGCACGCTTTTCAACAGGAGGCAGCATGTCCTCAGCTCTCGAAGCCATTCATCAAGAGTACGCCAACGACCCGCAAGGGTTAATCGAGTGGGCGTTCCGTCAGGGCGAGCGCCCTATTTGCACCACCAACTTTCGCCCTTTCGAGGCCGTGATCCTGCACATGGTGACGCAGGTTCGCCCGGACATTCCTATCGTCTGGATGGACAGCGGTTACAATACCGAGGCTACCTACCGGTTTGCCGACGACGTGATTCGACGACTCGACCTCAACCTGGTGAGTTTTTTACCCCAGCGCACCCGCGCCCACCGGGAAGCCTTGGACGGCCCCATGCCGGGCATCGACGACCCGCGCCATGCGGCGTTCACTCAGGAAGTAAAGATCGAGCCGTTCGAGCGCGCCCTGGCCACCATGCGGCCCGACATCTGGTTCACTGCCCTGCGCGCCGAAGACACGCCCGAGCGAGCCAGGATGCAGTCCGTTAGCCGCAACAGCGACGGCCTGCTGAAAGTGGCGCCGCTACTGAAGTGGACCGCCAAGGACATGTACGAATACCTGCAGGCCCATGACCTGCCCAACAACTTCGACTACTTCGACCCCACCAAGGTGGAAGAGAAACGCGAATGTGGGCTGCACCTGCAGCATTGATATTGATATAGCCACCTGACGAGTTCACCGCCCTGTTCACCACAACATAAAGCGGTGAACGGGGCGGTGAGTAGGTGGGTGAGTTGGTTTATCAACCCTGAATCACTGGCCTCGCTCAATATTCGGGGAGTTCGACACCTTCGAACAGCGCGTGCTCATGGCGAGGCCCCGCCGTGAGCGCTTCGTCCACTCGGTCGCGAGTCAGGTGGGGAGCAAACCGCGCGAGGAAGTCATACATGTAGCCGCGCATGAATGTGCCACGACGAATGCCGATCTTGGTGGTGGAGCTGGCAAACAAGTGGCTGGCGTCCAGCGCCACCAGATCGTCATCCTGGGCAGGGTCCACCGCCATATGAGCCACGATGCCCACTCCCATGCCCAGGCGCACATAGGTCTTGATGACGTCGGCATCAGCGGCCGTCAGCACGACGTTAGGGGTCAGCCCCTTGGCCTTGAAGGCATCGTCCAGCTGCGAACGCCCGGTGAAGCCAAAGACGTAAGTCACCAGCGGATACTCGGCCAGCGCCTCGAGGGTCAGCGGCCCTTCCAGAGAAGCGAGCGGGTGCTCCTTGGGCACCAGCACGCAGCGGTTCCAGCGGTAGCAAGGCAGCAGCACCAGGTCGGTAAACAGCTCCAAGGACTCGGTGGCAATGGCAAAGTCCGCCTGCCCTTCACTCACCATCTGGGCAATTTGTTTGGGCGTACCCTGCTGCATGTGTAGCGCCACGTCAGGATACTTGAGCGTGAACTCGCTAATGATCGGCGGCAGCGCATAGCGGGCCTGGGTATGCGTAGTAGCGATGACCAAACTGCCACGGCGCTCGTCGCTGTGCTCCTGGGCGACCTGCTTGATGTTTTCGGCAAGCTTGAGCACTTGCCCGGCCAGCTCGATGATCGACTGGCCAGCGGGGGTGACACGCGTGAGATGCTTGCCACTGCGAGCAAAGATCTCCACGCCCAATTCGTCTTCCAGCAGGCGAATCTGCTTGGAAACACCTGGCTGAGAGGTAAACAGGCTCTGGGCAGTTGCTGACACATTCAGGTTATGTCGATTGACTTCCCAGATATAGCGAAGTTGCTGTAGCTTCATATCCTCACCTAATGTTCGATGCCGGGAAACGCCCCAAACGCCCCGCGCTGCTGCCACTGCGTACCTGCCCGATGCTCGGAGCATGACGCTCTACGAACACAATTGTGAATAAAAAAATGATCTATAATTCCCATATAGTATAAAAAAACAGCGCTATCAGCATCCATTAATTTTTTCTATTTCAGCGCAAAACGCATCTGGAATTTGCCAGCATCCGCCGTGACCGCTAACATCTGGCAACTTGGCGCGGTGAAAGAGCGCTGGTAAATCGCGTATAGACTGTTGCTCCATCTGAGGCAACGTAACTGCAAGAGCAACGCAAACGGGAGAAGCAAATGGCTAACAATGTTGATGTCACCAACGCCAATTTTGAGCAAGAAGTCCTCAACGCCGAACAGCCTGTCCTGCTCAAATTCTGGGCCCCCTGGTGCGGCCCATGTAAAGTCATGGCACCTGTGGTCGATGAAGTCGCTGCCGAGCGCGGCGACAATCTGAAAGTCGTCAGCGTCAACGTAGACGATGCACCGGAAATTGCTGCTGAGCAGGGTGTACGTGGCGTGCCCACGGTCATGCTGTTCAAATCGGGCACCAAGGTCGCTTCGCTGGTCGGCGCGCAATCCAAGTCGCAACTGACTCAGTTCATCGACCAGAACGTCTGAGCACTTCCAATCACCGCTGGCCTCGCCAGCGGTGATTGCCCCTCTCGCCGCCTGCCCCTACTGCTCCTGCTTATCCCGCTTCAGCGGTGGCCGCCGCGCATCGCCCGGCTGAAGAGTCGAACGGCGCTGCTTGCCAGGCCCTAACAGGTGCGCCATCCAGCGCGTTTGTGGATGACTGTCCAAGGCAATCTTGAGCGTCATGGTCAGCACCACCGACAGCAACATACCCGCCGCGCCGAAGATCCAGCCCCATACCACCAGGGAAAGAAACGCCACAAAGGTGGATAGCCCCAGCGCCTGCCCCATGACCCGCGGCTCGACCAGATTGCCCAGAATGAAGTTGATGACCAAATAGGCCGACGCCAGCATGAACGCCTGCAGCACACCGCCATCCTGAGACACCAGCAGCAGCAAGACAGGAGGAATGGCCGCCAGGGCAGAGCCAATGTTGGGAATGAAGTTGAGGGCAAAGGCCAACACCCCCCAGAGCAGCGGAAAATCGACCCCTACCATCAGGCAGGAAAGCCACACCAGAACACCAGTAGCCAGGCTGATGGCCGTTTTCACGGCCAGATAACGCTTCAGGGTCAAGCTGAACTCGCTGAAACGCTTCAGGCTGGGCGCAGGGTTTTCCAGGGCGCGCGAGACCTTGTCACGAAAGTGCAGCGTCTCGAACAGCATGAAGATCACCAACAGCGCCACGATGGTGCCCTGCATGAACAGTGAACCCAGCTCGCCCAGCAGCATGGCAACCCATGAGCCATCGTCTTCCATGGCAAACACCGAGCTCAGCTGCTCCGGGTTGATCGCCAAGCCATGGGACGCCAGCGTATTGAGCAAATTCCAGTAATGCTCGTACAAGCGCGCCTCGATGTCCGGCAGCGCTTCCACGAAAGTGCCGAAGCTGTTGACCACCAGCAGGCCAATCAGGGAAATGAAGGCCAGTAGCACCAGCAGCGTCAGCATGGCTGCCGTACGCCGACTCAGCCCCCAGCCATGCAGCCACTGCACTGGCGACGTGCACACCACCGCAATGAACACCGCCAATAGCAAAGGCACCAGCAGATCAGCACCTACTTTCATTCCGGCAACGATGACCACCAGCGCGGCCAGCGCCAGGGTAGCGTTAAGTGGAATACTGCGATAATCCTCATCTGACAACTTCGACATAGCCCGATCCTTAGCATGTTATCCCTACATAATGGCTGCTGGCGTGACAATGCACAAACCGTGCACCTATTGAGAAAGACGTCAGCACGACTCATTAGCCTGTGAACTTTCCGTGTATCTCTGCTTCAAAAGCTGCGGGCAATGACCCAACACTCACTCTCACAACACACTCACAACACATTGGCTCTCTCAGCAAGGAAGTGACCCCATGAACACCCAGCTCAACTCCGTCAATCGGCTGCGCCACCCTGTCAAACGCTTTCGTCATGGCGTGCTGGGAGGCGCCCTGCTCGCGCTATTGGTCGCCCCCATCAGCCAGGCGGCCCCCCCACCCTCTGGCGTCTTCGTGCAAGCGCAGTCGTGGGTCGAAGTCGAGCCCGACAAGGCGACGCTCAGCGCACGCCTGTGGGAAAACACTCCTGCCGTGTCTGCCCTGGAAGACACCCAAAGCGATGAGCTGAGCGGCGCTCGGCAGCGCCTGGAGCAGCGCGCCAGTGAGCTGATTGCGGCCATCGAGGAAGCGGGCATCAAGCAGCGCGCCATCACGGCGGGCTCGCTCAACGTCTACCCCGAGTACGTGGCAGGCCCGCGTAGTGACGATGGCGAGCAGGAGAACCTGATGCGTACGCGTCTCGAACGCCCGTTCAGCGTCGAACTGGCTGACGTAGAACAGCTGGGGGATGTGCTGGACGCGCTGATCGGCGCGGGGGTCAATGCCCTGGATGGCGTGCAGTTTGACCTGCACGACCGCGACGCCGCTACCGATGAGGCATTGACCAAGGCGCTGGAGAAGGCCCGTCACAAGGCCGATCTGATGGCCACCACCCTGGGTGTGGAGCTGGGCCATGTCCAGCGTATCGAAGAGACCCAGGCGCCCATCTTCCAGCCACGCATGATGGCCATGCGCGCCGAGAGTGACGCCGTGGGTAGCGGCTCAGCCAGCGACTATCGCCCCGGCACCATTCGCATCGATGCTGGCGTGAACGTCGAGTGGGCCATTACAGGGCAAGACGCTCCTGACCGCCCAGATAGCGCTGAAGAGGCGCCGGCACGCTAATCGAGCCATCCGCCTGCTGGTGGTTCTCCAATACCGCCAGCAGGCACCGCCCTACCGCCAACCCAGAGCCGTTCAACGTATGCAGCAACAGCGGCTTTTTCGAATCCGGGTGGCGGTAGCGGGCCTGCATGCGACGCGCCTGGAAGTCTTCGCAGTTGGAGACCGACGAAATTTCCCGATAGGTGTTCTGGCTGGGCAGCCACACTTCCAGGTCGTAGGTTTTCGCTGCCCCAAAGCCCATATCCCCTGTGCAGAGCGTCACGACCCGGTAAGGCAGCTCCAGAGCCTGCAGGATCGCCTCGGCATGCTCGCGCATCTCCTCCAGCGCCGCGTAGCTCTTGTCGGGCTCGACGATTTGTACCATTTCGACCTTATCGAATTGATGCTGGCGAATCATGCCCCGGGTGTCGCGCCCATGAGAACCGGCCTCGCTACGAAAACAGGGCGTGTGCGCGGTCAGCTTCATGGGTAGCGCCGACAGCTCGACGATCTCGTCGCGCACAAAGTTGGTCAGCGGCACCTCGGAGGTGGGAATCAGGTGGTACTCTCGCTCATCGTCGAGCTTGAACAGGTCTTCGCCAAATTTCGGCAGTTGCCCCGTTCCCATCAGCGAATCGCGATTCACCATGTAGGGCACATAGCACTCTTCATAACCATGCTGCTGGGTTTGCGTATCCAGCATGAACTGGGCCAGTGCACGATGCAGACGCGCGATCGGCCCACGCATGACGGCAAATCGCGCTCCGGTCAGCTTGGCGGCCAGTTCGAAATCCAGATAGCCCGAACGCTTGCCCAGGTCCACGTGGTCCAACACCTCGAAGTCGAACTCACGGGGCGTGCCCCAGCGGTGCAACTCGACATTGTCGTCTTCGTTCTTGCCTTCCGGCACGCTGTCATGGGGCAGGTTCGGAATACCACTGATGGCATCGTCCCACTCCTCCTGCACCTCAGCCAACTCTTTCTTGGCCTTGTCCAGGCGGTCGCCCAGGTCACTTACTTCATCCAGCAGCGGCTGGATGTCTTCGCCGTTGGCCTTGGCCTTGCCAATCGCCTTGGAACGCATGTTGCGCTCGTTTTGCAGCTGCTCGGTCTGAGTCTGCAACTCACGACGGCGCGACTCCAGCGCCTGCAGTGCCGCTGTATCGAGTTCGAAGCCCCGCCGGGCCAGTTGTTGCGCCGTCGTCTCCAGATCACCGCGCAGCAGTTTCGGATCGAGCATGAGGTATCCCTTGGCCAGAATTCAATGACACGCGCCGCCCAGGGCGCGACAAAGGCAACCATTGTAGGCAAAAGCGCGGACGGGAGCCATGGCCATTGTGCGAGGGAAAAGCGGACATGAAGATTGTAGGCGTTTGGCTATAGCAAAACGCTGCATTTTAAAGCTAAGGTAGTGCAAAGCCTCACCATACTGAGCAACCATAATGACAACATCTGCCACTTTCTACTACGCACACTCGCTTCCCGAAACAGGCAAGGAAGCTTGGCAAACACTAGAAGATCACTTGCATTATGTCGCTCGTATGGCTGCAGCCCGTGCTGAACGCTTCGACATGGCAGAAGCAGGATATGCAGCAGGCCTGTTACACGATTTAGGTAAATACAGCACGCCTTTTCAACGGCGGCTGGAAGGCTCTCCAGAACGTGTCGATCACTCTACTGCTGGCGCTATTGTCGCGAAACAACGCTTCAAAGGAGGGGTCGGCGATCTACTTGCCTACTGTATTGCAGGTCATCATGCAGGGCTTGCCAATGGCCGTGATTCAGGCGAACGCTCCCCGCTTAGTGAACGCCTTAAAGCGGATATCCCTGCGCTAGATAACGCCTGGCAAGATGCGCTTACGCTTCCAAAAGAGCTACGTCCTTCTGGTGCATTTACCCAACGTCCAGAACGAGGCTTCTTTCAGCTCGCGTTCCTCACCAGAATGCTCTTTTCATGCT
>NZ_LFGT01000020.1:4996-11827 GCF_002078115.1 Halomonas sp. BC2 | reverse complement strand
ATGCTTGGTCGATGCAGACTATATCGATACCGAAACCTTCTACGCCCAGCATGAAACCGGCTTAGCACGGCAACGCGGTGGCGGCGCTTCGCTAGTGCTGCTTCGCGACTCGCTCAATCAATACTTGGAAACCTTCGATACCGAAAAAGGCATTAACCAATTACGTGGACATATCCTGCGTGAGGTACGTAACAAAGCGGGGATGCGACCTGGCTGTTTCAGCCTCACGGTGCCCACTGGTGGCGGCAAAACCTTGGCCTCTCTCGCCTTCGCCCTGGATCACGCCATCACCCATGGCATGGATCGCGTTATCTACGTTATCCCCTTCACCAGTATCGTCGAGCAGAACGCGGCGGTGTTTCGGAAGGCACTGGGCAAATATGGCCCTGATGCAGTACTCGAACACCACAGCACCTTTGATGCTGAAAAAGCTTTCAAAGACGACAGGAATAGTCTTGATAAACTCAGACGCGACAGTGAGAACTGGGACGCACCGATTATCGTGACAACATCGGTGCAGTTCCTGGAAAGCCTCTTTGCCGCTAAAACATCACGCTGCCGCAAACTACATAATATTTCCCGTAGCGTCGTCATTCTGGATGAAGCACAGACAATGCCCCTGCCCTTGCTACGACCAAGTGTTGCCGCACTGGATGAACTCGCGCTGAATTATCACGCCAGCATTGTGCTCTGCACTGCTACCCAACCCGCCCTGCTTGAAACTAATGACGCAGCCCGCAGCTTCACGGGCGGCTTCAAAGACGTTGAGGAGCTAGCCCCAGATCCAATAAACCTCTATCAAGCATTACAACGAGTGGCGGTAAAGCATATTGGCTGCTTAGATGACGACCAGTTGCGCGACGAACTCTTGGGCGCCAATCAGGTACTATGCATCGTCAATAACCGCCGCCACGCCAGAGCCTTGTATGAATCCATCGCCGATCAGCCAGGCGCTTTTCATCTGACCACCGCTATGTGCGCCGTTCATCGGCGACAGGTATTACAGCGTATTCGTGAAACACTTAAAGAAGGCAACCCATGCCGGGTGGTATCTACGTCATTAATAGAAGCGGGCGTTGATGTAGACTTTCCGAGGGTTCTGCGCGCCGAAGCGGGGCTTGACTCTATTGCCCAGGCCGCAGGGCGCTGTAACCGTGAAGGCAAACGAACCGCCGAAGAGAGCGAAGTGCGTATTTTTGCCACTGCCAATGAGGTGTGGGCGCCGCCGCCCGAGCTAAAACAGTTCGCCCAAGCCACTCGTGAAGTACTACGCCAGCACGGCCACGACCCACTCTCGCTTGAAGCGATAGAGGCGTATTTCACGCTACTTTACTGGCAGCAAGGGCCTGACCAACTCGACAAGTACCAACTGCTCTCGCTGATTGAAAAAGGGCGGCTTGACGGCCTGCCCTTTGAAACCCTCGAACAGAAATTTCGCCTCATCGACAATAATCAACGAAGTGTCATTATTCCCAGAGACGATGAAGCTCGCAAAGCGATTAAAGATCTCGCCTTTGCCACAAGCCCTGGCGGGATCGCCCGAAAACTGCAACTCTATACAGTGCAAGTGCCTCATAACGGCTTTAGAGCCTTGGAAAAAGTCGGTGCCATTGCGTCTATCGAGCCGGATAAATTTAATGACCAATTCATGCTGCTGGTCAATGAAGATCTCTACGATGATGCGCTAGGGTTAAACTGGAGCGACCCAACCTTTATGCGAGCCGAAAGCTTACAGTGGTAAACATACAACATTAATAGGGAGCCGTTATGTCATACGGAGTTCGACTGCATATCTGGGGTGACAGGGCCTGCTTTACGCGGCCAGAGATGAAAGTAGAGCGTGTATCCTATGATGTGATTACACCCTCGGCGGCACGCGGCATTCTGGAAGCCATCCACTGGAAACCCGCCATTCGCTGGTGCGTAGACCGTATCCATGTACTCAAGCCCATCCGATTTGAGTCGCTGCGGCGCAATGAAGTCGGCGGCAAGCTATCAGCCGCTTCTGTAACAAAAGCAATGAAAGCGGGCCGCGTTGATGATGTGGCCTATTTTGTTGACCAGAACCGTCAACAGCGCGCCGCCACCATTTTACACAATGTAGCTTACGTGATTGAGGCGCACTTTGAATTTACCCCACGTGCGGATGATAGCGACACCCCCGGCAAACACCTGGATATTTTCAATCGCCGCGCCCGCCAAGGCCAATGCTTTCACACTCCCTGCATGGGCACCCGCGAATTCCCGGCGAATTTTGCACTCATTGAACCCGAACAGCCCCTTCCATCTTTTGACCCCGCGTTAATCGGTGAGAAAGACCTTGGCTATATGCTGCACGATATTGACTTTGCAAACGGCAAGACATCGCGATTTTTCCGCGCCAAGATGCAAGATGGCGTGATTGAAGTGCCTCCCTTCCAGGAGACCCTCGCATGATATTGACCTCCCTCAATGATTACTATCAGCGGCTAGCCAAGGAAAACAAAGTACCGCTGCCCGGCTTTAGCTCAGAAAAAATCAGTTTTGCCCTAGCCTTCGATCAAAATGGTGTGCCGCAGCAGATTGATGATCTACGTGACACCTCAGGCAAAAAGCCCCGCGCCCGAACCTACAAGGTGCCCGTTGATAAACGGCGCACATCAGGCATTCATGCTTACCCACTTTGGGACAAAACCGCTTACTCATTAGGGGTAACAGCCGGAGAAGGCAAACGCTTAAGCGATGAACATTCAGCCTTCAAAGCTCGCCAATTTGACCTTTTTCGTAACAGTGATGACAAATCACTCCTGGCCTTTTTGAAGTTCTTGGATCAATGGCACCCTGAAAAGCTATCCTCGTTGCCCGGTTACAGCGAGGAGGTACTAGATAGCAACATTATTTTTCGGCTAGACGGAAAACGACAATACCTGCATGAAAATGATGATGCTCGCCGAATCTGGAGTGCTGCACTCGAAGAAAGTACCAGCATTTATGGGCAATGCTTGATCACCGGTGAAGACGCTGTCCTAGGCACTGACCATCCAGCCATTAAAGGCGTTAGAGACGCACAGTCGTCAGGTGCTTCGCTCGTCTCGTTTAATAGCGAGGCGTATGAGTCTTACGGATTTCGTAAAAATCAAAACGCGGCAATCTCCACATCAGCAATTTTTGGCTATACAACAGCGCTTAACTATCTACTACGTGGCGATGCAGACAACCAACAACGCCTGCAAATAGGTGATACCACACTAGTGTTTTGGGCAAATGCGCAAACGTCACAGGCTGCACAGGCAGCGGAAAGTTTTTTTGCAGTACTCAACCAACCACCCAGCGATGAACAGGAAGCCAGCAAACTAGGCTCGCTACTTGCCCAGGTAGCGGATGGCCGCCCGCTAAAAGATGTGGCTCCAGAGCTAGAACCCGAAACGCAATTTTACGTACTGGGCCTCGCTCCCAATGCCGCTCGTCTATCCGTTCGTTTTTGGCTAGTTGATAGCCTGGAACACTTAACCAAGCATTATGCCCAGCATTACCGAGATCTAGATATCCAACCTGCACCATGGAAAGGCATTGCCCCCAGCGTTTGGTGGCTAACCCTGCAAACAGCGCCTATTCATGGCGCGCGCCCGAAATCAGAAGACGTACTGCCCCAGCTTGCTGGCGAAATGATGCGCGCCATCATCACGGGGCAACGCTACCCCCGATCGCTACTTACCAATGTTGTTATGCGTTTTCGCAGTGATGGCAATATCAACGGCTTACGCGTCGCTCTTTGCAAGGCAGTATTAGCCCGAGAGGCTCGCTTGGCCACGCACTCAAACTCGAATAAACAGGAGGTTTCCGTGAGTCTTGATAAAAGCTCCACCCATCCAGGTTACCTATTGGGCCGCTTATTTGCCGAATTAGAAAACGCTCAACGTGGTGCACTTGGTAGAGAGTTGAATGCCACCATTAAGGATCGCTACTACGGTGCCGCCTCTGCGACGCCCGCCAGCGTTTTCCCTATGCTGCTGCGCAATGTGCAGAACCACCTTTCATCCATGCGTAAAAAAGATAAAGGTGGTATTGCATACACGATTGAAAGCGAAATCAGCCAAATTATTGACGGGCTGGGCGATACCTTCCCACGCAGCCTACGTATCGAAGAACAAGGGCGATTTGCCATTGGCTACTACCATCAATCACAAACGCGATTCGCTAAAAAAGATAACGCGAATAGCGATGAACAATCGGAACAGGGAGACTCGGAATGAGCACCATTGCCAATCGTTATGAATTTGTCCTTTTATTTGATGTCACCAACGGCAATCCCAACGGCGACCCTGATGCAGGAAACCTGCCCCGACTCGACCCAGAGACCAACCAGGGGCTTATCACAGATGTGTGCCTAAAACGTAAAATTCGTAACTACGTCGCGCTCGAAAAAGAACACGACGCTGGCTATGCCATTTATATGCAAGAAAAGTCAGTGCTCAACAACCAGCATAAAAAAGCCTATGAAGCGTTAGACATTAAACCTGAATCTAAAAAGCTTCCCAAAGAAGCAGAAAAAGCGCGCCAAGTTACCGAATGGATGTGTAATAACTTTTTCGACGTTCGCACCTTCGGTGCTGTCATGACAACCGAGGTAAACTCCGGCCAAGTACGCGGCCCTGTTCAGGTGGCCTTTGCCAGCTCTATCGATCCCGTCATTCCCATGGAAGTCTCCATTACCCGTATGGCGGTTACCAACGAAAAGGATCTTGAAAAAGAGCGCACCATGGGGCGCAAGCACATCATTCCTTATGGCCTGTACCGCGTACACGGCTACATATCTGCAAAATTAGCTGAACGCACCGGCTTTTCAGAAGACGATTTAGCCCTTCTATGGCGTTCACTAATCAATATGTTTGAACACGACCGCTCTGCTGCTCGCGGCGAGATGTCCACCAGAAAACTCGTTGTTTTCAAGCATGACCACCCTATGGGTAACGCGCCCGCCCATGTGCTCTTCGATAGTGTTCAAGTGAAGCGTATTGAAGGGAAAGAAGATACACCGGCACGCCACTACAGCGACTATCAGGTTCATATTGCTAGCGAGTCACTGCCGCCTGGTGTGGCGGTAGAAGAACACCTATAGGTGAAACGCCATGGAAGAAGAGGCACGCCCCATTCCGCTTTCGGCTCTGCAGCATACGCTGTTCTGCCCGCGTCAATGCGCGCTGATTCATGTAGAGCAGCAATGGGCAGAAAACCGCTACACTGCCGAAGGTCGTTTGTTACACGAACGCGCTGACCAGTTGGGGCATCAGCGTCGCCGGGGCGTACACACTTCCATGGCCTTGCCTTTGGCAAGTGAACAGCTGGGCTTGAGCGGTATTGCCGATATTGTAGAGTTTGATGAGCGTCAATTGCCTCTGACAGTCCGGCCTATTGAGTACAAACGCGGGCGACCTAAAGCGCACCGAGCGGATGAGGTACAACTTTGCGCTCAAGCACTCTGCCTGGAAGAAATGTTAGATACTCACATAGACTCTGGCGCGCTATTTTATGGCAAAACACGTCGGCGCAAAGAAGTCGCCTTTGATAACGCTCTACGCACGTTAACTCTTCGCATCATTGAACAAACCCGCGCTATTTTTGATGAGCAGCAGACACCGCCAGCGATTTACGATGCCAAAAAGTGTGATCACTGCTCCCTTGTCGATATTTGCCAACCTCAAGTGTTTAGCAAGCAGCGCTCCGCAAGCCAATGGCTTACCCGTCAACTTGATGCCCTGGATGAGTAACGCCAATGCGACGACAATTAAACTCACTGTACATCACTACCGAAGGTGCTTGGCTTAAAAAAGAAGGCGCTAACATTGTCATGCAGGTAGAAGGGAAAGAGCGCGCCAGGCTTCCCATTCATATGCTGGAGTCCCTTGTATGCTTTGGGCGTGTGCTTGTATCCCCGCCGTTAATGGGATTCTGCGCTGAACAAGGCGTTACCATCACCCACCTGTCACCGAACGGGAAATTCTTGGCGCGCATTGAAGGCCCCGTCTCTGGCAATGTGTTACTCAGGCGCACCCAATATCGTGTCAGTGATAACGAAGCCTCCTGTTCTAGCCTGGTCAGTAGCCTTTTGATTGGTAAAGTCCATAATCAGCGCGCTGTTCTCGCCCGGGCCATTCGCGATTATGGCAGCAAGATGCCACCTCATGATCACCAGCGCCTGGAAGCGGCTCGTGATCGGTTAAGCCGAATCGCACGTAATCTATTGCAACCTGCCACAACCAATGAGCTACGAGGCTTGGAAGGCGAAGCCGCTCAAGTATATTTCAGCGTCTTCAATTCATTAGTGCGCCAAGAAGGCAATGCTTTTGAGTTTAAAGGACGTAATCGCCGCCCTCCTCGTGATCGTGTTAATGCTTTGTTGTCGTTTCTTTATACACTGCTGACTCATGACTGCCGTTCAGCGCTAGAAAGCGTAGGCTTAGACCCCGCCGTAGGCTTTTTGCATCGTGATCGCCCAGGTCGCCCAAGCCTTGCATTAGACCTTGCTGAAGAGTTCCGGCCTTTGTTAGGTGACCGTCTAGCCCTTTCACTTATAAATCGACGCCAGCTACGAGAAAAGGACTTCATCATTACAGAAAGCAATGGCGTCGTTATGACAGATGATGCTCGCAAGCGGGTTCTGGCTGCTTACCAAGAGCGAAAACGTGAAGATCTGTTGCATACGTTTATTGATGAAAAAACACCTATAGGTATGCTGCCCATACTGCAAGCTCAGCTGATGGCACGCCACCTGCGGGGCGACCTGGACGCTTACCCACCTTTCCTTTGGAAATAACGTACTGAGGGCAATATTATGATGGTACTGGTCAGTTA
>NZ_LFGT01000020.1:2664-3328 GCF_002078115.1 Halomonas sp. BC2 | reverse complement strand
TTACGATGTCAGCACCTCTTCAGACGGCGGTGAAGGCAGGCTGCGGCGAGTGGCAAAAGCGTGTCGAGATGTAGGGCAGCGAGTACAGTTTTCCGTGTTTGAAATTGAAGTCGACCCCGACCAATGGGTACGCTTTCGTCAACGCTTGATCGACTTGATTGATGACGAGGTAGACAGCTTACGCTTCTACTTCTTAGGCCGAAATTGGAAAAACCGCATCGAACATATTGGCGCCAAGCCTGCCTTAGACATGAATGGCCCTTTAGTTTTCTAATGTTTCTCTTGTTTGCGAACCCCAATTGTCTTGCCAAACCCCGTCAGGTTCGCAGCTCTTTAATAAATTGATTTTAATAACAAAATTTTCGCTCACTCTTTTGCATCAAGCAAAAATCGGCTAATGCTCAGTGTTTCGCAGAAGCATGTCTTTTTGCTTTTATTTTTCATGATGTTATAAACAGAACAGTCGCGCCCCGCCCGGGGCGTGCGGATAGAAACACGCGCCTGGCCAGAGAGGGTGCGAGCCCTGGGGTCGCGCCCCGCCCGGGGCGTGCGGATAGAAACACCTCAGAGGAGCGCGAAAGCATAGAGAGAATTGCGTCGCGCCCCGCCCGGGGCGTGCGGATAGAAACTTTGGCAGACTCCACCCCCTGGGCTGGATTGCTAT
>NZ_LFGT01000020.1:0-1410 GCF_002078115.1 Halomonas sp. BC2 | reverse complement strand
GTCGCGCCCCGCCCGGGGCGTGCGGATAGAAACACCCAGCCGCGTGTTCGAAGGCTACGGCATCAACATGTCGCGCCCCGCCCGGGGCGTGCGGATAGAAACTCGTCGTGGCTGTACAGCCCCGCCGTGGGCTGTCGTCGCGCCCCGCCCGGGGCGTGCGGATAGAAACGCCAAGGCCTACAACGACGACCGTCTGCTGGAGATGTCGCGCCCCGCCCGGGGCGTGCGGATAGAAACAATGCCAAGCAGTAGCTCACGGGCGTAGTGCAGCGTCGCGCCCCGCCCGGGGCGTGCGGATAGAAACATTCAATTGATCGCATCAGTACCAACGGCAATTACGTCGCGCCCCGCCCGGGGCGTGCGGATAGAAACTGCACCGTCTTGCCGCTGTAATGCACCCGTTTGACGTCGCGCCCCGCCCGGGGCGTGCGGATAGAAACACGGAGAGTCGAAGCGCTTTCGCGTCGGCGCCATCAAGTCGCGCCCCGCCCGGGGCGTGCGGATAGAAACGTCAGCACTACCAGCAGCGGCGCAAAGACGTGAAGTCGCGCCCCGCCCGGGGCGTGCGGATAGAAACAAGAGGTGTTCGTCACTGACAGCGGCGATGAGATGTCGCGCCCCGCCCGGGGCGTGCGGATAGAAACACCGGCGGGCAACAGAACCTCGATATGCTCCGCGGTCGCGCCCCGCCCGGGGCGTGCGGATAGAAACCAGAGCTGTGGGCAAAGGCTCTTTCCAAAGGCGTCATGTCGCGCCCCGCCCGGGGCGTGCGGATAGAAACTGGCCGCTAATCGAGCGCTGAACCGTGTTCGCGCGTCGCGCCCCGCCCGGGGCGTGCGGATAGAAACTCTGCCTGCTCCATGCGAAGAGCAGTGACAGGGTCGTCGCGCCCCGCCCGGGGCGTGCGGATAGAAACACCACCGGATGGCCTAACGGCGCGGGCAGGCCTTGTCGCGCCCCGCCCGGGGCGTGCGGATAGAAACCGTTATCATCGACCAGCACGCTAACCTGCGAGCAAGTCGCGCCCCGCCCGGGGCGTGCGGATAGAAACCATGCGCTGCTTCAGGCTGCCCAGCATTGGCGTACGTCGCGCCCCGCCCGGGGCGTGCGGATAGAAACGGCGTCAGTGGGCAGCAGGTCGCAGCTAATAGCATGTCGCGCCCCGCCCGGGGCGTGCGGATAGAAACAATCATCAACAAACCGACTAACCATGGACGCCCGTCGCGCCCCGCCCGGGGCGTGCGGATAGAAACGTAAGCTGTTCAAGCGCCTTGGCGTCTGGCAAAAAGTCGCGCCCCGCCCGGGGCGTGCGGATAGAAACATCGCCCGGCACGGGCGGAATGATGCGATATCCCAGTCGCGCCCCGCCCGGGGCGTGCGGATAGAAACCGGTATCTAGGGCGGCAATCA
>NZ_LFGT01000019.1:2432-4417 GCF_002078115.1 Halomonas sp. BC2 | reverse complement strand
GGTCGGGTAGACCGGACGATTGCTCGTTCCGGCCCCCCACAGATCCGAGCGTGCGCGATTGACGCACTCGGCTCCTCAACCGTCAGGTTCACACGAAGGACGCTCGGTGCACGATTCTCGCTCGCGGTAACGGGAGTGTCAGCAACAGTTGCCTTGCCTTCTCCCACGGGAACCATCCTCTCTGCGATCGCCTCCTGAGCCACTTGATCCAGGTTGTCTGAACCCTGTATTGGAAGCGTTGCAGAGACTCGATGTTGTGGGTTATCCCGTAGTACGCATAGTGCCCCATAACCTTTCGACAGAGTTGGCGGTGCTGATCACGCAGGGGCAGGTGGCGGTTGGCTCGGCACCACAGCGAAATTCGCTTCAGGCCTCGCTTGAACCGGTCCTTGGCCGTTTTCTGCTTGATGATCCAGCGTCCACGCAGGGACTTCCCCCAGTAATAGGTAAAGCCCAGGAAGTCGAAGGTCTCGGCCCGTAGCTCGCGATGTGGCCGAAACCGTACCAGCCGAGTCTTGGTCGGGTGCAGGGTAAGGCCGAAGCGCGCAAAGCGCTTGGCCAGTACCTCCAGCACCTTGCGGGCATCAGCTTCGTTGCTGAAGGCGAGCACGGCATCATCGGCGAAGCGCACCGAGAATGCCCGTCCGCGCAGGCGTGGTTTGACGTCTTGCTCAAACCACTCATCCAGCACGTAGTGGAGGTAGACATTCGCCAGCAAGGGGGAAATCACACCCCCTTGTGGGCTGCCTATCTCGCCCTTCTGCCATTGCCCGGCGTCCAATACCCCGGCCTTGAGCCACTTGCCGATCAGGCGGAGGATCACGCCGTCCTTCACTCGTTGCTGCAGAAACGCACGCAGGTGCTGGTGGTCGATCGTGTCGAAGAAGGCTTTGATGTCCAGATCAATGACCCAGCCTCCGCCCATCGACATCAGGCCATTCCTCACCGTTCCGATGGCCTGATGCGCCGAGCGCCCCGGCCGGAAACCATACGAGCACTCGTGAAAATCATGCTCATAGAGCGGCTCCAGCAGGGCCACCACGGCACGTTGCAGGACCTTGTCTTCGAAGGTAGGAATGCCAATCGGCCGTGTGGAGCGCCCGTCTCCCTTGGGAATATTGACGCGCCGCACCGGCGGCGCCCGGTAGCGACCGCTCTTGGCCGCTTCCAGCAGACGCTGGACGTTAGCCTCGAAGTCGCGCGCGAAGTCGTCCGCCGTCTGGCCGTCGATCCCGACGGCGCCGTCACGGCGCGTCATCAGGTAGGCCGTCCTCAGCCACTGGGCGTCGATATGATGCGCCAGTGACGTGAAGGCACGCTGCGGGAAGCGCTCTGCCAGCGCTGCTATCCGCACTTGTTTCGTGGACATGACCTCAGGTTCCTGTGCACCTGTCATGTTGCCCTCGTGCAGTTCTGATGATTGGCCGCCCCTTCCCTCCAGCGGGTCCCGTCGAGTAGGTTCCCCGCCTTCTTCGGTACTATGAGCGACTCCGACTCCCGCCCTTCCATCCGGCTGGCTCCTTATGGTCGCCTGGCCGTACCCCCTGAGTGCCTGTTGTTTGCTTCCGGTACCGTCAGGCACGACAGCACCGGACCGGGAGCTTTCGCCGCAGGCAGCCCCATGCCTGTACCTTTGTCGTTCAGAGGAGAAGGACGGGCCTCCCAGGTTCCTGGGAAACCCCTGTATGGACATGCCCTGCTCTTCGACCCCGGCGGCCCTTCCCTGCCAAGCCATACGGCAGGGTCGTGTTGCCTTCCAGCATTTGAAAACTGTCGGCGACTGCCACTACCACAATTTCGGGGCTCTATCACACGGCCTATCCACTCGCTGTGTACGCTTCGCAGCGGCGGTTACCCGACACCACGCAACACTCGCTGCCGGCTGGTGGCTAGCCTTGGCCGGGTGGGACTTTCACCCACTGGGTTTCACGACATCCTTTCCACCTTCTCGGTTTCCCGGATGTCCAGGCTTTGCCTGGCGCACT
>NZ_LFGT01000019.1:0-1161 GCF_002078115.1 Halomonas sp. BC2 | reverse complement strand
CGGACCGTGGCGAAGGTCGATTCGATCGGGTTGGTGGTGCGGATATGCACCCAGTGCTCTGCTGGATAGTCGTAGAACGCCAGCAGCTCGTCCCGATCCTTGGCCAGGCACGCCATCGCCTTGGGGTACTTGGCCTCGAAGCGTTTCAACGTGCGATCGAAGGCCTTGTGCGCATCAAAGCGGGTCTCGGCCATCCAGATCTCATGGAGGTCGGCCTTGACCTTGGGCTGCACTGATTTCGGCAGCTTGTTCAGCACGTTAGCGGTCTTGTGGACCCAGCAGCGCTGATGGTCGGTTTCCGGGTAGATCTTGCTCAGCGCCAACCAGAACCCCATGGCACCGTCGCCCACCGCCAGCTTGGGGGCTTGAGTCAGACCGCGCTCTCGCAGCCCCGTCAGCAGCGTTTCCCAGCTGTCTGCCGACTCACGGAAGCCGTCCTCGACGGCCACCAGCTCCTTGCGGCCCTGCTCCGTGACGCCGATGATCACCAGCAGACACAGGCGGTCATCCATGCGCACGTTGCTGTACACGCCGTCGGCCCACCAGTAGACGTAGCGACGGTCTGACAGGTCACGCTGCCGCCACTCGGTATGCTCGTCTTCCCACTGTTTCTTGAGCCGAGACACCGTGTTGGCCGAGAGCCCCTTGGCCTGGTCGCCCAGCAGCGCCGCCAGCGCCTCCTGGTAGTCGCCAGTGGAAATCCCCTTCAGGTAGAGCCAGGGGATCAGTTCCTCGATGCTGCGGGCCCGCTTCAGGTAGGGCGGCAGCAGGCTGCTGTTGAAGCGAGCACCACCGCCGCTGCGGTCACGCACCTTGGGCACCTGCACGCTGACATCCCCAATCCCGGTCTGGACCGTGCGCTCGGGCAGGTAGCCGTTGCGGACCACGGCCTGACGTCCATCGTCGAGCCGCTGATCGGCATACTGCGCCAGGAAGGTGGCCAGCTCGGCCTCGACAGCCTTGGCGATCAGGTCACGGGCACCTCGTCGCAGCAGCTCGTGCAGCGGGTCAGTGACCTGGGGTTCTGGTTGTGAAAGAGCCCGGAGGGTAGAATCGGTCATGGCGTATCCACTCGTGTTGGTTGAGATCTTGGTCGTGATCAATCAACAGGATACGCCACCCTTCCTACCTCCTCCCATACACCAGACTTGAGCTTAACTC
>NZ_LFGT01000018.1:107290-109422 GCF_002078115.1 Halomonas sp. BC2 | reverse complement strand
CGATATTTTGGCTACTAAAATACTGATTGGCCGGCAATTTATTTAAATGTGTATGTAAATAGTGAAACTGTAGGTAGCTATGGCGTTCACTTCGAATATGCAGGCTTTCTACCACTTTTTTATTAGAATTCAAAAAAATCACCACCGGTACCACTCGTTCTGTATCGAATAGCTCACTCAGGTGCAGTGTGTAGTGCGCCAGCCTGTGGATCGAGAAACGGCCGGGATCCGTTTCTTCTTCTAGCGTGAACAGTAGCGCTTCGCGTTGCCCATTTGGCCACTCTACCAGCAACGGTACGTCTAGCTCATGAAATCTGTCACCCAGGCGCTCTTTTAATTGCTCCTGGCGAATAGGAGTGACTTTGACGCTAGGCAGTAAATCTCCAGCCTCTTCTGATGCAAAGAAAGCGAGGGCTTCGCGAGGATAGTCCAAAATCAGGTTCTTGAAATTTTGATCGTGGCTTGTACGGTTCG
Organism: Halomonas sp. BC2; assembly: GCF_002078115.1. Lineage (NCBI taxonomy): Bacteria > Pseudomonadati > Pseudomonadota > Gammaproteobacteria > Oceanospirillales > Halomonadaceae > Halomonas > Halomonas sp. BC2. The sequence goes on along the minus strand of NZ_LFGT01000018.1, from coordinate 108,948 downwards.
CCATGGCTTTTCCTTGCTGTGGCTTAATCGGGGCGGCTGGCGCCGCCTTCGCGCCGGGCCGCCGCTGCGGGTGCCTCTTTCGCTCGTTGCTCTCGCTCTTTCGTTACGCCGCGCTACGGGGTGCTCGCCCATGAGTATCGTTGGCGATGCATCCGTAGCGCGGTGTAAGCGGAGCGCACCCGCGAAGCACCCCGTGAGGGGTGCCGAATATGCCACTGGGGTTTGCTCGATCACCGTGGCTCAATCGGGGAGGCTAGGGCCGCTAATACGGGTGTTGGCGGCTATTTATTGCTACGTGCGTTATGAGGGGCGTGCAGATCTCACTTTAGATCTGTCCCATTTTCTAAGCACTGAATCAACAAACCACTGTGAATCAAATTTTTTAAATTCGCTTTCATAGATATCTAGAAAACCATCAGGTGTGGCTTCTGCAAAATGCAGATGCATTTCACTAGAATTATCAAAAAAATAAGTTCTTCTACATTTCACAACCATTTCATGCAAAAGTGACAAGCTTGCTTGATAGCGACTTATTATCTTTTCGGCAGGGACATCATGCCCACCACTCGAAACTCTTTGTGCAACACGAGCCTGATTAATCTCAGGACTTGATGTGCAAACATAATAGAGGTAGGGCTCAAACCCAAAATCTAGTGCTTTTTCAACAAATCTTATGTGACTACTATGACTCATAACAGATTCATAGGTGAGAGATAGCCCAGACTCCAACCAATCCTCTCTCAGGCCTGTGGCAATCGCTTGCGCAGAGATCGCAGCAAAATACGTTTCAAACTCTTTAGCAAAAGACTTTACGAACGCCTTGCCCTCAGACATTGCGGTTGAGGTTTTTTCAATAACATCATTTAGCTCAATATACTTCGCAATATCATCAGGATTTAAATATTGCCCTAATGGTATTTTCTTACTAAGCAAAAATTGAGTCAGGGTTGTTTTACCCGAGCCATTTGGGCCAGCAATAAGCCTTAACCTTGGCACAAATACTCCCTAAGATTGAATGGCTGGGCTTGTTTTAACTTTTTAAGCTGCTTGACCTGATGATCGGGCGACTCTTCAACCAGATAGCCATCACGTTCATAGACCACAGAAACACCTGCTGCCAAATTTCTTTGGATGGCCGCGCGAGAGGATTCGCTCGCAAACTGCATGAGTGAGCGCGTGTCTTGCATTGGATCTTTTCTCTTACCTTTGCGCACCATCGCTAGCTTCTCGTGGTTTGATTTCTGACTCATGATTTCTCCCTTCTCAGTACAGCTTGTGAAACCATAGATTCATTATAGACCGAGTAGTTTCGAATAGAGCAGGCTATTGCAATGATTCATTAAATATCGTGGCTCAATCAGGGCGGCTGGCGCCGCCTTCGCGCCGGGCCGCCGCTGCGGGTGCCTCTTTCGCTCGTTTCTCTCGCTCTTTCGTTACGCCGCGCTACGGGAATCCTGCCGCGCTTCTAAAGGTGCTACGTATTCGTAGCGCGGTGTAAGCGGAGCGCACCCGCGAAGCACCCCGTTAGGGGTGCCGAATATGCCACTGGGGTTTGCTCGATCATCGTGGCTCAATCGGGGCGGCTAGGGCCGCCCTTCGCGGGTGCCTCTTTCGCTCGTTGCTCTCGCTCTTTCGTTACGCCGCGCTACGGGGTTGGT
>NZ_LFGT01000018.1:104525-106630 GCF_002078115.1 Halomonas sp. BC2 | reverse complement strand
GGGCGGCTAGCGCCGCCCTTCGCGCCGGGCCGCCGCTGCGGGTGCCTCTTTCGCTCGTTTCTCTCGCTCTTTCGTTACGCCGCGCTACGGGGTGGTTGCCTCGATTAACCATTACACCGCGCTACGGTGCCCTACCCCTTGCTATCAATCCCGGTGGTCTTTGATGATCATGATCATCATGCTGAGGATGAAGGCGAGGAAGATGGTGATGATGGCGAATACCGTGCTGTTGTAAAGGCGGTTGGGCTCTGTGGGGTATTCGGGCATGAGCGGGCTTTGCAACACGCTGACTTGTTTGAGCTGACGGGCGGCTTCCAGGCGGGTGTTTTCCAGGGCGGCCAGGGCGCTGGAGTAGGTTTCCTGGGCGAACTGGGCTTGCAGTTCCAGGGTTTCGTATTCTGCCGAAATACGGTTGAGCGAGTTGCCGGTGGCTTGGGCCAGGCGGTCGCGTTGTTCGACGATCTGGTCGCGCAGGGCTTCGATGTTGCGTTCTACTTGGCGCAGCTCGGCGGATTGGGCGCTTTGGAAGCTGGCCAGGGCGTTGCGCTGGGCCTGGAAGCGGGCCAGGTCGGCTTCGAGGGTGGCGACGACCTGGTTGATGCTTTCCACCGTGCTGGTGGGTGATACCAGGCCGTGCTCATTCTGGAATTCGAGCAGTTGGGCGCGGGTGTCATTGAAGCGCTCTTCCAGGCGCACCATTTGGCGCTCCAGAAAGCGTACCTGTTCATCGGCCAGGCGGTGGCCCATTTCGTTCATGTGGTTTTCGCCTGCTTCCAGCAGCAGCGATGCCATGCTGTGGGCGAATTCGGGGGTGTAGCCTTGAACGTGAATGTTGAGAACCCCCGCGTATTCGTCCAACTCCACTTCTACACGGCGCAGGTAGTAGCGGTGCAGGTCTTCAATGGGCACGTTCGGGTCGCGCAGGCGGGCAAACAGGTCACCGTGTTCGCTGTAGTGCTGGCGAATGCCTAGCTGTTCATCGAGCAGGCGCAGCATGTCTACCGAGAGCAGGTGCTCGCGCAGTAGCAGCAGGTCGGCCGTGTTGCCTCCGCCGCCGCCCATGAGCGATGAGAGGCTGAATTCCGGTGTGGCGACTTGTGGGCTTTCCAGCACCACGGTGGCACGGGAAACGTAGCGCTCTTCTGCCCATACCAACCAGTAAAAACTGACCAGTACAATAGCAATAAAGGCGAACGCCCAGTGCGGCGACTGCTTAATAAAACGGGTCAACGATACGTGCATGGGTTATTTAGCCTTTAACCGATCAACAAAACGAAGGTGCATCAGTAGCCCTAGCGCATTCAGAGTTAATGTCACCAGCCAGAAGTAGAGCATGCTGGTGCCGTGAATGACCTGATAGTTTTCAAAGAATCCCAGCCGCAGGGTTTCCAGGGCATGGGGAATGGGGTTGAGCATCAGATATTCCAGTAGCCAGTGGGGTAACTGGTTGAGCGGAAACATGACGCCGGAAATGATCAACAGTGGCAGCGAAAGCATGCGGATCACTCGGCCCACTTCCGGCACCAGGGTAGCGGCCACCGAGGTGACCAGGCCCAGCCCGATGCCCAGGCTCCAAAGCGAGACCCATGCCCACATGGCTCTGATGGCATTGTCGGGGTACATGTCCAGACCTAGCAGCAGCCCCCCCACGATAAACAGCAGGAAGACGAAGGTGCGCAGCATGCCTTCCAGAAAGTTGCGCACCAGCACGGGGTCTACGGGCTGCACTTGGCGATAGGCGAACAGCGCGCTGTTGGCATCGATGGCCCCCATACCGCGCAGCATGCCTTCTCGCACCAGGAAGAAACCCATCATGCCGGCGATCATCCAAGGAATGAACTCGGCATTCACGATCAGGCGGTCACCCCGGATGAAACTACGAATGCCCACCATGATGGCCACCAGCGCGAAGGGCTCGAAGATCATCCAGAACCAGCCCATGCGGTCGGCCATGGTGCGCGAAACGGCTTCGCGCATGAACATGGCGTACCACACGCTGCGCGTGACCTGCCAGGGGGTGCGCGCGCCTTTCGGGGTACTGCTTGTGTTATCCATGATGCTGTGTCTTTTGATTCAAGAACGTAAATGGAGTAGTGGCTTGATCA
>NZ_LFGT01000018.1:92749-103310 GCF_002078115.1 Halomonas sp. BC2 | reverse complement strand
CTCTTTCGTTATGGCGCGAAACGGGGTTGGTGCCGCCATTCGAGGTGTTGACGCGGTTGCTCGTTATGGCGCGAAACGGGGTTGGTGCCACGCCTCATAACGTTGGCGGTGTTCCCGTAGCGCGGTGTAAGCGGAGCGCACCCGCGAAGCACCCCGTTAGGGGTGCCGGTGAGGCCACAGGGCCATTGCAGCGGGTCTCATCACAGGTCCAGGGCGACGCGGGTGGTGACGGCGATCTGGAAGAGGATCTGGGTGAGGGTCGAGGCGAGCTGCAGGTTGTGCGTGGGTGCCTTGGGCATGACGAGGATTTCGTCGCCGGGGCGCAGCGGGGTGTTGCGGGCGTGTTCGACGGCGCCGTTCTGGCGTACCAGCAGGATCTGGTCGCGGTCGGCGCGTTCGGTGAAGCCACCGGCGCTTTCCACGTAGTCGATGACGCTCATGCCGGGACGGTAAACGGCGGCCTGGGGCACGAGGATTTCACCGCTGATGAGCACCGAGTCGCTGATTTCAGGAATGGTGATCACGTCGCCATCCTGGAGGCGGATATCGGTGATGCCGTCACTGGAAGCCACCACTAACCGGCCGCTGGGTTCGAGCTCACGGGCACGCTCGATGAAGCGTTCGATCAGCTCGGCTTCGCGCAACCGGATCTGGGCTTCCTGGTCGGTACGGGAAGATGCGCCCAGGTAAGTGGTTTCCAGGCGGCGCAGGCTGTCCTGCAAGGATTGCGCCTGCTGCTGGCGCACGCTTTCCCGCTGTAGCGAGACACTTTCCACGGCGGTCATGTTTTCCGGTACGGCAATGGCGTCGAGCAGCTCGCTGAGGCGGGCATTGCGGGGCAGCGCAAACCGCGAGGGGCCGTAGTAGCTGCCTTCGACTTCCACCACGATGGTTTCGCTGCGCTGGTCGGCGCTGAACACCACTTCGTCACCGCTGCGTACCGTTTGGCCTGCAAACAGGTTGATGGGGAAGTATTGGGCAATCGGGCCGTCGTCACGGTCGCCGCGCAGCAGCACGTGGGAAACGCCGCTTCTCAGCCGGGCCAGGTTGATGATTTCGGCACCGCTAAGCTGATTACCGATCAGTTCGTAGCGGTGTTCACGGTGTACATCACCGACCACGGCAATGGCAGGGCCACGCTCTTCCACTACGATGGTGTCGCCATCCTGAAACTGCGGGCGGGCGATGGTGCCGTTGATGAGGAAGTCGTAGAGGTCGACGGTGGCCACGGTGCGGTCGTCACGCACCACACGAATCTGCCGGTAGCTCCCCAGGTCCTGGTCGATGCCACCGGCCTGGTCGAGGAAGTAGAGCAGCGAGTCGTTGGGCGTGCCTGCATAGCGGCCCGGGTTTTCCACATAGCCAGTGACGAATACGGCCACGGGCTGAACGCCTTGCACGTTGGTGTAGACCTCGACGTTATCCGGGTACACCGCCGTAATGGCACTACGCACGCTGCCGTCTACCTGCTGGCTGTTCTGGCCTTCCACATTCAACGGGCCGGAGCCGGGGATGAAAATGTTGCCCTGGGCATCCACGGGCAGCACACGGTCGAATTCGAATGCGCCCCAGGCCCGCACGGTGATCTGGTCGCCGGGCTTGATGCGGTAGTCGGCATTCAGGCCATCCCCCATGGCACCACGAAAGCCACCGCTGAATAGGTTGGCTCCAAAGGGCGGCAAGGCATCGGGGTCTTGGGGCGGCGTGGCGATGGGGCCGTAGGTGCCGCTGCGCCAGTCGGCGCGCGGGGTGTCGTCCACTTGCTCTTGCTGCCCCTGCTGGCCGCGTTGCTGGCTACCCTGCTGGGGAAGAATGTCGTTGGAGAGGCTGATGGATTGCGCCATGGCGGGCGCAGTGGCCAGCGTGGCAAACACCAGCCCGGCCGTAGCCAGCACGCGCTTCAGCGGAGCCAACAGGGCGGGGGTGGAAGTGATCGTGGCCGACATATCAGCGCCCTCCTGCTTGAGTAACCAGGCGCTGGTGTGCCCAGCCATTGGGGGTTTCACAGGCGAGTGCTGCGCGTACGCTGCCGCCGGGCTCCATCACTTGGAGCTGGCGGCATTTGCGCCCGCTGGCGGCCAGGTACGGGGCCTCGGCAATGATTTCCACGTTGTCGCCCCAGGGGGTGCGGGCGGCGGTGTGCACACCGCTGGCGGGCGATTGGGTGAGGAAGCGGTTGAGCGCTTCGTCTTCCAGCAGCGACGCGGCATCCTGGGTAAGCACGTATTGAGGCGCTTGCTGGGCGCTGCCAGAGGGGTACTGGGTGGCGCAGCCGCTGACCAGGGCCACGCTGACCGCCGCCAACAGCATGCGAGCTGGCCGCGAGACGCAAATAGGGGCATTCAACATAGAAGATTCCATCAAAAAGGCACGCTACCGCCCAGGGATTGATACGGGCGCATTCCCTTGCCCTACGCTGTGCGGATGAATAGAGGTTAACCTGAGATATAAAAATGCTCGGCTATTGTAAGGGATTCGTTGCTTGGGCTCTACGTCAACAAGCATTGTACAGCCCGCCCTTTTCACGCTGGCGCTTCCGTGCGCAGTCACACTACGGTTTCTTTTGACGAAAAATAGCCTTTTAGTTCCGTGGCTTTCTTGTCGTAGGTGTGTCACACGGCTGTGGTAAGCTCGCTGAACGTTTGTATTGACGAGTGAAGGCACCATGAATATTGCGGTTTTTGGTACGGGCTATGTGGGGCTGGTGGCGGGCGCGTGTCTGGCCGAAGTGGGCCATCAGGTTACCTGCATGGATATCGACCCGGCGCGTATTGCCCTGCTCGATGCGGGCGAGTGCCCGCTGTTCGAGCCAGGCTTGAGCACTCTGTTGCAGCAGAACCGCGAGGCTGGCCGCCTGCATTTCACCACCAACACCGAAGAGGCCGTTCGCCAGGGTGACCTGCTGTTCATCGCCGTGGGCACCCCGCCGGATGAAGATGGCAGTGCCGATTTGCGCCACGTGCTGGCCGTGGCGCGCAGCATTGGCGAGCACATGACCGGCTACAAGCTGGTGATCGACAAATCCACCGTACCCGTGGACACGGCCGAGAAAGTGGCGGCCACCATCGCACAGGCCCAGCAAGCGCGCGGCACGGCCCACGCCTTCGATGTGTGCTCCAACCCGGAGTTCATGAAGGAAGGCGCAGCCATCGAGGACTTTACTCGGGGCGCTCGTATCGTGGTGGGCACCGAAAGCGAACGGGTGCGAGAGTTGATGCGCGAGTGCTATGCACCGTACAACCGTAACCACGACAAGCTGATGTTCATGAGCGTGCGGGCCGCGGAGCTGACCAAGTACGCCGCCAACGCCATGCTGGCCACCAAGATCAGTTTCATGAACGAGATGGCCAACCTGGCCGAGCGGCTGGAGGTGGATATCGAAGAGGTACGCAGGGGTATTGGTAGCGACCCGCGCATTGGCTATCACTTCATCTACCCCGGCTGTGGTTACGGTGGCTCTTGCTTTCCCAAGGATGTGAAGGCCCTTGAACGCACCGCCAGGGCGCTGGGTTTCGAACCCCAGCTGCTGGGTGCCGTGGAAGCGGTCAACCAGCGCCAGAAACAGACCCTGTTCGACAAGCTGACCGCCGAACTGGGCGATGTGCGGGGCAAGACCATCGCACTGTGGGGGCTGGCCTTCAAACCCAATACCGATGACATGCGCGAGGCCCCCAGCCGCACGCTGATGGAGGCGCTATGGGCGGCGGGCGCTACGGTGCAGGCCTTCGACCCGGAAGCCATGGCCGAATGCCGCCGCCTGTACGGCGAACGCGACGACCTGATGCTGGCCGGTGACCGTATTCAGGCGGTGAAAGGCGCCGATGCGCTGGTGATCTGCACGGAGTGGAAGGCGTTCCGCACGGTGGACTTTGCCTGGCTGGCCAGCCAGTTGAACGACAAGCTGGTGGTAGATGGGCGCAACCTCTATTCGCCCGCCGCCCTGGCGAGTGCCGGGCTGCGCTACGTGGGCGTTGGCCGCCGCAGCCCTCAGCCTGCCTGAGCCGTCAGGAGGCACCACAAAGACGACGCCCGGCGCCAAGGCCGGGCGTATTCGTTTGGGCTTCCCATGCGGGTCTATCCAGCGACCCCGCTAGGCCACCTTGGGGCGGGTTGCCGACGATGGCAACCCCACAGCACCACCAGCAGGAAGGCGTACATCATGACGCCGCTGTTGTGCTCCAGGAATACCTGGGAGAGTCCGAAATCCAGGAACGTAACGGGTAGCAGCACCCCCGCTGTCGCCACGGCGCGGGTGGCAAGGTCGCTGGCTTGTAGGTCGCGGGCAAACAGTCGCATGGGCACCAGATAAAGTGCCAACAAAATCACCAGCCCCAGAATGCCGCGCTTGGCGAAAGCATCGACGAATTCGTTGTGGGCGTGGCCATATTGGGCTGCTTCACGGCTGATGATACCTTCTTCACCAAAGGCGTACATGGCCTCGGCATAACCATGACTGCCCCACCCGGTCAGCGGTTTTTCCTGAATCAGGATGGCGGCGCCGCGCCACATTTCGAATCGAGCCCCAACAGAGGTCGAGCGATTTTCACCGGAAATGTACAACGCCACGTCACTGAATGCGTGCTGTACGCGAGTTTGAACCCCCGACTGAGGCACTGAATATACCACCAGCCCCCCCACCACTACGGCCGCCACGACGGCCACCTTGAGGCGGCTGGAAAGCTGGGTGCCATAAGCGCGATACAGCACCAACAGCACGATGGGAAAACCTACCCAGCCGCCACGGCTACCGGAAAACAGCGAGCCCAATATGCCGCCCAACGCCCCTGCCAGCAGCAGGGCGACCCACACCTGACGCTGGCGCTGCACCACGGCCCACCCCAGGCCTGCCATGCACAGTACGCCCAGCAGCATGCTGAGGTTACCGAACTGAATCACATGGGTATGGCCCTGGGCGCGGTCTACGCCTTCGAACAGCTTTTGCCACCCGGCCCAGGTACCTGCACTGAGTGCGCCCACGGCGGCACCGCTCCACAGAAAGGCCAGATTGGGCGGGTAGCGCAGTACCCAGAACAGCGCCGGAATGGCCAGAATGAAGCGGCTGGGCTTGTCGAAGCCTTTGCTGCCTTGGCCATCCAGCCATGCTTCCAGCATGGTAATGGCCGCGTAGGCCAACAGCACGGCAATAATCGCACCGTCCTGGCGTGTCAGCTGAGGAACACGGCGCAGGGCGATGAGCCCCAGCCCCGCCAGCAGCAGCAACAACGCCCCTAGCGAGTAGCCGCTGGGCACCACCAGTGCAATGGCGGCCAATAGAAAGACGGCCACGCCGGTGAATAGCTGGGGGGGCTGAGTGCCTGCGTGTGATGAGGGGGAGTGCGTTGCCAACATTGAAACAGACTTCCTTTCATGGCCCTGGGGCGGCAAATCATTGAGGAAGCCGATAGTAGCACAGGCAGCCCGTTCTCAGGGATAGCATGGGTTCACAGGCAACAGGGGCTTACCGATAACGTGGCTGCTTGCCAGGCGCTCACCTGGCAAGCATACGTTCAGGCGCTGGCGTACTGCTGCCAGCGCCAGGTGTCGATCATCATGTCGTCGAGGGTTTTGGTGGCTTGCCAGCCCAGCTCTTGCTGCGCCTTTTCGGCACTGGCCCAGAAGGCGGCCAGGTCGCCATCGCGCCGGGGGGCGTAGCGGAAGGCCACGGGCACCTGGGTGGCCTGGGTAAAGGCATCGATCATCTGCTTGACCGACACCCCCTGCCCCGTGCCCAGGTTGTAGTGGCTGGCGCCGGGCGTTTCCAGGGCCTTGAGCGCGACGCGGTGCCCTGCCGCCAGATCGACCACGTGCAGGTAGTCACGCACGCAGGTGCCGTCCTGGGTCGGGTAGTCGTTGCCGTAGACCTGCAGCTCGGGCAGCACGCCTGCCGCCACCTGGCTGATGTAGGGCATCAGGTTATTGGGCACCCCTTGGGGTGATTCACCAATCAGGCCCGAGGGGTGCGCACCAATGGGGTTGAAGTAGCGCAGAATGGCCACGGACCACTCTGGGTCGCTGGCGCACAGGTCTTCCAGCACCTGCTCGACCATCGCCTTGGAGGTGCCGTAAGGGCTGGTACAGCTGCCCCGCCCCATGGTTTCCACGTAGGGCGGAATGGCATCCACGCCATACACCGTGGCCGACGAGCTGAAAATCAGCCGCTTGATACCCGCTTTGGCCATGGCCTGGCACAGCACGATGGAGCCATGCACGTTGGTATCGTAATAGGCCAGCGGCTGGGTCACGCTTTCACCTACCGCCTTCAGGCCTGCGCAATGAATCACCGCGTCGATAGGGTGCTGCTCGAAAATGCTCGCCAGCAGCGCAGCATCGCGCACGTCGCCCTGGTAGAACGCCGCCGCGCGCCCAGTGATCTTTTCGATACGCGGCACCACGGAGGCCACGCTATTGGAAAGGTCATCCAGCAGCACCACCGAGTACCCTTCCTTCAGCAGTTCGACGGCGATATGCGAGCCGATATACCCCGTGCCACCTGTCACTAAAATCATCAGAGGCTCCGGTCAGTAGGCATTGGCGTGTTTAAAGCCCTTAAACACGGTCATGAAGATGATCTTCAGGTCGAGCCACACCGACCAGTTGTCGATGTACCACAGGTCATACTCGACCCGCCGCTGCATTTTTTCCAGCGTGTCGGTCTCGCCGCGCAGCCCATTGACCTGAGCCCAGCCGGTAATGCCGGGCTTCACCTTGTGCCTGCGCATGTAGGACTCCACCAGTTCCTTGTAGTACTCATTGTGGGCCAGCGCATGGGGCCGTGGCCCTACGATGGACATGCGCCCCTGCAGCACGTTGTAGAACTGCGGCAGCTCATCCAGGGAGGTGCGGCGCAGGAAGGCCCCTATCGGTGTCAGGCGGTTATCGTTCTTGGTGGCCTGGGTAACGACGCCCTCTTTCTCCTGATGCACTTTCATCGAGCGGAACTTGTAAACCTTGAACACCTTGCCGTTGGAGCCTGTGCGGTACTGCTTGAACAGCACGGGGCCAGGCGAGGTGAACTTGATGGCCAGCGCAATGGCAATGCACACCGGCAGAATCATCAGCGAGATCAGGCTGCCGACGATGATGTCTTCGGCGCGCTTGACGACTCTGGCCATGCCGTTGATGGGCGATACGCTGAGGTCGATGGCCAGGTGGCCCGCCACTTCGCTGGTGCGGTGGTTGAGCAGGCGCATGTCACGAAACTCAGGAATGAAACGTACCTCGGCGGTATGATTGCGTAAGCTGTAAAAGATGGCACGCACGACACCTCCAAGCTCGAGGGGCACGCAAATCCAAATTTCTTTGGCATCGGTCTCGGTCACACGTCTTGCTAGCCTATCCAGCCATACGTCGTTTACGTCGGCGTCAATACGCTCGATTCCCGCAATTGAATAGCCTTCACCAGGAGAGGCGCGCATACCTCTTGCTACATTGACTATATGGTGTCCAGGCCCCACCAAAAAGACCGCACGGCGCCCCCTACCTCGCATGCGTGCCGTTTTGAGTAGTAATTGCACGAACAAACGAACCGCACTTGCCATACCGAAAGACAACAGTAATGTCACTCCCACCCACAATCGCGAATAACGCTCTGCTGCATGAGAGAAATAAATAGCAGAGGTCGCTAGTAGTGCTACCATCAGCCACACAAGCAACAAGCGGCCTATCAGGGTCCATAGGCTAGTAATGCGCCAGCGTGTATACCCTCCCAGCACAGCATTCAGCACTACCACCAACAGCGCCATGACCGAGATCGCTAATACAAAACGCTCTGGAAGACGGAAGGTGCCAAAGCGCCAGAGGTGTGCCAACAACCCTCCTAACGCAACGGCCATTATGTCTGCAAAAGGAACGACAAGTTGCGCAGGATAGTGTTCCGTCAGACCTTTAGTTTTACTCAATACCATACTCATGAAAAAGCCGTTAACGTTTCATTTAGAAAAATAGCACATAAATCCCCACATCATCACACAACAGTCAAGCATCTTCATAATCAACCGTATACTTAAAAAACAAAGACTCTAACTCTTCGCATAACACAAGCTTGCTTTTGGCATCACTGGGCAAGCAACTTTGAAAGTTCACCGCCTGACATCCAAACATAATACTTGCTGTTAACAAAGCACCCGAATTCATACCAGCCACCGCTGCATAACGAAATTTTGAAAGATGTACCTCCGCTGGTGCCTGACTAACGACTACGCATCCTGAATCTAGCATTTCTTGATATGGCTGACGATCCAACGGGTGTGGCTTAACTTTAAGAACCTTCCCTCTATCGAGAAAAAAATTCTTAATCTTAATCATTAGCTCTTTATTTTCACGAGCGGTTATCAAGCCAAGCTCTACTAATGGCGAAGTGAAATACAGCACACTATCACCTGCATCATTACATTCGCCAGACTGTTTGTAAACATTGAACGCCAACTCCGAGACAGCAGCCTGATGCCAATAACGAACCTTCTCATCCTGACGCTGACTCAACAACCCCCACTTGCAGTCTATCAACCAACGTGAGGATAAAAATTTTTTTTCAAAAAAAAACCTTGCCAAGTAAAATCGCTTTCCTTCTCGCCTAGCCACCTCGCGCTCTTGAGACAAGTTGTGATAGCTTCCTATACCTTCTTCAAAAGAAAAAGTTCTGACACACTTACCAAACAAAGCATTTTCAAAAAAACTCAATACTGACGGCTTAAAGTAAGTATGATGCCCCAAATACAAGAAACCATTACCCTTTAAATTATTTTTAAAAAATAGACGAGCCAAAAAAGAAGGAAAAAAATCTTGGAAAAGTTCTGTATTTCCTCTGAACACTAATGTCCACCTGCACACCTGAACGCGTAACAAAAGACTCTTCTTTCAACAGGAAGCTTCCGTTCATCGCTGGAATAGTATGCAAAATGACATGATCTCCTACTGAAGCTCTCGACAAACAATAAGAGAGACTACTGATCATATGGAACGGGGTAATAATATCAAAAGCATGAAAAACTGATTTCATCACTATGACTCTAAATCAAACAGTTCATACTGTACTGGGCTATTTCTCTTAACATCTACTTTCAATCGCCCCCCCAGCACTACCTCAAAATACTTTGGAGCAAGCCCAAACCCTGGCCTCACACTTTTAATAGCATCTTCAGTTACGATATCCCCTGCCTTCAGGTCCTTGACAAAATATAGCGAGCGGCGAAATTTGATGTTGCCCTGTTCGCTTGATTTACGTCCATAATCGACATGGCCAAGCGCTTGCCAGGCCGTTTGCGTGTCGCGGCATAACGCCGCCAATTCTGCAGGCTCCAGGGAAAAGCTGTCGTCTGGCCCACCACCAGTACGATCCAGTGTTACATGTTTTTCAATAATAGAGGCCCCCAAGGCAACGCTGGTAATCGCCGTGGTGTTATCCAGGGTGTGGTCGGAAAGCCCGGTCACTAGCCCATGTCGAGCGATCATGTCGGGAATCGTGCGCAGGTTATAGTCTTCAGCAGGTGCTGGATAACCGCTGACGCAGTGCAATATGGCCAGTTCTTCACAGCCCCCCTCACGTGCCGCTTCGATAGCCTCAGCAATCTCTGCGGCATCCGCCATTCCCGTGGAAATGATCATCGGTTTGCCAGTACTGGCAACGTACTTGATCAAAGGCAGATCGATCGCCTCGAAAGAAGCAATCTTATAGGCGGGTGCATTGAGATTTTCCAGCAGGTCTACGGCTGTATTATCGAAAGGAGAGCTGAAAATGGTAATGCCGAGCTTGCGCGCGTGCTCAAAAAGCGGCTCATGCCACTCCCAGGGCATGTGAGCTTCCTGATAAAGTTGATACAGCGTTTTTCCATCCCAGAGCCCCCCATGAATCTGAAACGCTTCAGCGCTGCTGTTCAGTGTGATGGTGTCCGCTGTGTAGGTCTGCAGCTTGACAGCATCAGCACCCGCTACCTTGGCTTCTTCTATAATTTTAAGCGCTGTCTCTAGCTTGCCATTATGGTTAGCGGATAGCTCCGCTATAATGTAAGGCTTTTCCTCTACACCAATGCGCCTGCCGTCAATCATCATATGCGGGTGCTTCATGATTAAGCTCCTTATGGTTGGGTTTGCCATTCATTGCGTAGCAAACCAAAATGCACGACCGAATGGTAACACTGGCCATCGTAATACTGGTCGCGCAGTTCACCTTCCTGCTGAAACCCGAGCCTTAGATGCAACTTGATAGACCGCTCATTGAAACCGAGCGCCTGGCCACACACCTTGTGCAGTTCAAGGGTTGTAAAGGCATACTCAAGTGCCGCCTTGCCTAATTCATATCCCGTGCCTCGCGGCGCGAGAGGCGACAGATAAAACCCCCAGTCGGCGATCTGGGCATGTTTCGATTGAGTCAAATTGATAAACCCCAAGGGAGTAGCATCACTTTCGAAGATCAGCAGTGTTCGCGACTCGTCTTGCCGACTTTGAGTAAACCAACGCCTATGCTCGGCTGGCGAGATTTTGTGCTGGGTATACATGAATTTGCGAATATCAGGGTGATTGCGCCAAGCCAGCACAGATTCCAGATCACTTTCGCACATTGCAC
>NZ_LFGT01000018.1:74890-92512 GCF_002078115.1 Halomonas sp. BC2 | reverse complement strand
TTGCACGAATGCTACCACTCATCGTAAATGCTCCATGGCTTCCATGATGCGACGACAGCCAGCGCCGTCCACCATGCTACTCGCGGCGCTGCTGAATTGCCGTAATCGAGTGGCTTGACTCATGGTTTCCATGGCGGACGGCAACTGGTGTGCTAACGAAGATGACGGCTCGACCAGCAGGGCAGCACCGCTATTGGCCAGCGCCAAGGCAGGTGCTCGCTGGTTCTCGGCCAGTACCATCAGCACCGTGGGTAGCCCAAGGCAACATCGCTCCCAGGACGTACCGCCTGCAGCCCCTATCGCGAGGTCGGCATCGACCATACGCTGTGCCATATCTCGAACGCCAGAGAAAACGCTTACAGGCCAGCGCAAACGTTTGGCAACCTCGGCCACCCGCGCTAGGTGAGGTGCTGTTTGCCCCAGTACAACGGTCAAGCGTGTTGTGGCAGGCAAATTGCAATGATCGTCAAGTGCTTGCAACACAAGGGAAGTATGGTTGTGTTCGTCAACGCCGCCTAACGCCACCAGGACGTGTTGCAACTGCCCCTTCCTGCGCCTGGTGAGCGCGATGTCCCTTAACTCGGCAAATTCCGGGCGCAGTAGCGCATAACGTGGCCCGATCAGAGGCTCACAGTGATCGGGCAGCAACCCCGTGTAATCGAGCAGGGAACGCCCAAGGTTTTGATCGATCAACAGATCTGCATCGTGTCGACGGTCTGCCAAGTCATCCAGCACCATCACTCGGCAGTTTGCCACCCGAGCGCTTCTTTCCCACCGGTAGTCCAATGCATAATGGTCGACCACGAGCCAATCCGGGCACCAGGGTGCCAACAGTGCGCAACAGGCCTGAGCATCTTCCCACTGTGACGCGCCAAGCCACTCTGAATGCGCAAGATCGCTATCCGCACCACTACCCGAAGGCAATGAATAGACGGCAAAACCTTCTGCACGGATCATGGCTAACAGATTGCCAGGATGTGCACGACTGATGAATAAGCACTCATGCCCACGACTTCGCAAAGCACGCGCCAGTGTGAGGCAACGCATGACATGCCCGGTACCTATGCGCAGTGACGCGTCTGCTCTGAAGGCAATTTTCATACGTGTGGTGCGCTTGATGACATGGCCTTGAACATCCATTCCGCTCGCAGCCAGTCTTCCGAGGTATCGATATCTTGCACACGATGACGCGGCAACATGACGGGGGCCGAACCACAGCCGAAAAGCGGACGGCTCTCTAACCAGGCATCGGCTACACCCCAGTAAAATTGACCAGCGTCATGATAAGCCTCTGCGAGATCCTGAGAACGTGTATTGAACTGCTCTGGCTGAAACATCTCCACCCGCCCATGCTCAGTCAGGCGCACTGCGCGCTGAATCGGAAAAGCATAGCTAGTCACTGTAAAGGCATAATCGGCCGATGTGCGCCGTAGGATCTTCAGCCCTTCACGAATGCTCTCCCCCGTCACGAACGGCGCCGTGGCGTAGATGCAGCATACTTCCAAAGGGGGCTGCCCAGCATTGATGAACCACTGTACCGCATGGCGAATGACAGGAAGCGTGCCTGTATGGTCATCTGATAGATCATCAGGCCGAATGAAGGGCACAAGGGCACCATGGGCCTTGGCGACCTCCGCAATCTGGGTATCATCGGTGGAAACAATTACGGCATCAAAGCAGCCGCTGTCCAGCGCCGCCTCGATCGGCCAGGCAATCATTGGCTTGCCACAAAACGGTTTGATGTTTTTGCGTGGTATGCGTTTACTGCCACCACGAGCAGGGATGACGGCAAGCCTCATGACGCCAGTGCTCCCTGCAAGGCAGCCACTACCTGCGCCTGCTGCTCCTCACTCATCGTGTGGAACATTGGTAAACTGATCGCTTCACGGTAATAACGCTCTGCCTCAGGAAAGTCACCGTACTGGAAGCCCATGCGCTGATAATAAGGCTGGGTATGCACTGGAATGTAGTGCAGGTTCACACCTATACCCTGCTCGCGCAGCGACTCGAAGACTTCACGATGGCTTTTGCCGATCTGCTGGGTGTTCAGACGTACGACATAAAGATGCAACCCGGAGTAACTGTCGGGATGTTGCCAAGGGGTTGTCAGTGGCAGTGTAGACAATAATTGGTCATAGCGGGCCGCCAGCTCATGACGACGCGCCACGAATTGATCGAGACGCTGCAGCTGGCTCACCCCAAGCGCTGCTTGCAACTCGGTCATGCGGTAGTTGAAGCCCAAGTCTATCTGTTGGTAGTACCAAGGCCCATCAGCCACGTGGGTCATTTGCTCAGGATCACGAGTAATACCATGACTGCGCAGCAGCTGCATTTTGGCGGCCAGCTCAGCGTTATTGGTGAGCGCCATCCCCCCCTCGGCAGTCGTGATGATTTTCACTGGATGAAAACTGAAGACCGTGATGTCGCTATAACGGCAGCTACCAATGAACTCGCCTCGGTACTTGCCACCAATCGCATGGGAAGCATCTTCAATGACGCTAACGCCATAACGCTTGGCCAGTGTTGAGATGGCCTGCATATCACAGGACTGGCCACACAAATGTACGGCAACGAGCACTTTGGGCAGCGTCCCTGATTGCTCGGCTTTTTGCAGTTTTTGCTCGAGCGCTACTGGGCAAAGATTGTACGTGTGCGGGTCAATATCGACGAAGTCAACCTGCGCACCGCAGTACAGCCCACAGTTGGCCGACGCCACAAAGGTGATAGGTGACGTCCACAAGTAGTCGCCCTCTGCCAGCCCCAGCGCCAGGCAGGCGATGTGCAATGCCGATGTGGCACTGTTGACTGCCAATGCATGTTCAGCGCCAACATGACAGGCCACCCGTTGCTCGAAAGCAGGCACCACAGGGCCCTGAGTCAGGAAATCAGACTGTAGTACCTCCACAACGGCATCGATATCGAGCTGACTAATGTCCTGGCGACCATAGGGAATCATGGCTTAAATGCACCCAATTTTTTCGCGATGTTTGTCAATCCATGCCTGCAGATCGCTATCGGTCATCCATTCCGCATTGTTATCGCTGGAATACACGAACCCTTCGGGCACACGCTTCCCTTCCTTGATGCGATTGGCGTCTTTATCCCAGTTATTGATCTGCGGCAAAATTTTAAAATGCTCTGGATACTCATAAGTATAGTAAGCATCCTCTTCACTTATCATCTGCTCGTGCAGCTTCTCGCCGGGGCGAATACCGACGATTTCTTGCTTAGCATCCGGTGCAATCACACGGGCGAGGTCGACGACTTTCATGGATGGAATTTTTTTGACATAAATTTCCCCTCCCTCCATATCCCGGAAAGCATGCCAAACCAGCTCGACCCCCTCTTCCAGCGAGATCATGAACCGGGTCATCCGCTCATCGGTGATCGGTAGTACGCCGCTATCCTTGATCGACATGAAAAAAGGAATGACGGAACCACGAGATCCCATCACATTCCCGTAGCGAACAACGGAAAAACGGGTAGGGTTGTGACCAGCGTAATGATTGCCTGCAACGAATAACTTATCTGAGGTAAGCTTGGTAGCGCCGTATAAATTGACAGGACTGCTAGCCTTGTCTGTCGACAGCGCAACCACTTTTTTAACCCCTTTGTCGATACACGCATCCACCAGGTTCATGGCCCCCAGCACATTCGTCTTGACGCACTCGAACGGATTGTACTCGGCGGTAGGAACGATTTTTGTGGCCGCCGCATGCACGACATAGTCCACCCCGTCCAGGGCTCGGTAAAGGCGCTCACGGTCCCGTACATCGCCAATGAAAAAACGCACGCGAGGGTCACCTTCAAACAGCTTTGCCATCTCCCACTGCTTCATTTCATCGCGCGAAAAGATAATGACGCGCCTGGGGTTGTAACGTTCCAGCAACATGGGCACAAATGTGTGGCCAAAGGACCCCGTCCCCCCTGTCACCAATATGGATGCATTGTCAAACATTCCTAACACCTATTTAATTAATCACCAAGCATGATGTCGCTGAGCAACATCACTATCAGTACGTTATATTGATTATTGCAGAGATGTCTTATCAGCTAACATATATGCAACCCCTTTGTATACAAGCATTATCGCAAAGCTCACGACCAGAGACAATGGTATCCCGTGTATTGGAAAAAATACCATCAGCACTGATGACAAAACCAGAAACAAAAAAAATGTAAGCAAATGAGCCGAAATTATCCACCGGTCCAACTTCATTGCATACAAGCCATAATGCGGCACCATACTTAGCACCAATAAAAACATTGCCAGTAACACAAGGTAGTAAACATCCATGTATTGAGAATAAACTTCGTTATCCAAAAAAACCAACAACTGGCCTAATCGCCACTACCGCTACCAGGACAAGAAGGCACATTACCATCATCGTTTGTAGTAACATGCTTTTCATATTCTTAAAGAATAAATTTCTGTTTTTTTGCTGATAAGCCTTGACTAAAGATGGATATAAAAAACAAAAACAGACGCATCCAGGAACGACACCAGTGCATTACCGACACCTATGAAAATAACGTAAGCCGCCAGCACATCGGTACCCGCCGCGCTTTGCAGCCAATATCGGTCAAAGGTGAACATACCTCTCAAGGCAAGGGTTGCCAGCAACAGAGGCAAAGCGACTTTTATTCCACGACCTATCCAGGCCCAGTCTACAGATAACGCCAATGCCTCACGATCCAGGGCCTTCAGCGCCAGCAGGCCCAGCAGCATGGCAAGCAATCCACCCAACGCCCAACACGCCAACACCATGTGTAACGAGCGAGCCTCTTCTGACCACCAGAAGGCTGCCACTACGACAAACGCCCATAATCCAGCACGCAAAAACAGCACGACACTTGCCAACAGCTGTCTCGACATGGCTACCAATAAACGATTCAACTCTTGACCAAGATGCTCTAACAGCAAAATGGTAAAGAACCAAGGCGCCAATATCCAAGGCAAAAAATCAAAGTAGAAAACTGCCAGCATCAACGGAAAAGCAATCAAATACACCAGTAGAAAAAAAGCGCCCTGATCTCTTAACAACCTAAGCCAAGATATCTTTGGCGCGGCGATTAACTCTCGGCTACTAAACGTATAAAAATCAAAACCAACGCAATAAACACCAAAACTGATCGATGCCGCCAAAAGGCCATACAAGGCCACGTCTATCGGCTCAAGATAATAAGCAAGCACGAAAATCAGCAAAAATTTAGCTAACAGGGTACTTCCCCGAAGTCCTACGTTGATCAGCCGCATCATGATCGGCAAAGATATATATCTCAGCATAAAAACGTCACATTAACAAAAAAAGCATAGTTATTCCCATTTAACGACAAACCTTAAATACTTTAATTCATTTCAGCTTGTGCCCATACCTTATCAAATAGATCGGGTAATCCTTGAGGTAGCGCTTTGCCAACCGCCTTGGCTCTTTGAACAGACGGTACAGCCAGCGCATATTGAAGCGATCGATCCAAGCAGGATAGTAGTGCTGCCCCCTTGCCTGCACCCATTGATCAAAATAGCCACCACATGTGAAACCAGTGCCCTGCCAGCCATTTTTACGAAGGTCCAGCAATAGCTTTTCCTGCTTACCTGCGCCCATTCCTACCACGACGATATCAGCCAGCGCCAACTGTTCCAAGCTCGCTTGGTAGTGCTGTGGAGAGCTAAAATACCCTGGGGAAGTGGCAATGATGCTCAACCCTGGATATCTTGACGTTAACAACGGTTCGGCCTGCTCAAGGAGCCTCTCCCCTCCTCCCACCAAAGCAACGCTCAATCCCACATGCTGTGCATGCGAAAAGACGATGGGAGCAAGGGAGGTATCGTCAAAACTGATACGCTGGATACGGCGTTGGCGTAGAAAGCGCATATAACACACGATAGCAATGCCATCGGCGAAAAAGCGAAAATGAGCGCACTCCTGATCACTCAACTCTTGAGCCACCACACCCAATGAAAATGGGTTGACAAAGCTGTAGTCAACTCCTTCATCAAACACAAAGCGCTTTTCCAACTCAATCACAAATATTCACCACCATCTGACATGCTGCGAACAAAAGGCAGCATGCGCTTATGACAATAAAGCGTTACTGGCTGATGAACAAAAAACCGGCCCCTGAGGGCCGGTTCTATCTGCTGTTAGGCAGTTATCCATTCAAGCGTTGGCGAAAGCCAGGCTTAGAAGTGGTAACGAGCGCCAGTCAGCCAGTATACGTCGTCAGTCAGGTTGTCCCAGTTATTGCTGATAGTCTCGTCAGTGCTCAGACGGGGCATGTCACCATTGTACAGCTCAGCAAAGACGTCGAAGTTGCTGGAAACCTGATAGTAAGTACCGGCAGACCAGCTATTGCTGTTATCGAAGTTTCCGTCGCGGTCAATGCGATAGAAATCAGCAGCAAATGCCCAAGGGCCAGTGGTGTAAGTGGCACCGATACCAAAGATATCGTAGCCTACACGGTCAGAGTCAGCACCGTCGGTGTTGTTGTTGAAGTCGCTGTTGTGCTCGCGACCTTCGTAGCCCAGACGTGCAGTGAACTGATCGGTAAAGTCGTAAGCACCAACGATACCGTACAGCATTTCGCCGTTACCGCCACCGCGCTGTACGTCGTCAACAAAACCAACACCAACGGTCAGCGGGCCGTCAGCGTAGCGAACAGCACCCTGAGTAGCAATTACACTACCTTCCTCGCTGGTACCAACAACATCCCCATCAGCATTGAAACGAGGACCATCTTCGCGCAATCCGCGCTCACTGTAGTGCTTGACTTGCAGAGCAGCAGTGAAACCGTTCAGATCAGGGGTGTAGTAACCGATGGAGTCACCGCGAGACTGCTTGGGATGGCCAACGAATTCCAGACCTGAGTCAAGCTGCCAGTCGAACGGCTTGGATACAAAGGTGTTGTAGAAGCTGTCAAAGTTACCAGCTTGTACAGTACCGTACTGGTCGCTACGCAGACCGAGGTAGCTCTGGCGAGTTTCGTGGAAGGCGTCAAAACGGTTATCACCACCATCGGCGCGGAAACGCCACTCTACGTGACCGAATGCAGTCAGGTCAGTGGTGATTTCCTGGCTCATGCGCAGGCCAAGACGAGAGAAAACGTCAACGAACTCAGCGCCATTATCAATTTCTGCGCCAGAGCTGTTGCGCTCAGGGCCACCGCCAGCAATACCCAGTGCAATACGACCGTAGATATCCAGCTTGGTGCCGTCCTGGTCATAGACAGTCGCTGCTTGAGCGGCAGCAGAGGCACCCAGGGCGCCAACGATGGCAGTCGCTAAAAGTGTCTTTTTCATGATGTAGGTTCCTTTAACTAGCTTACTGTTTCGATCGTTATTACTGGCCTTCGTAGAAGCCAGCAAGTGGCTTGCGGGCCATGCTCTTTTTCTCATCCGCCGGTTTTTCCCGGTGGTATGCGACATGTCCTCAACAAAGCCTTGTTATAGTCCAATGCTCGCAGGTCAAACTCTATACCGGGATTCCACGGAACGCAATAGAAAAAACAGTGTTTTTTTATGATTTGTGTTTTTTTATGGAACCCAGCCAACCAAAACCGGTCTCAGCGGCCTTCGAATTTCTGCTGCAAGCCTTTGAGCTTATCTTCAAGGCTAAGCGGTTTTGCCTGCTCGGTTTTTTCCTGCCGGGGCACTTCCTGACGTTTTTCCTTCCTCGGCGGCGGCGTTCGTTGAGCGGGTTTGGCACGCGGGGTCGGCGCGGTTTCTGTTGCTGTGGTCGCCCGGCTTTCGTGGCGCCGCGCACTGGCGTGCTGTGCCGCTTCCTTGTCGACTTTGCCTGCCGGATTGCCTTCCAGATCGACCCGCTCTACCCCTTCCCGCATGGATTTGATGTAGCGCGGCAGATTGACGTAGTTGGCCAGCGCACGACGCACCAGCTTGCCCGACCAGGGCTCACGCTCGGCCAGGTCGTGATGAATACCCACTTTCAGCGGCTTGGTATGCCCTTTGAAGAAAGCATTGGGGTAGCGCTGATACCACTGCTTCAACAACGCGTGGGGCGATGGCGGCTGAGTCGCTTCGGTAGCAGGTTCAACGGCAGGCGCTGGCGTTTCGTTTGCTTCTGCCTGCGGTGGCACTTGCTCGGCTACCACCGGGGGCTTTTCCTGGTGCTGACGCGCTGCCTGGGGCTGGCACGCTTCCGTGGGCAGCGGCGCTGGCGCTACCTGGGGTGGCGCTGCTTCCCCACGTGCCAGCTGCTGCTTCAGGCGGCTGTTTTCGGCACGCAATGCTTCCAGCTCGGCGTTTTTCTGGTCGAGCCGTGTTTCGAGTAGTTCTAATAGTTGCAGTACGTTGGCAGCCATCACCTCCTCCTTTCCTTGCTCAGTCGTTGACACGCTCATATACCACGAAATCATAACGTGGCTGCCCTTCCGCTGGCTGGCCGGGTACGCGCTGCACTTCACGCCACTCGTCTGCCGAGAATTCTGGAAACGTCGCGTCGCCCTCGACGTCGATATCGACTTCAGTAATATACAGCCGCTGGGCGAAGGGCAAGGCTTGCTGGTAGATCTCGCCGCCTCCCATCACCATGATCTCCTCCGCCGCCTCGATAGTGGCGTGCTGGTCGGCCAGCGCCAGGGCGGACGGCAGGTCGTGGCAGATACGCGTGCCCTCGGCGGTGAAGGCCGTGTCTCGGGTCACCACGATATTCAGCCGATTGGGCAACGGCTTGCCGATGGATGCATAGGTCTTGCGCCCCATGACCAGCGGCTTGGCCTGGGTCATGCGTTTGAAGAACTTCAGGTCTTCCGGCAGGTACCAGGGCAGCTTGCCATCGACGCCAATGACACGATTCTTCGCCATGGCGACGATCATCGCCACCGGCACCAGCAGTTCATCAGTCGGGAGAGATTGGCTCATACGGCAACCTTTGCCTTGATGTGGGGGTGCGATTGGTACCCTTCTATATGAATGTCATCGAAGGTGAAGTCGAATAGATCCGTGACCGCCGGGTTGAGCACCAGCGCTGGCGGCGCCATGGGCGTACGCGCCAGCTGCTCCTGCGCCTGTTCCAGGTGGTTGCTGTAGAGATGGGCATCGCCCAGCGTGTGGATGAAATCGCCCGGCTTCAGCCCGGTCACCTGCGCCACCATGCTGAGCAGCAGCGCGTAGCTGGCGATATTGAACGGCACACCGAGGAAAATATCCGCACTGCGCTGGTACAGCTGGCAGGAAAGGCGACCGTTCGCCACGTAGAACTGGAACAGGCAGTGGCACGGCGGCAACTTCATTTCCTCCACCTGCCCCGGGTTCCAGGCCGAGACGATCAAGCGGCGTGACTGCGGGTTATGGCGGATCTGCTCCAGCAGGTTGGCAATCTGATCCACGCTGCCGCCTTTGGGGTGTGGCCAGCTACGCCACTGGTAGCCGTATACGGGCCCCAGATTGCCCGCTTCATCGGCCCATTCGTCCCAGATACGCACGCCGTGCTCTTTCAGGTAACCGATGTTGGTATCGCCCTTCAGAAACCACAGCAGCTCATGAATGATCGAGCGCAGGTGCAGCTTCTTGGTGGTCAGCAGCGGAAACCCACGGGAAAGATCGAAGCGCATCTGGTGGCCAAACACCGAGCGCGTACCCGTACCGGTACGGTCACCGCGATCAACGCCCTGTTCGAGCACAGTGCGCATCAAGTCCAGGTAAGGCTGCTCAAGCGCAGGCAATTCATTCGACGTGGTAAGCGAAGGCGTTGTAGCAGTCACAAGGTTTCCAGATTAACAGCGAATATGAGGCTGTATTCTAGGCCCCCCTAAAGGCAACGTCTATGTTAAGGGTTGTAGGAGGGGGCTTCAGCTCGCGATGATGCAGGCACAAGTGCCTGCCCAGACAGTCGCCCAATGAAATTGGCCTCCCACAGGCAAGCTTGGGCGGCTACTCAGGCTAGCCTGAATCCACTGGCTCTACCCAGCCACTTTGCTGCTGCAGGAAGGGGCTTCTTGTGGGAGGGAGCTTTAGCTCGCGATGATGCAGGCACAAGTGCCTGCCCAGACAGTCGCCCAATAAAATTGGCCTCCCACAGGCAGGTTTAGGTGGATGCTCTGAGCGCCATATCCGAGTCAAACCTTGGCGTCGATGGGTTTGCCTTTTGACCAGAGCATCAGGAGGAGTCCGAGAATAATCATGGGTAGGGTGAGGAGCATGCCCATGGTGAACCAGCCAAAGGCCAGGTAGCCGATGTGGGCGTCGGGCATGCGGACGAACTCGACCATGAAGCGGAAGACACCGTAGCCCAGCAGAAACAGGCCGGAGACGAACCCGCGCGCGCGAGGTTTGGCCGAGACCCACCAGAGGATGACGAACAGCACGGCGCCTTCCAATACGGCTTCGTAAAGTGCCGAGGGATGACGCGGCTCTGGGCCCATGCCGGGAAACGGCATACCCCAGGGGAGCGAGGTCACGCGGCCGGGCAGTTCGTGGTTGATGAAGTTGCCGATGCGCCCTGCCCCCAGGCCGATGGGCACGAGCGGGGCAATGAAATCGGTGAGGGTGAAGAAGGCCAGCTGCTTGCGCCGGGCAAAGAGCCAGGCGGCCAGTAGGACGCCGATCAAGCCGCCGTGGAAGCTCATGCCACCATCCCAGACGCGGAAGATCCACAGTGGGTCGGCAGACCACTGCCCCAGGCCGTAAAACAGCGCGTAGCCCAGCCGCCCACCGGCCACGACGCCAATCGCGCAGTAGAACAGCAGGTCGCTGATATCATCCTTGGTGAGCCCAATCCGCGCGGCACGGCGGCAGCCCAGCCACCAGGCAGCAACGAAACCGACCACGTACATCAGGCCATACCAGTGTACTTGCAAGGGGCCGAGCGAAATCGCGACAGGGTCTATCGTGGGGTAATTAATCATTCCGTTTCTCTAGGTGAACAAAAGAAGTGACAGCGTGCCGGGTGGCGATTACGCCAGTATGAAGCGCAGCCCTACCACCGTGAGCAGTAAAGCAAAACCGTAGCGCAGTATGTTAGCGGGCAGCACATGGGCCAGCCGCACTCCTAACCGTGCAAAGGGAACGCTGGTGGCGACAATGCCAATGAAGGCGGGCCACATGACGAAGCCCGTGGCCCACGGCGGAAGCAGCGGGTGGCCCCAGCCGACGACGATGAAGGTGAGCGCCCCAACGATGGCAATGGGCAGACCACAGGCGGCGGAGGTGCCCACGGCTTGGGTCATACTGGCCCCGGCACGGGACAGCCAGGGCACCGTCATGGCCCCGCCGCCGATACCGAACAGTGCCGAAATGGCGCCCACGACGCCTCCGGCCACCGACATCGCCACTTTACCGGGCGCAACGCTGCCCGGCTTGGGATTCAAGCCAATGACCATCTTGGCGGCCAGCAGCAGCACGAACACGCCGAACAGTGTGCCCAGCACGGTGCCTGAGAGATTCCCTGCAATGAACACCCCGGCAATCGCGCCGAGCATGAGCCCCGGCAACAGCGCCATGAACCAGGGGCGGTGTACGCTGCCGCGACGCACGTGGCCAAGGGCCGAAGAGGCTCCGGTGACCACGATGGTGGCCAGCGACGTGCCCACTGCCAGATGCATGGTGATTTCTGGCGCGATGCCTTGCAGGCCAAAAGCGAACACCAGCACCGGTACGATGATGATGCCGCCCCCTACGCCAAACAGTCCTGCCATGGTGCCTGCGGCGGCACCGAGTACGAGATAACTGGCCAAAATGGCGGCAAATGTCATTGTGCGGGCTTCTCCAAAGCGTCAGGCAGCCATTTTTTGAGCATGCGTTGCAGCGTTTCGGGTTGATAGGGCTTGGCTAGGATATCATCCATGCCGGCCGTTTCGCAGGTGCCTCGCCCGGCGTTGTCCACGTTCGCGGTGAGGGCAATGATGATACTGCGATGGGCGGGGTTATGCCGCTCGAACTGACGCCAGCGGCGGGTAGTTTCCAGGCCATCCAGCGTGGGCATGAAGATGTCCATGAACACGAGATCGTAAAAAGTGGACTGTTGCCGCTCCAGCGCCTGCTCGCCACTGCTGACGCCTTCTACCTGAAGCCCTTGAGATTCCAGCATTTGCCGTGCCAGCATCAGGTTGACGGGGCCGTCATCCACGACCAGCACACGGGGCTGATACCCTTCGGTTTCCAGCACGTCGTAGGTGGTGGCTTCGTTGACGCTCTGCTGCACGAAATTGGCCAGCAGCGAGCGTATATCGGCCAGCCGCTCGCGCACATGGGTGACGTTCTGGCGACACGCCTCGGTAGTGTCGTCCTTGATCATGCTGCCCAGGTGTTCGAACAGGCTGTCGGCTTCACGCTGCATCAAGGTCAGGTAGCCTGACTTCAGCCGCGACTCTTCCCGTGCCCGCTCCCTGCCTGCCATCAGGTGCTTCAGCTGCTTCTGCTGGTGATGCAGGTCTTCGAGCAGCGCCTGGTCGGCCCGGCCCGCGCTCTCTTGCGTCGCCGTGGGTATTTTTTCCAGCTGTTCCAGCATGGCGGCCAGCCGATCGTTGGCATGGGTAAGGCGCTTGAGGGGGCGCTGATGGGTGTCTTCTTCCGCCGCCCATGGCTGGCTGGGAGCGACCTTCTGCCCCAAGGAGGCGACACGGCACTCCAGCTCGACCAGGCACTGCATGAAACGGGCATCCTTATATCTGGCCCGGGCTTTGATTAACATCAAGAAAGCGCCTACATTCATGCAACTGCCCAGCAGCAGGGCCAGGGTAAGCCATAACGTGGTCGACCAGGAGGCCTGGCCTGGCGACATCACCCAGATCACCACTCCCATCAACAGGCAGAGCAGTACGAGTGCGGCTTGCACTAACAGCAGCGGCCACAGAACGGGCCAGATGATGGCGTTCCAGAAGTGCTCTTGCTGATCACGTTGCATAGTGCACGCATTCCTCGTCGATAAGAGGCTCTGCCTCGGCAGATGAACCATCTTATTGCTTTAGCTATTGAGCCAAGTGTACGTCCACTCTTGCAGGCTGTCATGCAGCGCACGGCAAGGAGCCGGATTTTGTGACCAACAGGGGTCGTTTATGTGTTTGATTACCTTTTCATGGCAGCCTGGCAGCCGGTTCCCCTTGCGTCTGGCCGGTAATCGGGATGAATTTCATGCCCGTCCCACGGCACCACTGGGCCACTGGGGTGACAAGCCCCTGCTGGGCGGCCGTGACCTGGAGGCAGGTGGCACCTGGCTGGCGGCCAACCGGCAAGGAATGGTAGCCGCATTGACCAACGTGCGCGACACCCGGTTGTCGGCCCCCGCTCACCCGCCCAGCCGGGGCGAACTGGTGGCCAACGCACTCACCAGTAGCGACCCTGCCCAGTGGTTAAGGGACATGGCCGAGCACGGCGCAGCCCGCTATGCCGGGTTCAACCTGCTGGTGGCGACGCCCACCCACTGCTGGCACCTGCACCGGGGGCGCAACGGCGTGACGCTGAACGAAGTGGCCGAGGGGTTTCACGGGTTATCGAATGCCAGTCTGAACACCGCATGGCCCAAGCTCCAGGCGGTGCGCCATGCCCTACGCCAGCATGAAGCGGGCCACTGGCGTCAGGCCACCCGCCAGGCGCTTCACGATGCCCGCCTTGCCGATGACGCGGCGCTACCCGATACCGGCGTGGGGCTGATACTGGAGCGTCAGCTCTCTGCGGCGTTCATCGTGGGCGAGACCTACGGCACACGAGCCACTACGTGGCTCTCATTGAGCCACGCAGGGAGCATCACCTTGACCGAGCAGCGTTTTGGGCCCCTCGGTCGGTTTCTGGGTGAGACCACGTTGGCAACGCCCGCCTACAGGGGGTATTAATCCCTGGGGGGAAGCAGGTGGGAAAGCTGCCACTCGTCGAAGCGCTGGTTGAGATGGGCATGCACCTGGGAAGGCGTATCCAGCTGCATGATCTCCTTGAGCAGCGTTTGCGCATCAGCCAGGGTGACACGCCGAATGGCTGCTCGCACCTTGGGCAGGCTGGGAGCATTCATGGAGAGGCTATTGAAGCCCATGGCCATCAGCAGCAGCGCCCCTGCCGGGTCCCCGGCCAGCTCGCCACACAGCGAAATGGGTTTGTTCAGCCGCCGGGCATCCTGAGACAGCTCGACCAGCGCGCCCAGCAGCGCTGGGTGCAGCGCATCGTAGAGGCTGGATACCCGTGCGTTGTTGCGGTCTACCGCCAGCAGGTACTGGGTGAGATCGTTACTGCCCACCGAGAAGAAGTCCACCCGCTTGGCCAGCGCATCCATCTGATAGATGGTGGCGGGCACTTCGATCATGACCCCGACGCTGGGCCGCGCCACCTGGATGCCCTCTTCGCCCAGCTCGATGATGGCGCGGTCGAGCAGGCGAATCGCTTCGTCCACTTCCTCGACGTTGGTGATCATCGGGAACAGAACGTGGAGGTTGTTCAGATCCTGAGAGGCCTTGAGCATGGCACGCAGCTGCACCATCAGCACTTCAGGGTGGTCGAGAGTGACGCGCATGCCGCGCCAGCCCAGGAAAGGGTTGGCCTCTTCGATGGGGAAGTAGGGCAAATCCTTGTCGCCGCCGATATCCAGCGTGCGCATGACCACCGGCAGCGGCGCAAAGCCTGCCAACTGCTCCCGGTACATGCGCATCTGCTCTTTCTCGCCGGGGAAGCGCTCGGTGATCATGAACGGCACTTCGGTGCGGTAGAGCCCTACCCCACCAATCCGGCTTTTCAGCATGGCAGACGCATCCACCGCCAGGCCGGTGTTCACCATCAGCGGGATGCCGTGGCCATCCGGGGTTTCGCTGGGCAGGTCCTGCTCGTGGGCCAACACCTCACTGAGCACTTTCTCTTCGGCAATCAGGCTGGCATAGCGAGCTTTGAGCTCGGCCATGGGCCGTACGAACAGCCGCCCACGGTGGCCGTCCAGCACCACGGGGGCGCCGTTGAGGCGGGGCAGCGGCAAGTCCATCATGCCCAGCACGGTCGGGATGCCCATGGCGCGGGCGACAATGGCCACATGCGAGGTGCTGGAGCCACGCACCGAGACCAGCCCCTTGAGCTTGTCACGGGGCACTTCGCCCAGCATGGCCACGCTGATTTCATCGCCCACCAGAATGGCGTCGTCCGGGTAGGTTTCCGGGGTGGCGGGCGTGTCTTCCTGAAGATGCGCCAGCACACGACGGCCCAGGTCGCGAATATCCGCCGCCCGTTCACGCAGGTAGTCGTCATCGACCCGCTCCAGGTATTGCACGTGACGGCGCACCACATCGGCCAACGCCCCCGGCGCCCACTGCCCTTCACGGATGCGTTTTTCGACCTCTTCCGAAAGCGCCGCCTCGCCCAGCATCTGCTGGTAGACATCGAACAGCGCCAGCTCCTGGGAAGAGATACGGTTGACCAGCCGCTCGGCCGCCGCGCGGATCTCGTCGCGGGTCTTGCCGATGGCTTCCTTGAGACGGGCGATTTCGTACTCCTGATCGCTGGGAATCAGGTCTGGCACGCTGTTGAGGTCAGCGGGCGGAGTAATGACCACGGCCTCGCCCATGGCCATCCCGGGCGAAGCGGCCACGCCCTTGAACATGGCTTGGCCGCCGGGCAGCGCAGGGCGGGTCAGGTGGCCCGTGGCCAGGGCATGGGCCAGCACGCCGGCCAACTGGGCTGCCATGGTGACCAGAAAGGCTTCGTCTTCGTCATCGTAGCGGCGTTTTTCCGCCTGCTGCACTACCAGCACGCCCAGCATGTGACGCTGGTGGATGATCGGCACGCCGAGAAAGCTGCAGTAGCGCTCCTCCCCGGTGGCCTCGAAATAGCGGAAGTGCGAGTGCGACTGCGCATCTTCCAGGTTGAGAGGCTCACTGCGCTTGGCTACCAACCCCACCAGGCCTTCGCCCAGTGGCAGAATGACTCGCCCCACGGCCTGAGTGCGCAGGCCGATGGTTTCCATCAGCACCAGCGACTCCAGCTCTTTGTCATACAGGTAGAACGAGCAGACGTCCGTCTGCATGGCCTTGCGGATACGACGTACCATGGTGGACAGCGCGGCATCGAGGTTGCGCGCGCCATTCACTTCCTGAATCACGCGTCGTAGCACCTCAAGCATCGACGTTTTACTATTCACTGTTGTTTGCCTCGCTGAGGAAGTGTCCGGCTATAGCCCACTGCCGACTTCCAGCAGTGACGCGCACGTCATCCTTCATTATCTTGTGCCAACCGTTGAACGCGGGGAGACAGCTCTCGTAACGCGCGTCGATAAACCTCTCTTTTAAAGGGCACCACTTGACCCAGCGGGTACCAGTAGCTCACCCATCGCCAACCGTCGAACTCCGGCTTGGGTGTCGCCGTCATGCAAATCCGGGTTTCCTGACAGCGAATTTGCAGTAAAAACCACTTCTGTTTTTGGCCGATGCAAACCGGCCTTGAGTGGGTACGAATCATGCGTCGTGGTAGACGGTAGCGCAGCCAGCCCCGGGTGCAGGCGACAATATCAACATCGTCGGCGGTCAGGCCGATTTCTTCGTGAAGCTCACGAAAAAGTGCTTGTTGTGGAGTCTCGCTTGCCTTGATGCCTCCCTGGGGGAATTGCCACGCATTTTGTCCTACACGACGCGCCCAAAGCAGTTGCCCCTGGCTATTGGCAATAATGATGCCAACATTGGGGCGAAAGCCGTCAGCGTCGATCACGGACATCACCTTCATAAATTTTCAGTTGTCCCCATTTTTCCACAAGGGAGTCAACCGTATCAATACAATTTGATAGCGCCAAGTGGTGAAAGCCAAGCGACTCTGCGATAATCCGGCGCTTTGTGCCGCGCACATCTCACCAACATCAACCATCAAGGGGAGCGCCGTGAGTCTGGCCATTTTCGACCTGGATAATACGCTGCTATCCATCGATAGCGATCATGCCTGGGGGGAGTTCCTGGTAGAGCAAGGAGCCGTGGACCCGGTGGCCTACCGCGAGGCCAACGAGCGCTTCCTGGCCGACTATAATGCGGGCACGCTGGACATGATGGCGTTTCTGGCGCTGGCGCTGAAACCCTTGGCTGACAACAGCCCGGAACAGCTTGCTGCCTGGCACCAACAGTTTATGATTAGCAAGATCGAGCCGCATATTCTGCCCAAGGCCGAAGAGCTGCTGGCCCGCCACCGCACCAAGGGCGATACGCTGCTGATCATTACGGCCACCAACCGTTTCATCACCGGCCCGATTGCCGAGCGGCTGGGCGTGGATGATCTGATTGCCGTCGACCCCGAAATGGTCGATGGCCGCTATACCGGACGCGTGGCCGGGGTGCCCAGCTTCCGAGAAGGCAAAGTCACGCGTTTGGAAGCATGGTTGGAAGACCAGGACTGCACCCTCGATGATGCGTGGTTCTACAGCGACTCACACAACGACCTGCCGCTACTGGAAGTGGTCGACAACCCCGTTGCCGTAGACCCTGACGACACCCTGCGCCAAGTGGCCGAGGCGCGCCATTGGCGCATCATGAGCTTACGGGATTGAGGTAAGCGTCTCGCATTGAATGGTGTGGCGACAACCCTATCGTCATGTGTACCAAGCCATTGCCACCACCGGCACCCCTATCGGGGTGCTTCGCGGGTGCGCTCCGCTTACGCCGCGCTACGGTATGCCGCCCACATCATCAACCCCAATACGTCACCACGGCAAACCCAGG